>CAMAXR010000062.1 GCA_945862195.1 Hylemonella gracilis
AGCCACTCTTGGCGGCCTAAAGCGCAGACCACGCTGGTTAAGGTGCGCAGGCTGGCGCCGCGACCGCTTTCCAAGTTTTTGAGGGCGCCAATGGCAATACCGGCTTTTTCGGCTAGAGCGTCTTGGGGCTGGTTCTGCGCCAAACGTGCCCCACGAATTTGGGTGCCCAGTTGGCGTTGGTGGATTTCAACAAGAGACGACTGTTCTGAGGGAAAAACGGTATGTGTCATTTTGATGGCCAGTAAAGTCTGATGCTTTTATTTCGACCACAAATGAGGTTGTATTGAGTCAAAAATGAGAAATAAAGTGAAAATAAGACCTAAATTACCCATCAAATCTGCCGTTAATCCATATACGTAACTGGAAAAGGGCCTCTCTTTTCGGGGGGAAATGTCACATGCAACTATCTTCTGTCGACCGCACAGCTGCTCTGAGGGCCGTAGCCTCAGACGTGGCCGCGCCTGTCGCAGCCAAGGTGGTTCCTGTGGCGCCCGTTAACCCTGCGGCTTCATCTTCCGCTGCGCAAGTTGCCCCTAAGCAGCCCGGGGTCATCAACGACATTGACCCCAAAGTTCAGGCCCGCGCCGCAGCGGATGCCGCCAGAATCGCCGTTATGAGCGGCTCCCCCCAAGCCAATGAGAACCTGCGTAACTTCACCAAGCGCATGGAAGAAGTGGGCAAGGTAGAGGCGCCGCCCAAAGAGCCTATTTCCAAAATGCTGATACAGCACGTCCATTCTTTATGGATGGCCAGCGCTAAGGCTGTGGAGGTCATGGCCCAAGCCAACCAGCACTCCTCGCAAAATATGGCGCAGGTTCAGCAGCGCGCTGAGCAAAAAAACCAAGACAGCGCCACAGCCCCAGGCACGATCACCAAAGAAGTCTTGACCTACACGCCTTCTCAAATCAAGAGCAAAGACAAATCAGACCATTCGGACAAAGCTGGTCGCTAAAATTTGGGCTTTCGCTTTATTAGATGGGCTCTACCATCTATTCATTTGATCCAACTTGAGCCCTAACGCCCCATCCAACGCATTTTTACCGGCCGCTTCCATCGAAGCCGCTGCGGAACACCGCCACCACCGCACCGCTTTGGTGCTTTTTTCCGGCGGGCAAGACTCCACCACCTGTTTGGCGCGCGCCTTGTCGCAATTCGAGCGGGTGGAAACCATTGGCTTTGACTACCGGCAGCGCCACCATGTGGAGCTGAAGTCCCGCTTGGTGGTGTTGGATGAAATTCGCCGCCAGTTTCCGGATTGGGGACAACGCCTGGGCCAAGACCATGTGCTGGATTTGGCGGTATTGGGCGATGTGAGCGAGACCTCACTTACCCGAGACATGGCCTTCAAAATGGAATCCAGCGGCTTGCCTAACACCTTCGTGCCTGGCCGCAACCTTTTGTTTTTAACCTTGGCGGGTTCATTGGCTTACCGGCGTGGGCTAGAAGTGATTGTGACGGGCGTGTGCGAAACTGATTTTTCGGGCTACCCCGATTGCCGCGACGACACCATGAAAGCCATGCAGCTGGCCCTGTCTTTAGGTATGGACCGGCGCTTTTTAATAGAAACCCCGCTGATGTGGATTGACAAAGCCGACACTTGGCGGATGGCGCAGCAATTAGGGGGCGACGCCTTGGTGGATTTGATTGTGGAACACACCCACACTTGCTACCTAGGAGACCGAGAGCACCGGCAGGCTTGGGGCTACGGCTGCGGCACTTGCCCGGCTTGCGAGCTGCGTGCCCAGGGTTACGAGCGCTTTACCTCTGTTTGAAGGGTTTCCGTCTTAAGCGCATTGGCCACCCCGCTGGCCACATGCCCCGAGGGCACATGCCGTGAAGCCGATTCAATATGGCCGGTTTGGTCGTCAAAGAAAAAATCAGGCTCAAACTCTCGTAAAAACTCTCCTTTGGCCAGGCCCCCTAAAAACATAGCCTCGTCCACCTCAATGTTCCAGTCCATGAGCGTGCGTATGGCGCGCTCGTGCGCGGGGGCACTGCGTGCCGTAACCAGTGCGGTGCGTATGCGCATGGCGGGCGTGCCCTCTTGTTGCAAGCGGTGCAGGGCGGCCAACAGGGGCTTAAAAGGCCCGGCAGATAAAGGCTCCAGCGCCTTGTCGCGCTCGTGCTTTTGGAAGGCGCTTAAGCCTTGTGCCTGAAACACGCGCTCGGCTTCGTCTGAAAACAGCACGGCGTCGCCGTCAAAGGCAATGCGCACTTCGTGCGGGTGGGCGTCGCTGGCCAGCGCCGACTGCGGATACACCTGCGCGGCGGGCACGCCCGCATCCAAAGCGGCGCGCACATCGCTCAAGTGGGTGCTTAAAAACAGGTTGGCGTGCAAGGGCTTGAGGTAGCGCCAAGGCGACTGGCCGCGGGTAAAGCTGCCGCGCTCAATGGGCAAGCCGTAGTGCTGCGCTGAGCGAAACACGCGCATGCCCGACACCGGGTCGTTGCGCGACAAAATCACCACCTCCACCCGCTGGGCCTGATCATCGTTAAACGCCAGCAACTTGCGCACCATAGAAAACGCAACCCCAGGCTTGGCCGGTTCGTCCAGCTTGTCCAGCTGCAGATTCATGTAGGCACGGTCTTTGGTGGGGCCAAGGCCCTGCTCAAACACTTTGTTTTCTTCTTCAAAGTCAAACAAGGCCCGAGACGAAATGGCAACAACCAGTTTGCCGTCCAGCGATGTGCCCATGTTCATGCTCCTAAAGATAGAAGCTGTATTTTGAGGGCTCAGCCACCCAACTCATTCGCCGTGCTCATAATGTGCCCCTTTGCTGAGCCCACATGCCTACCCGCCGCCAATACCTCCAACACACCCTGCGCCACAGCAGCTTGACGGCCATGACCGCCCTGTGGGCCGCTTCGGGCCTATGGCCTGAGCTGTCTTGGGCCTATGAAAAAATTGCTTTTGAAGCCCAAAGCCCCGCCAATGTTTACAAAGCTTTGGGCCTGCCTACGCCAGTTGCCAGCAAAGACGTGTGGCTTAACGCGCCAGACATTGCCGAAAATGCGGCTGTGGTGCGCTTGAGCTTTGGCTGCACGCTGCCCAATATTCGGCGCATGTTGCTGCTGGTCGAAAAAAACCCCGCTGATTTGTCCGCCCTGTTTACCCTAACCGAATGGGTAGAGCCCAACTTCACCACCACCCTCAAAATGGCGCAATCGACCGATGTGTTTGCCGTGGCGGTCGCTGCCGACGGCAAGGCGTTTTTTGCCAAAAAAGAAGTCAAGATTACCCTAGGAGGCTGTGGCTGATGGCTGAACCCATGCGCATACGCACCCAACTCTCGGGTGACAAGCTGACCGTTCGTGTGCTTATGCAGCACGAGATGGAGTCGGGCCAGCGCAAAGATGCAGCCGGCAAAACCATACCGGCTTGGCACATACAGTACGTGACGGCCATGTTGAACGGGCGCACGGTACTGCAGGCCGAATGGGGCCCCGCCGTGTCTAAAAACCCTTTTTTGCAATTTGTAGTTAAGTCTGCCAAAGTGGGAGACAAACTCAGCCTAAACTGGAAAGATAGTCGCGGTGAGAGCCGCACCGACGAAGTGAGCGTGAGCTAAAACAACCCAAGTCAGCAGACATTACATAAGGAGACACCATGCAACAAGCCATCAAAACCTGCATCAGTACTTTTATAGCGGCGGCCCTACTCGCCGCAGCCAGCCTGAGTGTTGCCCAAGGCACCTCGGCAAGCTCAGCCCCAAGTGCCACATCGGGCGCCGGGATGGACTACCCCAACAAACCTGTGAAAATTTTGGTGGGCTATGTGGCTGGCGGCAGCCCCGACTTTGTGGCCCGCGCCTTGGCGCAAAAACTGGGCGATATTTTGGGTCAGGCCTTTACCGTAGAAAACCGCCCCGGTGCTGGCGGCGTGACCGCTACCGGCCAAATGAGCAAATTGCCCGCAGACGGCTACACCCTTTTGTTGGGCGACACCAGCCAACTCGGCATTGCGCCCCATATTTTTAAAACCCTGCCTTACGACACCCTCAAAGACCTCACTCCTATTGCGGGCCTGACCTATGAACCGCTGATGTTGGTCACCAACGCCAAAACCAACATCAAAACCATGCAAGAGCTGTTGGCCCATGTCAAAGCCAATCCGGGTAAGGTCAACTACGGTTCCTCGGGTATTGGCAGCATCCACCACATTGCCATGGAAATGCTTAAGGCCGATGCGGGCTTGGACATTGCCCACATTCCCTACAAAGGCAGCGGCCAGTCGGTGCCCGCACTGTTGGCTGGCGACATACCGGTTTTGCTCACAGCCTTCACCGCATCTGCTCCGCACATTAAGGCGGGCACCATGAACTTATTGGCAGTGACCTCAGGCAAGCGCTGGAGCCGTTACCCAGACACCCCCTCCTTGGCTGAATTTGTAAAAGACTACGACTACCAAGCTGAAACCGGCTTGCTCGGCCCTGCGGGCATGCCACCTGCCATCGTGAACAAGCTGTCGGCTGCGGTCAAACAAGCCACCGAAAGCCCCGACTTTTTAGCCAAATTTAAAGAAACCGGCTTCTCCATCATCTACTCCAATGCCCCTCAGTACGGCGACATTATTCGTAAAAACTTAGGCAAGTACGACCGCGCCGTCAAAGTAGCCAAAATTCAGGCGGAGTAGTTTGTTAAGCCCAGAGCTTAACGACCGGCTGACCCGCGTAGGCCCTGGTACACCCATGGGCCAGCTCTTGCGTCGGTATTGGATGCCTGTGGCGGGCATTTCAGAATTTAACGACCGCTCTTTGAAACACATTCGCCTGCTGGGCGAAGACTTGGTGTTGTACAAAGACCTGACTGGCGGGTTTGGGCTGCTCGATAGGCACTGCGCGCACCGGCGTGCCGACCTCAGCTTGGGCATGGTGGAAGCGCAGGGCGTGCGTTGCCACTACCACGGCTGGCAGTTCAATGCGCAAGGCCAGTGCATACACCAACCGTTTGAAGACACCGCCCACCCGGAGCGCAACAGCAAAGAGCGCATTCGCGCCACCGCTTACCCCGTTGAGCTCAAGGCCGGTTTGGTGTGGGCCTATATGGGCCCCTTACCTGCGCCCCAGTTGCCCGATTGGGAAGCCTTTTCTTGGGCCAATGGTTTCACGCAAATCGTGATTTCTGAAGTGCCGTGCAACTGGTTTCAGTGCCAAGAAAACTCCATCGACCCCGTGCACTTTGAATGGATGCACGAAAACTGGGGCAACCGCCAGCGCACCGGCGAGGTGAAATACGGCGCTAAACATTTGGAGCTGGACTTTAAAGAATTTGAATTCGGCTTTACCTACCACCGCATTAAAGAAAACACCACATCCGCCGACGAGGCTTGGACCGTGGGCCGCGTGTGCTTGTGGCCCAACGGGTTTTTTCTGGGCGAGCATTTTGAATGGCGCGTGCCCATTGACGACCACAACACCCTAAGCATCACCTGGAAGTACACCCGCGTGCCGCGAGAGCGCGAGCCTTATGTGCAAGGTCAAATTCCCACTTGGTACGGCCCGGTGTTGGATGCGCAGGGCAAGTGGATTGATACCCACGTCATGAACCAAGACTTTTTGGCTTGGGTGGGGCAGGGCGTGATTGCCGACCGGTCGCTCGAGCAACTCAGCGCCAGCGACCGCGGCATTGTGGCCATGCGCCGCCGGTTTTTTGAGGAGCTGGACGCCTTAGAAAACGGCCAAGAGCCCAAGGGGCTCATCCGCGACCCTTTGCAAAACGTGCAAGTGCCGCTGCCCATGGTGTACGGCGACCAAGTCACCCAAAGCCGCACGCGTGCAGAAATTGCAGCCCACCCCACGCTTAAAGCCTTTTACACCTCGTATATTTTTCAGGCTGGTCAGCCCGACTGGGTCAAGCAACTGGCCTCAGAAGCGCTGGGTTTTCAGGTGGGCGAGTTTGATGGCGTGGTGGTGCCTCGTCAGGCTTGAGGGGGTCGCAGCGGCTGGACGCTGGATTTAAGCAGACTGATTTTTTTGGGGGAGTTTGGTGCCCCCACCCAATAAATCAAGGATTTTTCATTAGACCCATATCCCCTATGCGAAACCAAATGGCTGACAAAACGAGTGCGAGCCCAATCATGAGCAATGCTGCGCCAGACAGCAGCGCCGTTATTTCTGTATCTCTTTTTTCCAAGGTGAACTGATTCGACAAGTGCTGATAAACTTTTTTCAAGTTTTCGGCCGATCCTGCTTTGAAATATTCAGCCTCTGTGATCTTGGCTACCGCTTTCAATGATTCCTCATCGACCTGAGTAAAAAACGAATAGCCCTCAAAGCCGGGGATAAAACCGTTGGGCGTTCCAAAACCCACGGTGTAGACACGAACCCCAAGATCAGCCGCTTTTTGAGCTGCCCACAAAGGGTCTGGGCCCGCAGTCCTGCGGCCATCCGTTAACAACACAATGGCACCGCCTGTGTAGGAGCCAGGGGGCTGTGGGGCTCGTTCTTTTTCAGGGGGCTTGGCATCCAAACTCCGGCTGCCGCTGTTCGGGCCGCCAGCAAAGGTATCACCGGAACCAGCGGGGCTAGAGGGGCTAGAGGGGTAGAGCACCTTTTCTAAATCAAGCTTTGCCTCGGGCCTTAGGGTGGCTAAGGCCATGAGCAAACCACTGCCCGTCGCAGTCCCTCTTTGCAACTGAAAACGGTCAATGGACTCGACCAATTCCTCGCGTTGATGGGTGACGTGCTGCACAACCTGTGCATTGGCTGCGAAGGACACGATACCAACACGAATATTGGGCGGCAAATCTCTTAAAAAATCTTTGGCGGCATTCTGCGCAGCTTTGATGCGGCTGGGATCCACATCTTCTGCGAGCATGCTTCTCGAGACGTCCATGGCCATGATCAAGGTCATGTAATCGGCTGGCAATGTGATCCGCGCCGTGGGCCTAGCAGAGGCAAAGAGCAACAGCGCCATGGCAATGAACAGCAGCACAGGTGGCACATGGCGCCGCCAAGCTGAAGGGGTTTCCATGTTTTGCAGAATCCAAGAGACTGCAGAGAAAGAAACCGCTTGTCTTCGTTTCCGCCTCAAAAGCCAAACGTAGACACACGCCATCAACGGCATCAACAAAAGAGACCACAGCATCAAGGGTTGTATGAATTGCATCGCCATCAGGGTTTAAGCCAGTTTCCTCAATTTACCATTGACGCTTATGCTGTAGGTAATTTATGAAACGAGAAGCCGTTTTCAGCAAAAGTCTTCGTCCCGGGGGCGCAAGACCGCTTGCGGCTGGGTTGTCTGATCCAACACAGCGTGTATTAGAAACGGAACAGAAATCGACCAAGAAGCTAAGCCTAGGGTTTAAAAACATCAAGTGTCGATGGGATATGGCCGCTGTTTTTTTGTTGGGTGTTTCTGTGAGCTTGTTGTGTGTTGGACTTTTTACAAACGCATTTCAAAATCGACAGGTGCTCACGCAAAAAGACATTGATGCTGCCGTTTTGCACACCCTTCACACCAAAGAGCTCCCATCTCCAACCAGCAAAGCAGCCGCAGCAGTTCAAGGTGCTGTGGTCCATGTGATGGCTTATGTAACAGATCCGAACAATAAAGATGCCGACAAAGAAAATGGCGTGGGCACAGGAGTTGTCATCAAAGACGATGGCACGATACTGACCAACTTTCATGTGGTTGCCGGCTCAAAAAAACTGCGCGTCACCTTTTTTGATGGCACAGAAACCGAAGCCTCTGTGGTCAGCGTCCATGCCGACAAAGATTTGGCAGTGTTGAAGCCGCAAAAAATCCCAGATGATTTAGAAGCGGCCGTTTTGGGCTCCAGCCAACAACTGGTTCCTGGAGATGCTGTGGTGGCGGTGGGCTTTCCTTTTGGCTTTGGTCCCTCTGTGTCATCGGGTGTCGTGTCAGGCTTGAATCGGCATTTCAAATCAACCGATGGCCAACAAATGCTCAAAGGCTTGATTCAATTTGACGCTGCGGCCAATCCGGGCAACTCGGGCGGACCCTTGGTCAACATGTCTGGAGAGGTGGTTGGCATCGTCACGGCCATCCTGAACCCCACTTCAGCACGTACTTTTATCGGCATTGGTTTTGCCACCACCATTGAAAGTGCCGGCAGCGCTGTAGGCCTGCCACCTTTCTAAAATCTGAAGGAGTATGTATGGCGTTTGCAACTGAAGCTTGGCGAGGCACCAATTTGCCTGCATCCAGCACCGAACCCGAAAAAGCTGCTGCAATCATGCAGCGCTTGCTCTACGAAGTCAAAAGGGTGGTGGTAGGACAGGATGCATTTTTGGAGCGCGTGCTGATCGCTTTGTTGGCGCAAGGCCATTTGCTTATCGAAGGTGTCCCGGGCTTAGCCAAAACCCTGACAGTCAATACATTGGCGAAATCACTTAACGGCAGTTTCAGTCGCATCCAGTTCACCCCAGACTTGCTGCCTGCCGATTTGATCGGCACACGAATTTTCAACCAGCAGACCAGCGAATTCAGCACCGTGTTGGGTCCTGTCTTTGCCAATCTTTTGTTAGCCGATGAAATCAATCGAGCACCGGCCAAAGTTCAAAGCGCTTTGCTTGAAGTGATGCAAGAGCGCCAAGTCACCATCGCTGGCCAAACGCACCGTGTTCCATCGCCATTTTTAGTTATGGCCACTCAAAACCCGATAGAGACGGAGGGGACCTATCCGTTGCCAGAAGCCCAAGTGGACCGCTTTATGATGAAGGTTCTGATTGACTATCCCAGCGAAGACGATGAATACGTTATCGTACAAAGGGTGATTGCTGGGAACGCCAAAGCTTCGGGCGTCGTGAGTCTGGAAGAACTCCAATCCCTACAAATACAGTGCCGTCAATGCTATGTTGACCACAGCTTGCTTCACTATGCAGTCAAACTGGTATCGGCAACGCGCTTTCCGGAACAATATGGCTTGGGATCCATTAAGGAATTGATCAGCTATGGTGCCAGCCCCCGGGCCAGCATTGGTTTGATTGAAGGCGCCCGAGCGTTGGCCTTGCTTCGCGGTCGTGATTACGTATTGCCCCAAGACGTGGCCGATTTGGTCCCAGATGTCCTCCGACATCGCTTGGTGTTGTCCTATGCCGCATTGGCAGAAGGCAAGAGCCCAGACACTTTGATTCAAGAAGTGATGCGCGCCGTGCCCATGCCAGACCAGCCGCTGGCAGCACATGTCAGCTGAAGTCTTACTTCAACAATTGGAGTGGACAGTGATTCGCCGACTGGACGGCCTGCTCCAAGGCGATCACAGAACCTTGTTCAGAGGTTCAGGTTTGGAATTGGCAGACTTGCGCGAATACCAAGCTCACGATGATGTGAGGCACATCGACTGGAACGTGACGGCTCGCATGCAAACCCCTTTTGTGCGAGAGCACCAAGAGGATCGAGAGATTAATGCCTGGTTTTTATTGGACCTGAGCGGCTCCATGGACTTTGGCAGCGCTGAATTCAGCAAGCGTGATGTGATGATGCGTTTTGTGGGCGTGATGGCCAAATTGCTCATGAAGCGCGGCAATCGAATCGGTGCTTTGGTGTTGAACCCAGCCGAACCTGAAGGCATTAAATACATCCCGGCTCGCATGCACCGACGCCACTTGTTGCATTTATTGCATGTCTTGGCTTATTCACCCACCACACAAAAAGCCCATCAAACCCAATTGAATGACTGGCTAAAAAAGGCCAACGGTTTGTTCAAACGCAGGTCCACCGTGTTTGTTGTCTCTGACTTCATGGGTGTTTTCAATTGGGCATCTGAACTAAGCGCATTAGGCCGACGGCACGATACGGTTGCCGTGCGTTTGTTCGATCCAGCGGAAATCAATCTGCCTAAAGCTGGCTTGATGTTGCTCAAGGATTCAGAAACCTCAGAGCAATTGCTGCTTGACACGACCAATCAAAAATTCAGAAGTCGGTACGTCCAAATGGTTGAAAAAAGAGAACAACAACTGGCCGCTCTTTTCGCGCAAGCGGGTGTCGATGCCTTGGAATTGTCAACGGATGAAGATTTTGCAGCGGCTTTGATGCGCTTCTCTGAATTGAGAAAACGGAGATTGTGGCGTGCCTGACTTGAGTTCGCTCCATTTTTTATGGCCCATGATGCTGTTGGTTTGCGCGGTGGTGCCTGCTTTTGCGCTTTTATATGCACACCAAACAAGAAAGGTTCCGTCCGTCTTTCTTTGCTTGGGTTTGTTGCTGCTGTGCATGTCATTGGCAAGACCACAAACGGTGTTGATGACGCCCGTGCGTGATGCGGCTGTGATGCTGATCCTGGACACTTCTGGCAGTATGCGCGCTAAAGACCTGCAACCTTCACGCATTGAAGTAGCGCAAAAAGCGGCTCAACAATTCATCGAAGACAAACCCCGTAATTTGCGCGTGGGCTTGGTTACCGTGGCAGGTACAGCTGCGCTGGCGCAAGCCCCAACCGAAGAACGCGATGCTTTGTTAAAGGCCATCGATTACTTACCGCTTCAATATGGTTCTGCCTTGGGTACCGGTATCTTGTTGTCGCTGGAAGCTTTGTTGCCCGGTGCTGGTATAGATGCTCAAAAGATCATTAACGAATCTAACGACCCACGAGGCGCCAGAAGTCCGGCCAACTCAGGCCAATCATTGGACAATACAAAAAGCAGGGCCGGTGCGACTAAGGAGTCTTCAGGCCAAGGGCGAAACATGGCTATCGTTCTGATGACTGATGGTCAAAGCAACATGGGGCCAGATCTGCGACAAATGGCCGAATTGGCAGCTACCCACCAAGTCAAAATATATACCGTCGG
>CAMAXR010000063.1 GCA_945862195.1 Hylemonella gracilis
CGCTCTTCGGGTAAAAAGCCGGAGTTTTTAAGGTTGCCCTTCCAGTTTTTAAGATCGATTTCTTGGTGCGCAATGTTCACGTCGCCGCAAAGCAGCAACTCCCGAGTGCCATTGTGTTTGAGCTGCAACAAGTGGGGGTAGAGGTGCTCTAAAAACCTAAATTTGGCCAACTGCCGCTCTTCGCTAGATGACCCACTGGGAAAGTAGCAGCTGATGATGGACAGCTTGCGCGCAGGCGTGTCAAACCGCAATTCCACGTAGCGGCCTTCGGCATCAAATTCAGGGTGGCCTGTGCCCGTCAACACTTCACTGGGCTCGTGCCGTGTGTACACCCCCACCCCGGAGTAACCCTTTTGCTCAGCATGGTGAAAATACCCCGGCATGCCAGCCAAGGTGTCCAAGCTGCCTTGCATGTCGGCTGCTTGCGCCTTGAGTTCTTGCACGCACATACAATTTGGCTGCTCTTGCTCGACCCAAGTTTCCAACCCTTTTCGGGCGGCAGAGCGGATGCCATTGAGGTTGAGGCTAGTTAATTTAAACAAGGTAATTCCTATGGTGACAGTGCAATGGTGATGGGCGAGCAACCAATTGCAGGCGGTACCCCGCACTGCGGTTTGGCGCAAGAATTTGTGCAGTTTGCCATTGACTCTGGTGTGTTGCGCTTTGGCGAATTCAAAACCAAGGCGGGTCGCCTGAGCCCTTATTTTTTCAATGCCGGTTTGTTTGACGACGGCGCCAAGCTCAGCAGGTTGGCGCAATTCTATGCACAAGCCTTATTGTCCAGTGCCATAGAGTTCGACATGATTTTTGGCCCTGCATACAAGGGCATTCCTTTAGGAGCCGCTGTGGCGGTAGAGCTGGCGCGGCTGGGCAAAAATGTGCCGTTTGCCTACAACCGTAAAGAAGCCAAGGACCACGGCGAAGGCGGCTCATTGGTGGGCGCGCCGCTTCAAGGCCGCGTGTTGATAGTGGATGACGTCATCAGCGCGGGCACGGCGGTGCGTGAGTCCATAGATCTCATTCGCGCGACAGGGGCTACGGCACACGCTGTGGCCATTGCCCTAGACCGGCAAGAAATGGCCACCGAAAAACGGCCCGATGGCAGCACGCACGATGTGTCCCACAGCGCGGTGCAATACGTGCGCAATGCCCTAGGCCTCAAGGTGTGCGCTATTGCCCAATTAGAGGATTTGTTGGCGTACTTGAAAGCACAGACTGACCAAACTGGTAGCGAACTGATACAGCATGTCGCAAGGGTGCAGGCATATCGGGATCGTTACGGGGTTTGAGCCTGCTTTGAGTATTTTTATCTTAAAGGAGTCTAAAAAAAATATAAATATTTACTTGTACTGCAAAATTGAATTTGCAACATGAAATACTGGCAATGCCTTGGCTTAAGAAGCCTGTAGTATGAGCAAAGCCATTAAAAGACAAACAATACAAAGTAATAAAAAAACAACAAAAAATTTTTCATTAATAGGCCGCCCACAAAGAAAACACAACCCAACTTTTATCTTTGGCAAACGGGTGTGTTTAATCAAGGGTCCAAACTAAGTAACCCTTGATTCAAGCATATTTACGAGTGCGATAATCAAGATTTATCACCCTTAGCAGAACAGAAAGAAATATAAATATTAAAATGTAAACTAAAAATGAGAATAGTAGACCGAAAAACTCCGCTTGCTTGTTGGGCAGGTCGTTTGGTAGAGGGGGGGTTAGAAATAATGAAGTTGATACAATTATGTAAACACGCAAAGCGTAGCCAAGAATAGAAAAAAATGTTTTGTATAAATTTCCTCGTTGGATAAACAATTTTGAGGAAATTATTATCAGGCCTAAGAAATTGCTAATCACCCAGTTCCACTGAATTAAGGTGATGCTATCGATAGCTTTGGCAATCAGGATTATAAAAATACCACTTAAAGATGAAAACACCCCAGAAAACATAACAATAATAAAATGTTTTTGGGCGAACAAAACCTTGCTAAATATTGCTGCAATACACACCGGAACAGCTGCGAATAACAAAATGCTAAGCATTTCAGCCGTAACCATCGCAGACTGATTGGTGAATTCGCCTCTCTTAAATAGTAGATTAACAATTTCTAAAGAGAAATATCCAATAAAGCTGGTGAACGAAATTAAAATTATAATTACGGGCCGCATTGAATTACATGCATAGGAAAAAATCTGATCCTCTTCGTCGCGGTTTACAAGGTCAACAAATTTTGGCCATATAAAGTTGATAAAAGGAAGTGTCAGCACTGAGATTAAAACATTCACTATAGATATGCCATAAAGATAAGAGGCAACCAATCCAGACATCATGCTTAGCATTGTGAATTTTTCGACAAAAGCATGAAGCAGTGCAAATAAAGAGGTAACGCTTATCGCAGTAAAGGCTTGGATGGCAAATGGAATCCTTGTTAGTACTCTGAAGCCTTGCCACTTTGGGCGTAAGCCATTAAGCATTAGTAGCAAGCCTGACAAGGACACAATAAAAATCTGGGCAAATATTAATCCTAATAAAAGTGAGCCAACCCCCAACGATCTTGATAACAAAACTATACTAATAAGAATAGTTACAATTGAACCCAGTCGAACAAGGGCTTGGTGCAAGGTCAAGTTTAAAACAATAAGAAATGAGTTAAATGTCTCTGATATCGGCAGAAGAAATAAATAAATTAATATATAGACTAGCAAACCCCCCTCTTTAGAGATAGTAACGTAGTCGTTTGCTAATAGCTCCTTATAAAATGTCATGAGCACAAGGCTTAGCAAGGTGGATATTAATAATAAAATTGCAATAACTGCGGCAAGAACTCCATTAAGTTCGGATGGCTTGATGTATGTTGATAAATAGGTGGATGATGTAAGGGTTTCTTTGAGCGGATAAATATAAAAAAGTAAAAAATGTATAGCTGCAAGAGTTGTAAGGTACCTGTCGAGTTCTGGGGATGTGCCAAAGTAATAGGATGTTAATAATTGATTACCAAGAATTAATGCAAAACTAAATATGGATATTAAGGTTGGCAGAACAAGTTTTTGAAGGTGCTGAGACATTAGTTTTACTCAAAGGCGGTCGGTATTGCTTGGCTAAATAATTGTCAACTCGATAGGTTCAGATGAATTAGACAGCACTGCCAGCAATTCAATTAAGAGTGTCGTCAGAATTGCGTTATGGTTAGGATAGGCTCAAAAAGCACCATGTAATAAAAGCGCCTCAGGCCGTCAACGCCACCAAACGTTGCAAGGCATACGCCACCGTGGCCGAGCGCACGTAGGCGCGAATCGCAGCGTCTGACAGTGGCGCATTAGGTTCAAAGCAGCGGTGCTCTGTAAGCACGTGCCCCGCTACTGCAAAACCAAACCACACAGTGCCCACGGGCTTGGCGGCGCTGCCGCCGGTGGGTCCAGCCACGCCGGTCACGGCCACTGCCACCTGGGCGTCGCTGTGTTCAATGGCCCCTTGCACCATGGCGCGGGCCACCACTTCGCTTACGGCGCCGTGGGTTTGAATCAGCTCCGCATCCACACCCAGCAGCTCGGTTTTGGCGGCGTTGGAATACGTCACCAAGCCGCGGTCAAACCACGCGCTGGAACCGGCCAAGTCGGTGCAGGCCGCCGCAATCATGCCGCCGGTGCAGCTTTCCGCCGTAGCCAAAAACCATTGGCGGCGCAAAAGTTGCGAGGCGAGTTGCGAGGTGAGTTGAGTGACGAGCTGACTGTCGAGCGGACTTTCGAGTTGTGGCGCAGTAGCAGCGTCAACTCGGTGACCATTAGAAGGCGTTGGGTTACTCATTTTATTAGCCTAACAAGCTGCGGCCCAAGGCAATCACCAGCACGGTACAAAACGCGGCCACCACATCGTCCAGCATGATGCCCACACTGGCCTTCCACCAGGTCAGCTCGGAATGGGTGTCGGATGCCTCATGAAACAACCGGTCGGCCCAACCCACGGGGCCGGGCTTGGCAATGTCAAACAGCCTGAACAGGCCAAACGCCAAGAGCTGCTCGTCCCAATCGGTGGGGGTGACCAGCCACAGCACCATCCAAAAAGCCACCACCTCGTCCCACACAATGCAGCTTGGGTCTCGGGTGCCCAAGTTGCGGGCGGTCACGGCGCAGGCCCACACGCCGCCCGCCAAGGCCAAGGCAATCAGCACGCCCCAGCGCGCATCGTTCATCCACGGCGAAAGCAGCGCAAAACTTACCCAAGCCCACAACGTGCCCACGGTGCCCGGCGCCCAAGGGCTCAGGCCACAACCCCAGGCCAGAGCTACCCCGTGGGCCGTGCGCGACCACATAAACCTGCCGGTGGGGAGAACCGATGCAGGCTTGGCTGACGTGGAAGGATCAGGTTGCTGGGAGGGTTGCATGGGTTGAGTATCTATGCGAGCTGGCTTGAAAAATGATCAAACGACTTGTACTTGTCGGCCCCACCCAGCTCTTTGCCATGTGCGTCCAGCAGCCTCAGGCCCGGGGTGGCTTCTAGGGTGCCAATGCGGGTCACCGGGGTATGGCTGGCAAGGGCCGTGGTTTGCACGGCGGCTCGGGCGCTGGGCGGGGCGGTAAACAGCAGTTCGTAGTCGTCCCCGCCGCTGAGCACGCAGCGCAGCACCAAGTCTTTGGGCAAGTAGTGGGCCGCCGCCATCAAACCCAGCGCGGCCTCGGTATTGAGGCTGGCGCCCAGAGGTTCTGGAGTTTTGAGGTGCGCGCTGCTGGCTTGGAGCAAATGGTGCAAGTCGCCTACCAAACCGTCGCTCACATCTATGGCGGCATGCGCAATGCCTCTTAGGGCCAAGCCCAGCGCCATTCTTGGGGTGGGCTGCTCCAGCCGCAGTTGTGCTGCGGCAAAAAGTGGTGAGTCTTGAGTGGGTGAGCCATGGTGCGGCTCACTAAGGGCTTGAGGCAGCTTCAGCTGCCCCTGCAAGACCATGAGCGCCCAGCGGGCATCGCCCAGTTGGCCGCTGACGTAAATGTCGTCGCCCACCTGCGCGCCGGAGCGCAGCAGCGCTTGGGTTTGGCCATGGGCTACATACACCTCGCCCAGCACGGTGATGCTCAGGTTTAAAGGTCCGCGGGTGGTGTCGCCGCCTATCAGCGGGCAGTTGTGGGCATCTGCCAACGCAAATAAACCGGCTGAAAATTCAGACAGCCAGTGCTCGTTAACTTCAGGCAATGACAGCGCCAGCGTGAAGGCCAAGGGGCGCGCGCCGCAGGCGGCCAAGTCGCTCAGGTTCACGGCCAAGGCTTTGTGGCCAAGCCGTCGCGGGTCGGTGTTGGGGAAAAAATGGGTACCTTCCACCAGCATGTCGCTGGACACCGCCAGTTGGGTGTGAGGCCGAATAGGCAGTACGGCACAGTCGTCGCCAATGCCCACCCCGGGTGGTGCGTTGGCTGCATGAGCTGAATCGGTTTGGGGTGTCGGGCGCTTGAAAAAACGCTCAATCAGGTCAAATTCGCCCATACGAGGCAAATTCAATGAAGCGTCCGGCCTTCGGCGCCGCCGCTTAAGGCGTCCAGCACAAACATGGGAATGTCCACGTCAAAGCGCTCGCCGTCTTCGGCCACAAAAAAGTAGCTGCCGTGCATGGTGCCCGTGGGCGTGCGAAGGTGCGAGCCACTGGTGTATTCAAAGGTGGCGCCGGGCTGCAAAAAAGGCTGCTGCCCCACTACGCCCAACCCTTTAACGCGCTCGGTGTGACCGTTGGCGTCGTTCACATTCCATTGGCGCGAGATCAATTGCGCACCAATGTCACCGGTATTGGTTAAGGTCACGGTGTAGGCAAAGGCGTACCGACCCTGTTCAGGCAGCGACTGATCGGGCAAGTGCCTAGGTACAACTTCAATCAAAATCTGATATTTGGGCATCACACATTCCTAAGCCGCCATCCTAACTGCGAAAATACGTCAAACACCTATTAGCCAACAAAGCCTTCCCCACCAGTCCACCCCAGCCCAGCCCGTGACCCCACCTACCGTCTCCCCAAACATGTCGCCCTACGTCATTGCGCCCTCCATCCTCTCGGCCGACTTTGCCCGATTGGGTGAAGAAGTGCGCC
The DNA here is from genome assembly GCA_945862195.1 of Hylemonella gracilis. GTDB lineage: Bacteria > Pseudomonadota > Gammaproteobacteria > Burkholderiales > Burkholderiaceae_C > Hylemonella > Hylemonella gracilis_C. Next base: position 6,066 of record CAMAXR010000063.1, read on the forward strand.
AAGTGGTGCAGGCCGGTGCCGACTGGATTCACTTTGACGTGATGGACAACCATTACGTGCCCAATTTAACGTTTGGCCCCATGGTGTGCCAAGCCTTGCGCCCCCACGCCCAGCGGCCCGACGGCTCGCCCGTGCCCATAGATGTGCACCTCATGGTGCAGCCTGTGGACGCCTTGGCCAGCGCCTTTGCCCAAGCGGGGGCCAACCTCATCAGCTTTCACCCGGATGCTTCTGGCCATGTGCACCGCAGCATTCAGGCCATTAAAAGCGCGGGCTGCCAAGTGGGCTTGGTGTTCAACCCCGCCGAGCCTTTGGATGTGCTGGACTGGGTGGTGGACGACATTGACCTGATTTTGATCATGAGCGTCAACCCCGGCTTTGGCGGCCAGAGCTTTATTGAAGGCGCGCTGCGTAAAATTGAAGCCGCCCGTAAGCGCATCCAAGCCAGCGGCAAACACATTCGACTAGAGGTGGATGGCGGCATTAAAACCGACAACATCCGTCAAGTTGCCAATGCGGGGGCCGACACCTTTGTGGCCGGTAGCGCCATTTTTGGCCAGCCCGATTACGCAGCCGTCATCCAAGCCATGCGTGCTGCATTGGCCTCACAAGAGTAAGAGCGGCGCGCCTTGAAATCTTCGCTCGAGCTGCTCAAGGTCTCTCAGCGCAAGCCATTGGCCGAAGCCGTGGCGCACCGCGTCCGGTGGTCCATGTATTTGATTTTGGGCTTGGTGGCCGCGCTGGGGGCTTGGCAGACCTATCAATTTGAGTCGGCGGTGCGTGTTCGGCTTAAAAATGAAGAACTGCAAGAGCTGCTGCACCAGCACCAGGTGGCGGTGGAGCGCATGGGCAGGCAACTGCTGACTCAAGGCCAACCCGCTGAGCCAAGCTTAGGCGCAGCGCCCCCGCCCAGAGCCAGTTTGGCCACCGAGCTGCAAGACGATGACCGCCGCCAGTTGCGCCTGAACATGCTGCTGCTGGACTCTGATTTGCAGTTGTTCACGTTCAGCCCCAGCCTTGAAAAGCTTTACTTTAATTGGCAGCGCCAGCGTCAAAAAGTGTGGCTGCTGCTAGCTCAAAATGCAGACGAGAAACTAGGTGCACCCGATCGCAGCAAAGCCCCAAGTAACGCCACGCCAGTGCAAACCCAGAGCGTTAAAAATTTAATCAGCGAGCTGGATGTGTTGCTGGCCGATATGGCTCAAATACAAGAGCAAGTCCGATACGGCACCCAACAAAGAGCTGATTACTTGAGAAGGATCATCTTTTTAATTGGGTTTCTGGTGGCCTTGTTCGTGGTGTTCTTGGTGGTGTTTGTGGCCGAACCTTTGGTTCGCATGATCAAGACCCAGCACCGCAAGCAGCAAGAGCTTTACAAAGACTTTATGCAATTGGCGTTGGTGGCCCAGCGAACCCGCAATTGGGTGCTGGTGACCGACCCCAAACGCAACATCTTGTGGTGCAACGAGGCTTTTTCAAAAAGCCATGGGCTCAGCTACGAATCTGTATTAGGTAAACCGCCGGGCTACTTGAACACCAACCGGCACAACTCTGAGGAAGACCGGCTGCACCGGCTGGCCGAGCTCGACCGCGGCTTAAGCGTGCGTGCAGAGGTGATGCACCGCTTGCCCAATGGCCGAGAGGTTTGGGTGGATGTGGACTACCAGCCGTTTCACGACGAGCAAGGCGCCTTGCTGGGCTTTACCGTGCTGGCCACCGACATCACGCCCTTGATGAACGAGCGCTTGCGCAGCGCCACCCTGATGCAGGCCTTGCCTGCCGGAGTGCTGATGCAAGACCTACAAGGCAACGTGGTGGACTGCAACCCTGTTGCAGCATCACTTTTGGGCGTGAGCGCAGACCTCGGGGGAGCGAGCCCGCTCCATGGCGCAGACCGAACAGCGCACCTGCAGCGCCTGCAAATTTTGAAAGAAAACCTCCAGCCCTGCCCCATGGCGGAGCGGCCTTTTTATAAAACCTTGCAGGCCAATCGGCCCCTTCAGGGCGAGGTGTTGGGCCTGATGTCGGCCCCCGGGCAATTGCGCTGGGTGCTGGTCAATACCGATGTGGTGCGCGACCCAGATGGCAACTTGACGCATGTGGTGAGCTGCATGTTGGACGTGACCGAGTACCGCGACCAGCAGCAACTGCTGACCTTGGCTATTGACAGCGCCTCTTTGGGCGTGTGGCAATGGGACCTGGAAGAACAAGTGGTGCGCTGCAACCCGCGCCTGATGTCTCTGTTAGGCCACCCCGAAAAAGAGCCCACCCTCTCCATGGAGTTTTGGAACCAGCTGGTTCACTCCGAAGATTTGCAGGGTTTGCGCTGGGCCATTCGCACCAACCTCAAAGACTCAGAGCGCCCCTTGCATTGGGAGGCGCGTTTGCAGCACAGCAGCGGCCGCTGGATGTGGTGCATGTTCAGCGGCACGGTGGTGGCCCGCGACGACGAAGGCCGGGCCCTGCGCATGGCGGGCATTGTGTACGACATCAATGTGCACAAAGACCTCGAAGAACAGCTGCGCAGCCAAGCCCATACCGACATGCTGACCCAGTTGCCCAATCGCGTGGAGCTGCAAAACCAATTGCAAATGGTGATGGAGAGGGCCCTCCAAAACCCAGACCAAAAATTTGCCCTGCTTTTTATGGACTTTGACCGCTTTAAGCAAGTCAACGACACCTTGGGCCACAACGTGGGCGACGAACTGTTGCGGCAAATTGCAGGCCGCCTAGAGGGCTGCCTGCGCCCCGGGGACGCTCTATCTACCGCGCCGCAGCAAATCGCTGCCCGACTGGGGGGCGATGAATTTGTGGTGCTGCTTAACCACATGCGCGCCGATGCCGACGCCGAGCGGGTGGCCACCCGCCTGCTGGAGGTGCTGAGCCAGCCCTACGACATTGGCCCGCACCGGGTGCGCTCTACTGCCAGCATTGGCATTGTGACCACCGAGCACATGAGCGAAGACGCCGACAGCATGCTGCGCGACGCCGACATTGCCATGTACGAGGCCAAGCGGCAAGGGCGTGGCTGTTATGTGATGTTCCACCCCGGTATGCGCCGCCGCATTCGGGACGATGTGGCCCTGGAAAACGATTTGCGTCAGGCCCTAGAACTTAAGCAGCTGTATGTGGTGTACCAACCCGTGGTGGATCTGACCACCCGTAAAGTGTCGGGCCTGGAGGCCTTGGTGCGCTGGAAGCACCCCGAGCGCGGCATTGTGTCGCCTTTGAGCTTTATTTCGGTGGCCGAGGCCTGCGGGCTGATTGGCCCCATGGGTTTGTTTGTGCTGGAGCAGGCGTGTATCGACCTCAAGTGCATGCGCTTGGTGCTGGACGATAAAGCGCCCGCATTTATGTCGGTGAACTTGTCTAGAGCGCAATTGCGCCACCCCCAGTTGGTCGACCAAGTGCACGAGGTCATGCAGCGCAACGAGGTCAAGCCCGCTCACCTGATTTTGGAGGTGACCGAAAGCTTGGCCGCCCAAGACGAGGTGGTTAAAACCGCCCTCAGCGATTTGCGCGGCTTGGGCATTGCGCTGTCGCTTGACGACTTTGGCACGGGGTATTCGTCTTTGTCGTGTCTGCATGAGCTGCCCGTGAATATTGTGAAAATTGACCGCTCTTTTGTGGTGGAAGCTATGGAGAGCGACTTTCACCGCGTCATGATTGAAGCCACCATCCGCATGGCCAACACCCTGAACCTGTCCACCGTGGCCGAAGGCATTGAGCATGAAGACCAAGCCGAGCTCATGCGCAGTCTGGGCTTGCAAAAGGGTCAAGGCTACTTGTTCAGCAAACCCCTGCCCCTGCCCGAGCTGATTGAGTTTCTAGACGCCCAAGTGGACAAAGCGGCTTTTTTAACCAATAACTTAGCGCTTTCGGCTTGACGATGCGGGTATAACTGCAGCCCTATGACTGAAAGTGAATTCAACGCGCTGGCCCAGCAAGGCTTTAACCGCGTGCCCTTGGTGGCGCAGGCCTTTGCCGACCTGGAAACTCCCCTGTCTCTTTACCTCAAGCTGGTGCCTGCAGCGGGCCAGACCTCTGCCTTCAGTTTTTTGTTGGAGTCGGTGGTGGGCGGCGAGCGCTTTGGTCGCTACAGTTTTATCGGGCTGCCTGCCCGCACCCATTTGCGTGCAATCGGCTTTGGCGACGCCGCCATAACCGAATTGGTGACCGACGGCGTGGTGGTGGAAACCTCGCGCCAAAACCCGCTGGACTTTGTGGCCCAGTACCACCAACGCTTTAAGGTAGCCACGCAAGCGGGCTTGCCCCGGTTTTGCGGCGGACTGGCGGGTTATTTTGGCTACGACACGGTGCGCCACATCGAAAAAAAGCTGGTGCACAGCTGCCCGCCCGACACCCTAGGCTGCCCCGACATTTTGTTGGTGCAGTGCGAAGAACTTGCCGTGATCGACAACTTGTCGGGCATGCTGTACCTGATGGTTTATGCCGACCCCGCACAGCCCGGCGCTTACAGTGCTGCGCAGCAGCGCCTGCAAAC
>CAMAXR010000064.1 GCA_945862195.1 Hylemonella gracilis
CACTGTCAAAAAAATAGTCCTCTGGACCATCAAAAAGCCGCCTTGGGGTTCACCCCTTGGCGGCCTTTTTTTGGGCGGGCTGAAGCTACTTAAGCAGCGCGTGCAGCTGCGCCCACACGCGCGCCACGGTCAGGTCGTTCAGGCAACGCATGTGCCCCAAAGGGCATTCGCGCTCAAAACAAGGCGCGCAGTCCAACGGCGGCTGGTAAGCCGCCTCTTGCTTGAGCCACATAACCTGCGCCACATCGCTCAGGGGTGGTGTGTGCACGGGGCTGCTGGACCCAAAAAGCGCCACCTGCGGCACATTTAAGGCGGCGGCCACATGCATCAGGCCCGTGTCGTTGCACACCACGGCCCGCGCGCCAGCAATCCATTGCATGGCTTCAGACAGCTGGGTTTTCCCCGCCAGACTCAAAAGCCGTGGCTGCAAAGGTTGGTCAGCACTTTGATGGGGCTTGCCCGAAAGGCTTTTTTGCACGAGCTGTTCAATTTCCAAGCCTAAGACCGCCTCTTTGGAGGAGCCCAATACCACCACATTCAAGCCCAGCTCTTGCATCAGCTGGGCGGCCAGCTGAGCAAAATGCGCCGCGGGCCAGCGCTTGGCGGGGCCGTACTCGGAGCCAGGCACCACAACCACGTAGGGAGGGGGCGACAGCTCCCATGCCGCAACATCGGCTGCTTCATGAGCAACACCAAAGGCATCTGCATAGGCGCTTGCGCTCAGCGCCGACACGCTAAGTTGCGGGCGTTCTGGTTCACCCGCTCCAGCTTCACCACTGAGAGCCGAATAAAAGCCCACCATGGGCAGGCGGTTGTGGCGCGGCGGATTTTTCAGGCGGTGGGTCAGCAGGCCCACTCGAGCTTCGCCCAAGTACCCCACGCGCTTCGGGATACTGGCCAAAAAAGGCAACAAGGCACTTTTAAGGGAGTTGGGGAGCACATAAGCCACATCAAACCGGCCGGTCAAAGCGCGCGCCAGCTGGCGCCGCGCCGAAAACTGCACGCCGCCGTGGGCAAACGGAAACTCCACCACCTCGGCCACCTGCGGCATGGCGCGGTAAATGGGCGCCACCCAAGGCAGCGCACCGACGGTGATACGTTCTCCTCGGGTGTGCAGGTGGCGCAGCAGGGGCTCGGTCATGACGGCGTCGCCAATCCATTGGGGCGCGATGACCAGCGAGCGGGTCAAAGCGGCATCTAGGGCCCGCCTCACCTGCGTTTAATGGGCAGCACCGGCGTGCTCGCCCTCCTTGAGTTTGTATTCAGTGCCGCAGTAGGGGCACTTGGCTTGCCCAGTGCGGGCCACATCCAGGTACACCTTGGGGTGGCTGTTCCAAATTTTCATGTCGGCCAAGGGGCTGGGGCAAAACACGCCGCCGTGGTGGTTGAGGTCTTTGGCCAAGAGTTCAACGCTGGATTTGCTCATGGTCGGGCTTTCAAGAAAACGGGTTAAACCGGTGTGAGCCAGTGGGCGTACTTGGGGTTGCGCCCGTTGACTATGTCAAAAAACGCAGTTTGAATTTTTTCCGTGACGGGGCCGCGGCTCCCCACATAGCCCGCTTTACCCAGCTCAATGCGGTCCAACTCGCGAATCGGGGTCACCTCTGCCGCCGTGCCGGTAAAAAAGGCCTCGTCGGCAATGTAGACCTCGTCGCGGGTGATGCGCTTTTGCACAATTTCTAGTCCCAGGTCCTTGGCAATATGAAACACCGTGTTACGCGTAATGCCGTTCAGGGCACCGGCCGACAGGTCGGGGGTGTAGATGACGCCGTTCTTGATGACGAAGATGTTTTCGCCCGCGCCTTCGGACACAAACCCGCTGGCATCAAGCAACAAGGCTTCGTCGTAGCCCTCGTCGGTGGCTTCCATATTGGCCAGAATGGAGTTGGTGTAGTTGCTCACGGCCTTGGCCTGCGTCATGGTGATGTTGACGTGGTGTCGGGTGTAGCTGCTGGTTTTCACGCGAATGCCTCGCTTGAGGCCTTCTTCGCCAAGGTAAGCGCCCCAGGTCCAAGCCGCCACCATCACATGAATGGTGTTGCCTTTGGGGCTCACGCCCAGTTTTTTGTCGCCAATCCAAGTCAGCGGGCGGATGTAGCCGCTTTCCAACTGATTGGCGCGCACCACCTCAACCTGCGCTTGTTCCAGCTGCTCTTGGGTAAAGGGCAACTTCATGCGCAAAATTTTGGCGCTGTTGATCAGGCGCTCGGTGTGCTCCTGCAACCTAAAGATAGCTGTGCCCTGCTGGGTCTTGTAGGCCCGCACGCCCTCAAAAGCGCCGCAGCCATAGTGCAAAGTGTGGGTGAGCACATGGATTTTGGCGTCGCGCCACTCCACCATTTGGCCATCCATCCAAATTTTGCCGTCGCGGTCGGACATGGAGGCAGGAATTGGGGTCATAAACAGTGTCCTCAGTGATTTTTATGGGGTGCGGTGTGAGCAGTCTACGTAAAGATTTTAAGAGGCAGCATCAGTCGGCTCGGTAGGCCGCACCAGCTGCCAACTCACCAGCTTGCCTTCTAAAAACTCGGCTTCCACCCAAGAGTGGGAGTTGTCAGTCCATCGGTACAGCTCAGGCTGCTGGTTGGGCGGAGTTTGCAAAGCGCCCAAGGCGCGCGTCATGGCCACCACGTGCATGAGGGTGACGCCTTTGTTGAGTTTGGCGTTGAGCATCACCGCGCTGTCTACATAGCCCAGCGGCCGCTCGGCCGCGCGCTTGACCACTTGCATCAGGCGGTTGAAGTGCAACAGCATCCAAAACACCAAAGCGCCAACGGCCAAGGCCACGCCCTGCCAACCCCAAACCTCAAAGGCCAAAATAATGCCCGCAATGGCCCCCAGAGGAATGGCGACTTTTTGTATCCAAATATTCATAGTCCGCATTGTCGCTGAGACTTGGCCCCCGCCGCAGGTTTGACTTAGCTCAAGAAAGTTTCTCTTTATGCCCCCAAGGTCGAGCTGGGGTGTTACGGTGGTGCATCACTTTTATAGGAGTTTGCCAATGCGCTCTACGTCTTCTCGTTTTAAAGCCCAGCCAGCTTTGATGCGCCTTGGGGTTTTCTTGCTCTGCAGCTTTTGCACTTTGGCTTGGGCAGATATGACGCCCAAGCAACGTTACGAGGCCGATTTAAAGATGTGCGCTGACGAGTCCACCGTATCGCTGCGCTTGCAATGCCGCCGTGATGCCAAGCAAGCACTTGACCAAGCTAGGGCTCAGGCGGGAATTAGCCCAACGCCGTCCACACCAGAAACCGCGCCTGATGTCTGCGCCGAGCGGGTGGTGGGGCAGGAGTGCGGCCGCATCTTCAGTGTGACCATGACCGAAAAAGAGGGCGAGGGCGGCGCCGTGGGCACGATTGCAGGCGGCGTGGCAGGCGCTTTGCTGGGGCACCAAATAGGGGGCGGCTTTGGCAAAGACCTCGCCACGGTCGCGGGCGCGGTGGGCGGCGCTTATGCGGGCAAGGAAATCGAAAAACGGGTGAAAAGCCACACCATTTGGACCATCGGTGTGGAGTTTGACGACGGCAACCGTGGCACCTATGAATTTAAAGACAACCCCGGCTGGGTCACGGGCGACCGCGTGCGCAAGTCGCAAAACACCGTGGTGCGTTTGCCCACCTCTGCCAACCGCTAAACCGCCCGCCTTAACCTTGATCTAGGCCACGCAGCACCGAAAGCGCCTCCTCCACCCGCTCCACCGGGTAGAGCGTCAAGCCCTCAATGGGTTTTTTGGGGGCATTGGCTTTGGGCACCACAGCCACGCTAAAGCCCAGCTTGGCGGCTTCTTTCAATCGGTCTTGGCCGCGCGGCGCGGGGCGTACTTCTCCGGCCAAGCCCACCTCACCAAAGGCCAAAAAGCCCTTGGGCAAGGGCTTGCCACGCAAGCTGGAGGTGATGGCCAGCATCACCGCCAAATCGGCCGCTGGTTCGCTGATGCGCACCCCGCCCACGGCGTTCACAAACACATCTTGGTCCATACACGCCACGCCCGCATGGCGGTGCAGCACGGCAAGCAGCATGGCCAAGCGGTCGCGCTCTAGGCCCACCGACAAACGCCGTGGGCTGGGGCCGCCGCTGTCCACCAGCGCTTGAATTTCCACCAGCAAAGGCCGTGAGCCCTCTAGGGTGACCATGACACAGCTGCCGGGCACGGGTTCGGCGTGCTGGCTTAAAAACATGGCGCTGGGGTTGCTCACGCCCTTTAAGCCCTTGTCGGTCATGGCAAACACGCCAATTTCATTGACCGCGCCAAACCGGTTTTTGATGGCGCGCACCAACCTAAAACTGCTGTGCGTGTCGCCCTCAAAGTACAACACCGTGTCCACCATGTGCTCCAGCACGCGGGGCCCGGCCAGCGCGCCTTCTTTGGTCACATGGCCCACCAACACCATGGTGGTGCCACTGGCCTTGGCCGCGCGCGTGAGGTGCGCCGCACACTCGCGCACTTGGGCCACCGAACCGGGCGCCGAGGTGAGTTGGTCGGAGTACACGGTTTGTATGGAGTCGATCACCGCAATGCTGGGCCGCACAGCCGAGAGCGTGGCCAGGATTTTTTCGAGGTGAATTTCGGCCAGCACCCGAACCTCGCAAGCAGGCATGCCCAAACGCCGCGCGCGCAGGGCCACTTGGGCGCCACTTTCTTCGCCACTGATGTACAGCGTGGAAGCGCCCCCGCGCTGCAACACATCCAGCGCCTGCAGCAGCAAGGTTGATTTGCCAATACCAGGGTCGCCGCCAATCAACACCACCCCACCGGCCACCATGCCTCCGCCCAACACGCGGTCGAGCTCGTCTATGCCGGTGGGCGTGCGGTCTACATCGGAGGCTTCAATGTCGAGCAGTGCGGTCACCTCGGAGCTGGGCGCCAGGGATGCAAAGCGGTTTTTTGACGCGCCCGCAGCTTCGGCCACAGTTTCTATCAGCGTGTTCCAAGCCCCGCAGGCCGGACATTTGCCCAGCCACTTGGGGCTGGTGCCGCCGCAACCGGTGCAGACGTAAAGTGTTTTGTCCTTGGCCATATGGGGCATATTACTGGGTTGGGCATAGGCCTCTAATCTAATCAACACCTCCATGAGCACCTCTTCCATGTCCCCCGCTGCATTTGTGATGCTGCTGTTCACCGCCTGCTTGTACGGGGCCAACCACGTGGCAGCGCGCTTGGCTTTTAACCATGGGCTGGATGTGACCACCGCGGTGGCTGTGCGCAGCTTGGTCACCGCTCTGGTGGTGGGCGCTTTGGTGGTGTGGCAAAGCGTGCCGCGCGTATTGCTGGCTAGGCAGAAAAAATATTTGCTCGTGATCAGCCTGCTGATTGCGGTTCAAAGCGTGTGCCTGTATTCGGCGGTTGCTCGGCTGCCGGTGGCCTTGGCCCTGCTGGCCTTCAACACCTACCCCTTGTTGACTGCTGGTTTTGACTGGCTGCTGCATGGGCGCAAGCCCGCTCGGGCCGTGTTGGTGGCGATTCCGGTGTTGCTCTTGGGTTTGGCCCTCGCCTTAGATGTGTTGGGCGCAGCCTCTGGTCTGGGGGCGGCGGCTCAATGGGGCCAGATTGGGGTGGGCGTGTTGTTTGCGCTGGCAGCAGCGGCGACTTTTGGGCTGGCGCTGCTGCTGACCCAGCAAGAAGTGGCCGCGGTGGACAGCCGCTTGCGCACCAGCGTGATGATGGGTTTGGTGGGCGCGCTGGCCCTGGGCGCGGTGGGCGTGCAGGGCGGGTTTCATTGGCCCCAAGCTGCACCCGGCTGGTGGGGGCTGATGCTGCTGGTGGTGTGCTACGGCACAGCGTTTACCTTGATGTTCACCTTGCTGCCCAAGCTTGGGGTGGTGGGCGGCTCACCCATCATGAACATAGAGCCGGTTGCCGCTTTGGCCATGGCTTGGGTGGTGTTGGACCAGTCGATTGCCCCGATGCAGCTGCTTGGGGCGGTGGTGGTGGTGGGCACTGTGATGGTGCTGGGCCTGCACAAGCCCAAAACTTAAATAACCGGCTTAACTACCCAGCACCTTGCGCACGCGGGGCGCCACACCGCACATCAGCTCGTAAGACAAAGTACCCGCAGCATGGGCCACATCTTCTATGGGCAACACCGCGCCCTGGGGTGATTGGCCCCACAGGGTGACCACGCTGCCCACCGCGGCTAGCGGCACCGGCGTGAGGTCGACGGTGATCAAGTCCATACTGACCCGGCCCAAGGTGCGGGTGAGCACCCCGTCCACCAGCACCGGCACCCCTTGCGGGGGCGTATGGCGCATGTAGCCATCGGCATAGCCACAGGCCACCACGCCAATGCGCTGGGCGCTGGGCGCCATATAGCTCGAGCCGTAGCCCACGGCGTCGCCCGCTTGCAGCTGCTGCACCGCCACCAGGCTCGATTGCAGCGTCATGGCAGGCTGCAGCCCCCAATGCGCGGCGCTGTGCTCGGGGTGGTCTGGAGATGCACCGTACAGCATCACGCCCGGGCGCACCCAGTCGGCGTTGCAGGCCCCCAGGCGCAACAAGGCAGCGCTGTTGCTCAGGCTGCGCTCACCGGGCAAGTCTGCCGTGGCGTGCTCAAACACCTGGCGCTGCTGGAGCGTACCGTCCAACACGTCGGCATCGCTAAAGTGGGTCATCAGTGAAATTTCGGCCACCTGCGGCAAGGCATTCAGGCGCGACCAAGCGGCGCGAAACGCCTCGGGCCGCAAGCCCAAGCGGTTCATGCCGCTGTTCATTTTTAAAAACACGCGGTGCGGCGCATGGGTTTTGTGCATGGCGAGCATGTCAATTTGCGCTTCGTGGTGCACCACATGCCACAGGTCCAGGCGAGAACACAGTTCCAGGTCGCGCACTTCAAAAGCGCCTTCGAGCAGCAAAATCGGACCGCGCCAGCCAAGGTCGCGCAGGCGTTGTGCCTCATCCAAATCCAACAAGGCAAAACCGTCGGCCCCTCTGAGGCCCTCAAACACCTGGTTCAAGCCATGGCCATAGGCATTGGCCTTGACCACTGCCCACACCCGCGCGTCGCCTGCCGCGCTGCGCGCGCGCGCCAGGTTGTGGGTCAGGGCATCGAGGTGAAGGGTGGCATGAATCGGACGAGGCATGTGCTAAGTATGCCAAGTCCCCACCCGTCGTAAGCCGTTGGTGGTGCATGCTATAAAGCTTTGAACATGACCTTCACCAGCTTTTAGCCCCGCATGAAACGCGGCTTTTACACCATCATGGCGGCGCAGTTTTTCAGCTCGCTGGCCGACAACGCTTTGTTTGTGGGCGCCGTGCAGTTGTTGCGCACATCCCAAGCGCCCGAATGGCAGCAGGCCGCCTTGGTGCCCATGTTTGCGCTGTTTTATGTGGTGCTGGCCCCTTGGGTAGGCGCTTTTGCCGACGCCTTGCCTAAAGGCAAGGTCATGTTCATCAGCAACGCCATCAAGGTGGTGGGGTGTTTGATGATGTTGTTGGGCGTTCACCCCTTGCTGGCTTATGCCATTGTGGGCTTGGGCGCGGCGGCGTATTCGCCTGCCAAGTACGGCATCTTGACCGAGCTCTTGCCCTCATCCCAACTGGTGAAGGCCAACGGCTGGATTGAGGGCTTAACCATCGCCTCCATTATTTTGGGCGTGCTTTTGGGTGGCCAACTGGTGGGGCCTGCCGTGTCTTCGGCCTTGTTGTCTCTAGATGTGCCGTTTTTGGACACCGGCATTGACACCCCGCCTGAAGCGGCCATTGCGATGATGGTCTTGGTGTACATGCTGGCGGCTTGGTTCAACACCCGCATCCCCTTAACGGGTGTAGACATGCGGCCCATGCCGCGCAACCCCTTTGTGTTGGTGCCCGACTTTTGGCGCTGCAACATGAGCTTGTGGCGCGACCGTTTGGGCCAAATTTCCTTAGCCACCACCACCTTGTTTTGGGGGGTGAGTGGCAATTTGCGCTACATCGTACTGGCGTGGGCGGCGGCGGCTTTGGGCTACAGCGTCACCCAAGCGTCGTCTTTGGTAGGGGTGGTGGCTATAGGCACCGCCGTAGGGGCGGTGGTGGCGTCCATGCGCATGCGTTTAGAGCACGCCACCTTGGTTATGCCCTTGGGCATTGGCATGGGGTTGCTGGTGATCTTGCTCAACTTTATTGACAACGTGTGGCTGGCCGCGCCCTTCTTGGTGCTGCTGGGGGGGCTGGGCGGATTTTTGGTGGTGCCCATGAACGCGCTGCTGCAACACCGGGGCCACAACCTGATGGGCGCGGGCCGCTCCATTGCGGTACAAAACTTCAACGAGCAAGCCTGCATTTTGGCTTTGGGCGGGCTTTACAGCTTGTCCACAGGCTTAGGGCTTTCGGCTTTTGGGGCCATTACTGCCTTTGGTTTGGTGGTGGCCTCGTGCATGTGGCTGATTCAGCTTTGGCATGCGCGCAACCTGCGCGTGGACGGTGCTGAGGTGCAGCGCTTGCTGGACATTGCCCGCCAAGACGACAGCCACTAGCGCATCTTGGTCTCTACGAATTCTTTGGCCGCTTTAGGCTTGATTTTTAACGCCTTGGTTTGGGGCCTGTCTTGGTGGCCCTTGCGGGAGCTTCAGGCCCTTGGGGTGCACCCTTTGTGGGCCACAGCCTTTGTTTTTGGTGTGGCATGGCTAGGTTTGCAACTGACAGGGCGCGTGCCTTGGCCCCAGCTGCTGCGCGACCCGTGGATGTGGTGCTTGATGCTGGCCGCAGGCTTGACCAACGCAGGCTTTAACTGGGCGGTCACCACAGGAGATGTGGTACGGGTGGTGTTGCTGTTTTATGTGATGCCGGCTTGGAGCGTGGGCCTGTCTTGGCTTTTGTTGCGCGAAGTGCCCAGCTGGGCTGATGTGTCTCGGCTTGTATTGGCCATGGTGGGTGTGGTGGTGGTGCTTAAAGAGCCCGGCGTGGCCTGGCCCATTCCCCAAAACCTCGCCGACTGGCTGGGTTTGGGCGCAGGCTTTTGTTTTGCGCTCACCAACATCACCCTGCGCAAGCTGCGTGATGCGCCCGACCGTGCCCGGGTGAGCGCCATGTTTGTGGGTGGGGCCGCATCAGCCTTGGTCTTGGCGCTGGTGATGTCGCTGCAGCTTTTCAGCAGCACGCCTGTTTCAACTGATACAGCTCCTAATTCGGTGCCGTGGCCACCTGCTTTGGACGCCGCTTGGCTGGGTTACGTGGTCGCTCTGGCCGTGTTGTTTTGGTTGTCTAACCAAGCGCTGCAGCTGGGTGCTACACGGCTGCCCCCGCACATCACCGCCTTGCTGATGCTGACCGAAGTGGTGTTTGCCAGTGTGTCTTCGGTGTGGTTGGGAGCTGCCGAATGGTCTACACACACTTGGGTGGGCGCCAGCTTGATTGTGGTGGCCTCGGTTTGGGCGGCAGGCGGGACCAGGTCAAAAGCGGGTGCTTAGTGGTGCGCCCTTAAGCGCTCATCCACCAATTCCACCCAATGCTTCACGGGCAGTTTGGTGCCCGATTGCAGGTGGGTGATGCAGCCAATGTTGGCAGACACCACCACTTCGGGCTGCAGGCTCGAGAGCTGCTCCAACTTGCGGTCGCGCAGGGTTTGCGCCATAACCGGCTGCAGCACCGAATACGTGCCCGCCGAGCCACAACACAAATGCGATTCGGTGCGGCTCAGGTACACATCGGCCCCAAAGGCTTTTAGCAACTGCTCTACGGCGCCACGCACCTGTTGCCCGTGCTGCAAGGTGCAGGGGGGGTGGTAGGCCACCCGCTGGGCGGGAGCTGAGTTGTGGCCTTGGGAGTGTGCTTCGGCTTGCACCTGTATTTTTTGGATCAAGCCCGTAAGTTCGGGCAGCAGGGTGATGAGGTACTCGCTCAAGTCTTGGGTCAAGGCGCTGATGCGCTGGGCTTTGTCGGCATAAAGGGGGTCGTTTTGGAGCAGGTGGCCGTAGTCTTTGACCATGACACCGCAACCCGAGGCATTCATGACGATAGATTCCACCCCCGCCGCACCATCTGCCGGTTTCACCCATGGCCACCACGCGTCAATGTTGCGCCGCATTTGGTCCAGCGCCGCCTGCACGTCGTTGAGGTGAAATTTAAGCGCGCCACAGCAACCCGCCTCTTGTGCCACCACCGTCTGCACGCCCACCGCGTCCAGCACCCTCGCGGTGGCAAAGTTGATGTTGGGCAGCATGGCCGGTTGCACACAACCGGCCAACATGAGCACT
>CAMAXR010000065.1 GCA_945862195.1 Hylemonella gracilis
CACCTTAATGAGCTGATGATTGTGGGGCCCATCACGGTGCGCAGTGCCTGCTCGCACCATTTTTGTCCAGTGATAGGCAGGGTGTGGATTGGCGTCATGCCCAATGAACATACCAACGTGATTGGTTTATCTAAATACGCCCGCTTGGCTGAATGGGTCATGGGGCGGCCTCAAATTCAAGAAGAAGCTGTGGTGCAGTTGGCTGACCTGATCCAAACCCGTACCCAACCCGATGGCTTAGCCATTGTGATGGAGGCGACCCACTATTGCATGGCGTGGCGTGGAGTTAAAGACATGGACAGCAAAATGATCAATTCGGTCATGCGCGGTGTGTTCCTTAAAGACCCCAATTTGCGCCGAGAATTTTTGGCCTTGATTCCCCAAAGGAGCTGATCATGTTAGTCAGATTGCTATACGCCAGCCGTGCTGTGGATTCAGCTGACACCACCATAGAGGGCATTCTTTCCAAATCGCGTGAATACAACCCCACCAGCGGCATCACTGGCATCTTGTGCTATGGAGGCTCCATTTTTTTACAGGCCATAGAAGGCAGCCGTAAAGCTGTGAGCGAGTTGTATGGCCATATACAAAGTGACCCTCGCCATCAAGATGTGCAGTTGCTGCTTTATGAAGAAATTACTGAACGCCGTTTTGGTGGCTGGACTATGGGGCAGGTCAACTTGGCCCGCATCAATACGTCTATTTTGTTGAAGTACATGGAGCGGCCGGAACTCGATCCCTATGGCGTGCCCGGTAAAGTGTCCATGGCCTTGTTGGAAGAGCTGATGGCTACCGCAGCCATCATTGGCCGCGCCTAAAGGACAGCTGGCGTGGGCGTACGGGACGCTCCTGATTCAAACATTCCTTTGCTTTTGGGCTGCGATTTTTCGAGTCGGCCTACCCGTAAAAAACCCATCGTCTTAGCCAGCGGCGCACTGGTAGGTCACCGTGTGGTGCTGCAGCAGCTGCATGAGTTTTTCAGTGTGAACGATCTTTCAGCTTGGTTGTCATCTCAACCCACTTGGTTGGGAGGTTTTGACCTGCCCTTTGGCTTACCTAGAGAGCTGGTGCACACCTTAGGCTGGCCCCAAGACTGGGCGCAGTGCATGGCACATTACACCCAGCTCAGCCGTGAGAGCATTCGAGATACCTTTGCCGCATTTTGTAATGCGCGACCTGTGGGCCAGAAGTTTGCCCATCGCGCCACCGACCGACCCGCCCAGTCCAGCCCCTCCATGAAATGGGTCAACCCGCCGGTGGCTTACATGCTGCATGCGGGCGTGCCCTGCTTACTCAAGGCACAGGCCTATTTGGCAGGTGTCATGCCGCTACCCGCTGGGGGTGTGACCGCCCAAGCCCAGCCGCCCAGGGTGGCCTTAGAGGCCTATCCGGGCTTGTTGGCCCGTGAGTTGTTGGGCTCGCAGAGCTACAAAAGTGACGACCCTGCTAAGCAAACCCCCGAGCGTTTGATTGCTCGCAAGCACTTGGTGCATGGTTTGGAGCTGGGGTCCGCCCGCTTGGGGTTGCGCTTAAAGCTCAGCCATACCCTTAGCGGTGTTCTGGTGCAAGATGCCAGTGCCGACCGTCTGGACGCCGTGTTGTGCCTCATGCAAGCTGCCTGGGCGCACCTGCAAGGGCCGCCGCACTTCGGCTTACCCGAGGATGTGGACTTGTTGGAGGGCTGGATTGTGTCGGCTTAAGCTGCGCGCGAAATCACGGCTTCATCGAGCTTGAGCGCTAACTGTGAAATCGCTAATGCCGCAGGGCAACCGGGCGTGTTGAGCATCAAGAGCTGACGCCGCATGATGGCCATTTTGACGCTGGGGTCTGAGGGAATATCGCCGGTGTGAACAAGCTTGATGTTCACACCCTGTGCCTTAGACACAAACCGGTCCAACACCTGCTGCAACTGCACCGTGATGGCACGCCCATCGCCCAGCCGCGCGGTTTGGTTGATGATCATGCGAATCTGTTGCCGCTTCTGCTGACTGGTCAGCACCTTGATAGTGGCGTAGGCATCAGTGAGAGATGTAGGCTCAGGCGTGGCCACCAGCAACACCTCTGAGGCCAAAGACACCGCAAACAACACCACATCAGAAATACCCGCACCGGTGTCGAGCAAAATCACATCGTAAAGCGGGTGCAGCGCCTCCATGATGCGTAAAAAATCATCGCGAACCCCAGAGGTCAGCCGCGAATATTCCACCAAACCCGAACCGGCCAGCAGGACATCAAAACCACCCGGGGTTTTGATGATGCATTCTTGCAGTTGTGCTTTGCCCATAAACACATCGTGTAAGGTGAGCTTGGGGTAGAGGTTGAGCACCACATCTAGGTTGGCCAACCCTAAGTCGGCATCCATCACCAATACACGGTGGCCGCGCTTGGCAATGGCTGCGGCCAGGTTGGAGGACACAAAGGTTTTGCCCACGCCACCTTTGCCGCTGGTGATGGCCATGACTTTGGCTACAGCTTTGTAATTTTGTTTGGTCATAGACTGTCTTCTACAGTGTGGGCCCCAGCAGCGGCCAGATCGGCGCCAAAAGCCGCAAACAACATGTTTTTTTCTTCGGCACTCACTGCAACAAGCGGGTCTAGGTCTAGACAGACCAAATTGCCACCCCGCGCTTTGGCCTGATACAGCTGGGTGTCTGCCCGCTCCAGCCAAGCTGAGGCGGGGCAACGCGTCCATTCAGGGGCAAAGGCGGCCCCTACGCTCGCTGTTAGCACCATACCTTCGGTGCTCGAATTTTTAGTGCTCAAATCTTTGGTGTCTAAGCCGGTCATGGCGAGGTGCTCCACACGCTCGCGCAGGCGCTCGGCCACCATGCTGCCATCGGCGGCGTTGCAGTCGGTCAAAATCACCGCAAATTCATCCGTGCCGCAGCGAGCCACCATATCTTGGGGTCGTACTGAGCGAGACATCACACCGGCAATGCGCCGAATCAGTTCATCCACCCACTCTGAGCTGAGCGTGTGCTGAAGGCTTTGAAAGTGGTCCACTGTCAGCAAAAGCAGCATGGCGGGTCGGCCAGAGCGGGCCACCACATCGTTTTCGCGAAGTAGCGCGGATTCAAATTGCTTGCGGTTGGCCAAGCCAGTCAATGGGTCGCGTTGGGAGAGTTGGCACAAACCGTCTATCACCGCTTGCAGGTAAAGCGTGGGTTCTGTACTCATCTCTGGCAAGGCGGTGTAGCTCACGCGCTGCAACAAGGCTTGTGCATCGTCCAGCCGCAATTGGCCAAGGTCCAGGCTGCGTGTCGGAGTGTTAGGCACAGGTGCTGGCACGGGAAACGGTGTGAAATATGAGATAAGTTCAGAGCTTAACAGCCGTCGAGGTGGATGTCCTGTCGGCACTTGCCTGTTGATCTGTGCCGCAGACCTTGCAGTCTGCTTGGCGCGACACACGCATTTCATTGAAGCTCATGTGCAGCCCGTCTATCAAGAGCAGGCGGCCAGCCAAAGTTGTCCCGGCACCGCTGATCAGCTTGAGCGCCTCAGCTGCTTGCATGCTCCCGACCATACCCACCAAAGGAGCCAGTACGCCCATGGAGGCGCATTGGGTTTCTTCAAAATGGGCTTGCGGGTCAAACAAGCAGGCGTAGCAGGGTGTATGGGCTTGGCGGGGGTCAAATACTGACACTTGTCCATCAAATTTGATGGCCGCACCCGACACCAAAGGTTTGGCATGCCGCACACAGGCTGCGTTTACGGTTTGGCGGGTGCCAAAGTTATCGCTGCAGTCCAGCACCACATCCGCTTGGGGCACCCACTGCTCTAAAAATGCCGCATCGGCATGGCTTTGCAGAGCGGTCACATGTACCAGCGGATTGATGTCTGCAACGGTGGTTTGCAACGAACTCACTTTGGGTTGTCCGATGTTGGACATGTGGTGGGCAATTTGCCGCTGCAGGTTGGTCAGGTCCACGGTGTCGGGGTCTGCCACCGTGATGCGCCCTACGCCTGCAGCGCCCAAATACAAAGCTGCTGGGCAACCCAAACCACCTGCACCAATCAGCAGCACGTGGCTTTGGCAAATGCGCTGCTGGCCTTCAATGCCGATGGCATCGAGCAGAATGTGCCGCGAATAGCGCAGCAACTCGTCATCGTTCACGGCGCTTTACTTTTAGGTGCTATGCCTTAATTGTCTTTAGGGGCGTCTTTGCGCTCGGTTTGAGTTTTGCTGGCCATCACCGGCAGTCCTTTCAAGCGGTTGAGGGCTTGAATCAGCGGAAAGTCTTTCTCGCTGCCAAATTCTGGCAGGCGCTTGTCCGCCGCAGGATTTTTAGAATCTTCTTCCAGTTTCTTTATGGCAGCGTCACGGGCTTTTTCGCGTTCGGCGTCTTGTGGTGCATTGGTTTGGCCGTTGCTCAAATGCTTGTCCAGATCAGCTTCGCGTGTGCGCAGGGCCGCAAACACATTGCCTTCGGCGGTTTCGTCCAACATCACGTCAGGAACAATGCCGCGCGCCTGAATGCTGCGACCCGCAGGGGTAAAGTACCTTGCAGTGGTGATTTTTAAAGCCGTATCAGGCCCTAAGGAGCGCACGGTTTGTACAGATCCTTTGCCAAAGGTTTGGCTGCCCATGATGGTGGCGCGTTTGTGGTCTTGCAGGGCACCCGCCACAATTTCGCTGGCAGAAGCGGAGCCTTCGTTCACCAGAACCACCAGGGGTACAGTTTTAATGGCCGCAGGTAAACGCTTTAGGGGATCGCTGCCGCTGCGCCGCTGATAGAACTCAGGCGAGGCTTTGTAAATGAATTTACTTTCAGACAGTTGGCCGTTGGTGGACACCACCGTCACGTTTTCGGGCAAGAAGGCCGCAGACACCGCCACCGCAGCATCCAACAGACCACCGGGATCGTTGCGCAAGTCCAAAACCAAGCCCTTGAGTTGCGGCTCGGCTTTATAAATTTCTTCAACTTTGCGCACAAAGTCTTCTACGGTGCGGTCTTGAAACTGGCTCAAACGCAGCCATGCATAGCCGGACTCCAGCATTTTGGATTTGACCGATACGGTTTTAATTTCTTCGCGAATGATGGTCACGGGAAACGTGCGGCTCTCGTCTTTGCGGAAAATAGTCAACACCACTTTGGTATTGGGTTCACCGCGCATGCGCTTGACGGCTTCGTTCAGCGACAAACCCTTGACCGCGGTGTCGTCCACCTTGGTGATCAGGTCGTTGGTTTTCAGACCGGCCCTGTAGGCTGGGGAACCTTCAATGGGGGAGACCACTTTCACCAAACCATCTTCTTGGGTGATTTCAATGCCCACGCCTACAAAGCGGCCGGTGGTGCCCTCGCGGAATTCTTTGTAGGACTTTTTGTCGAAGTACTGGGAATGGGGGTCCAAGCTGGAGACCATGCCCGAAATGGCGTCGGTGATGAGCTTTTTCTCGTCCACCGGCTCTACGTAATCGGATTTGATCATGCCGAACACCGCGGCGAGCTGTTGCAGCTCTTCTAGCGGAAGCGGCGCCATGTTGCCGCGAGCCCCAATTTGCACCGAAACCGTGGTGAGCGCGCCCGCCAAAGCCCCGAGGGCAATCCAGCCAGCAATCTTTAATTTGTGAGCCATAGTGTCAGTCCGTCGATTTCTATTCCGTCAAGCTATTCAAACCAATATACACGTTTGGCTGAACTCCGTGCAATCAAGGGGATCCGGCTTGGTTTTGCTTTAAAAAATAGTGCCGGATGGGCTTGAGCTGGGCGTCCAATTCGTACACCAAAGGCACGCCATTGGGAATGTTCAGGCTCACAATGTCTTGGTCTGAAATGTTGTCCAAATACTTCACCAAAGCCCGAATGGAGTTGCCGTGTGCCGACAACAGCACACGCTTGCCCGAACTGATGGCCGGTGCAATGGACTCATTCCAAAATGGCACCACTCGGGCCACCGTGTCTTTCAGGCATTCGGTCAGCGGAATTTGGTCGGCGCGCAGTTGGGCGTAACGGGGGTCGTGGCGCTCGCTGCGGACGTCGTCGTCAGCCAGCGGTGGAGGAGGCGTGTCGTAACTGCGCCGCCACAACAGCACCTGCTCGTCTCCAAACTGCTTGGCCATTTCAGCCTTGTTCAGACCTTGCAAGCCACCGTAGTGGCGTTCATTGAGCTGCCAGCTTTTCACCACAGGCAGCCAGGTTCGGTCCAAAGCGTCTAAACAATACGACAGGGTATGGATGGCGCGTTTGAGCACACTGGTGTAAGCCAAGTCAAAGTCATAGCCTTCGGCTTTGAGCAATTGCCCGGCCGAAATAGCCTGCGACACGCCGGTGGGCGTTAGGTCAATATCGGTCCAGCCGGTGAAGCGGTTTTCAAGATTCCAAATCGATTCACCGTGGCGAATCAGAACTAATTTGTACATGCCAAGAGCGCCCAAAAACCTCGCATTCTAGAATCTCAGGTTTTTAGCGTACCTTTTAAAGGAATTCTGTGGATTTCATCATCAACAACTGGATGCTCATAGCGGTGGCCCTGAGCTCCGGCGGCTTACTGATTTTTCCCATCGTTCGAGACGCCATGGGCGCGGACCTCACCCCCAACCAAGCGGTATTGCTCATCAACCGCGAAAAAGCGGTGGTGGTGGATGTGTGTTCTGCTGAGGAATATGCTCAAGGCCATGTGGGGCAGGCCAAACACATTCCTTTGGCGGATCTTGCGGCCAAGCTGCCCGAATCTGTCAAAAACAAAGATCTGCCGGTGATTTTTGTGTGTCAAAGTGGCGGGCGCTCTGGCAGCGCGGCTCGCGTGGCCAAAGGCTTAGGCTACGCCAAAGCGCAATCTCTAGGTGGTGGGCTCAATGCTTGGAAACAAGCCGGCCTTCCGATCGTTAAAACCTCCGCCTGAAAGTGGTTCGTCACATGCAAGCTGTCAAGATGTACACCACCGCGGTATGCCCCTATTGCGTCCGCGCCAAGCAACTCCTGAAATCCAAAGGTGTCGAACATATTGAAGAAATTCGCATCGACACGAACCCCCAAGCTCGCGACCACATGATGTCCAGCACCGGTCGGCGCACCGTACCCCAAATCTTCATTGGGGCCACCCACGTGGGCGGCTGCGACGACCTGATGGCGCTGGATTCCCGTGGCGAGTTGCTGCCCTTGCTCAACGCGGCTTGATACCGCTTCACTTCTTCCAGCCCTTTTTAACCCAACCGCCTTAACTGTAGGCTCTCCAAGAAAGTTCTTATGTCCGATTCTTCCATTGACACCGACCTGACCCCTGTGTTTCAAATTCAGCGCGTGTACCTGAAGGAAGCCTCCTTAGAGCAGCCCAATTCACCCGGCATCCTGACCCGCCAAGACCAGCCCGGCGTGGACATTCAGCTCGGCGTAGAAGCCACCCCACTGGCCGAGGGCGTGTTTGAAGTGGCCGTGACCGCCACCGTGCACACCACGCTGGAAGACAAAACCGTGTTTTTGGTGGAAGCCAAGCAAGCCGGTATTTTTGAAATCCGCAACATTCCTCAAGACCAAATGAACCCCGTGCTCAGCGTGGCGTGTCCGCAAATCATCTACCCATACCTGCGTGGCAATGTGGCTGACTTGGTGCAGCGCGCCGGTTTTCCGCCCGTTCACCTCAATGAAATCAACTTTGAGAGCATGTACCAGCAAAACTTGGCCCAAAACGATTCCACGCTGGTGCAGTAAGGTCAACCAAGGTCACCCGTGAAGATTCTCATCTTGGGGGCTGGCGCTTGGGGTACCGCACTGGCGGTTCACGCCAGCCGCCTGGAGGGGCGGCAGGTGTCTTTGTGGGCCCGCGATGCGGCTCAGACCCAAGCCATGCAGGCGCAGCGCAGCAACCTCAAGTATTTGAAGGGTGTGGACTTGCCCGCCGCTTTGCAGGTGGTGTCTACCCCCATGGCAGAGCTGGTTAACAAGTGCCGCCAGCACCAACTGGTGATCATTGCCAGCCCCATGGCGGGTTTGCGGGCCATGCTGGGCATGTTGCAAGGCGCATCTTCTACCGTGGCGTGGTTGTGCAAAGGGTTTGAGCCGGTGGGTTCGCAGCAGCCCTTTGGTTTGCTGGGCCACGAAATTCAGGCTGAGGTGGCCCCACAGCTCCAAGCCGGGGTGTTGAGCGGGCCCAGCTTTGCTATTGAGGTGGCGCGCGGCCAGCCTACGGCCTTGGTGGCGGCCAGCCGCCACGAAGCCGTGCGCCAACAGCTGGTGGATGCCTTTCACAGCCCCACTCTGCGGGTCTATGCCAACGACGACTTGGTGGGCGTGGAGGTGGGCGGCGCCGTTAAAAATGTATTGGCTATTGCCACGGGCCTGTGCGATGGCTTGCAACTGGGCTTAAACGCCCGTGCTGCGCTGATTACCCGCGGCTTGGCTGAAATGACGCGCTTGGGGCAGGCTTTGGGGGCACGCACCGAAACTTTTATGGGTTTATCAGGCTTGGGGGACTTGGTGCTCACCTGCACCGGAGATCTGAGCCGCAACCGTAAAGTGGGTCAGTTGCTGGCGCAGGGCCTGAGCTTGCAAGATGCCGTGGCTTCTTTAGGCCATGTGGCCGAAGGCGTTTACTGCGCCCAAACTGTGGCCCAGCGGGCTCGAGGCCTGGGGGTGGACACGCCTATTACCCAAGCCGTGGTGGATTTGCTGGATGGCCGCTTGCAGCCCCAAGCGGCAGTGGCCGCCCTGATGGGGCGCGTGCCGGGTACAGATTCGTTAAGCAGGTAGGGCTTAACACCAAGCCCGCTTTAAGTGATGAACTTAAGCTGCTTGCGTAATTTTTTGGTTGATGTAGGCCAGCGCCTCTTCCACTTGGTCTACCAAAATCAAACACAGGTCGCCACTGCGCAGCCGGCTCATGGCGTGGTCTATGGCTACAAACTCGCCATGAATTTCGACGCTTTCATTGGTGCGGTGCGCTCCGCTTAAGCCTTCGCGCAACAAGGCCAGCACTTCGCCGTCGGCGCGCCCACGTTGGCACGCGTCTTGGTACATCACCACTTCGTGAAACACATCACCCAAGATGCGGGTTTGTTCGCGGATGTCTTCGTCACGCCGGTCGCCCGCGCCACTGATGACCACGCTGCGCCGCTGACCAGGTGTGGCGGGCATGGCCTGCACCGCCTGCACCAAGGCTTGCATGGCGTCTGGGTTGTGCCCGTAGTCGGCAATGATGGTGGCACCTTGGTAGCTGAACAAGTTAAAGCGGCCTTGGGCATTGTTTAGGTCGTTGTCAAAACTCGTCAAACCCTCACTGATGTGGTCCCAGCTGATGCCCAAGCCCCAAGCAGCGCCCACGGCCGCCATCACATTTTCTAACTGAAATCCAATGGTCCCGTTGAGCGTGATGGGTACGCCCGCCAGAGGAATACGGTAGTGGCGGCTGCCTTCAGAGGCCACAAGGCAGCCGTTTTCTACATACACACCGCGGCGCCCGCGCGCCAAGTGGGTGGCCAAAACCGGATGGTTTTTGTCCGCCCCAAAAAACGTGACGGCTGCAGGGGTGTGTGCGGCCATAGCAGCCACCATGGGATCCACCGCGTTAAGCACAGCGGTCCCCTTTGGTGCAATGTTTTGCACGATCACCCTTTTAACCAGCGACAGATCTTCTACGGTGTTGATGAAGTTCATCCCCAAATGGTCACCGCTGCCCACATTGGTCACGACCGCCACATCGCAGCGGTCAAAGGCCAAGCCTTCGCGCAGCATGCCGCCGCGTGCAGTTTCCAAAACTGCAGCGTCTACATCAGGGTGTTGCAACACGCTACGAGCGCTCTTTGGGCCGC
>CAMAXR010000066.1 GCA_945862195.1 Hylemonella gracilis
AGGCCCGAGCTCAGGCCGATCAGGCCTTCCATAAGTTGGTTGGACTCCAAGGTGGGGCGCAGCGTGAGCACCACGCCTATAAATCCCGCCATCACGGTTGCCAACAAGGCGTATTGACCCGCTGGTGGACTTGTTGGGCGGTCGCGAATCACGAGCAGTGAGCCGCCTATGAGCAAGGCCGCCACCCAAATGCCGCTCATGTAATTCAGCGTCATGGCGGTGGCCAAGGGTAAATGGGCAATGGCATAAAACCAAGCCGTGAGCGACAAACCGCCCACCAAGCTGCGCCACGCATGCATGCCTGGCACTGGGGTCAAGATGGGGGTGCGGCGCATGCGCAGGAGCACGCCCATGATCAAAACGCTGACCACCCCTCGGTAAAACACCAGCTCAAACGCATGAAGGTCTGCCGACGCAAACTTAACGCCCACCCCCATGGAGGCAAACAGGAAGGCGCCCAGCACCATCCATAGAGACTGCATAGATTGGGTCAGGGCTTAGAGCGCGCCGCGCATGGTGTGGCGGTACCACTCGTGAAAGTGCTGCATACCGTCTTCCATGGGGCTCTGGTAGGGGCCAACCTCGTTGTCGCCGCGCCGGTACAAGGCATGGCGGCCCGCATCCATGCGTTCGGCAATTTCATCGTCCTCAAGGCAGGTTTCCATGTAGGCAGCTTGTTGGGCTTGCACAAATTCGCGCTCAAAGGCGGTGATGTCTTCCGGGTAATAAAACTCCACCATATTGAGCGTTTTTTGCGGGCTGACAGGGTGCAGTGTGGACACGGTGAGCACGTGGGGGTACCACTCCACCATGATGTGGGGGTAGTAGGTGAGCCAAATGGCGCCGCGCTCGGGAAGTTGGCCGCCGCGGTAGTTCAACAAGGCTTGGTGCCAGCGCTTGTACACCTCAGAGCCCGGTTGACCAAAAGCGCGCGACACGCCCACGGTTTGCACCGAATAGTGGGGCTTAAATTCCCATTGCAGGTCTTCGCAAGTGACAAAGTTGCCCAAGCCTGGGTGAAAAGCCGCCACGTGGTAGTCCTCTAGATACACCTCAATAAAGGTTTTCCAGTTGTAGTGGCATTCGTGCAGTTCCACGCGGTCTAGGGTGTAGCCTGAAAAATCAAGGTCTGCCCTGGGGCCCATGCCCAAAAGGTCTTGGTGAATGTCGCGCCCTTGGGTGTTGCGTTGGTCTTCAAACAGCAAGCCATTCCACTCTTGCAAGGGGTAGTTCTTGAGGTTCAGGCACGGGTCGTTGGCAAAGTGAGGGGCCCCCAGCAGCTGGCCGTTGGCCGCATAGGTCCAGCGGTGCAGGGGGCACACAATGTGCCCGCCCGAGCTGCCAGGCTGGTGTTGGCCTAAATTGCCTCGGCCCTTGAGCATGATGGACTGCCGGTGGCGGCAAATGTTGGACACCAACTCCACCCCTTGGGCAGTGCGAACCAGCGCACGGCCCTCTTGCTCTTGGGGCAGGGCGTGGTAGTCGCCAATTTCAGGCACGCTGGCGGCATGCCCGACGTAGCGCGGACCGCGAGTAAACAAGTGTTCCAACTCGTGCTGGAACAAGACTTCATCGAAATAGCTCGAAACTGGAAGTTGGCTTTGGGCCTGCTGCAGTTGAAGACTTAAATCAGACATGGAGGACCTGACCTAAAGACTCCCCACAGGGAGAACGCACAAGGCGTATAAAACAAAAAAAGCAGTCGCTGTCACACAACTGCCATGGAGCCGGAAATTGTACCCTCAGGCGGAGCACTTATCATCCCCATATGGCTACAAATTCAAAAAAAGAACCTACATCTGCACCTGCAAGTTCTCATGAACCCTCTAGCTACGAGGCTGCCCTGGCTGAGTTGGAGCAATTGGTGGCTCAGCTGGAGTCTGGCGATATGCCTTTAGATCAGTTGCTCGGCGGCTACCAGCGCGGAGCGGCCTTGCTGCAGTTTTGCCGGGGCAAGCTGCAGGCGGTGGAAGAGCAGGTGAAGGTGTTAGACAACGGGGTGCTCAAAGCTTGGAGTCCTGCCGCGTGAGTCCGAGTTTTGCGCCTTGGGTGCAAACCAGCTTGCAGCAGGTTGAGGAAGCCTTGTCTGCCTGGGTGGGGCAAGATGCCCCCCCCGATTTGGCCGCCGCCATGCGCTACGCCGTGTTGGATGGCGGCAAACGGCTGCGCCCTTTGCTGGTTTTGGCCACTTGCGAAGCGCTAGGCGGCAATGCACAGGCCGCTTTAAGGGCCGCCTGTGCTGTTGAGCTGATTCACGCTTATTCCTTGGTGCATGACGATATGCCCTGTATGGACAACGATGTGTTGCGCCGCGGCAAACCCACTGTGCACGTGCACATGGGTGAAGCCACCGCTTTGCTGGCAGGAGACGCCCTGCAAGCCTTGGCGTTTGAACTGATCACCCAGGACGAGCAGCATGTGCCCTTTGTCATGCAAGCCCGCTTGTGTGGCTTGCTCGCCCGTGCCGCGGGTGCTCGGGGCATGGCTGGCGGCCAAGCTATTGATTTGGCCAGCGTGGGCCTGCAACTCGATGAAGCCCAGTTGCGCCATATGCACAGCCTCAAAACTGGTGCCTTGCTGGAATGCAGTGTGTTGATGGGCGCCACTTGCGCCGAGGTGGCCGAACCGATTTGGAACAGCCTGCAGACTTTAGGCCGGGCCCTGGGGCTGGCCTTTCAGGTGGTGGACGATATTTTGGACGTGACTGCCGACTCCAGCACTTTGGGCAAAACCGCTGGCAAAGACGCTGCCCATGACAAACCCACCTATGTGGCTTTGATGGGCTTAGAGCGCTCTAGGACTTTGGCAGACGCCTTGCGGCAAGAGGCCTACGGGGCGCTGGCCAAGTTGGAGGCCTTAGGCGTCCACCACGCCCATCATTTAAGAGGCTTGGCGGATTGGGTGGTTCAAAGAACCCACTGAAACCCCTAGTTTCACGCGCTTGCCAATTTCAATAAGATCCTGCTTATGACCTCGACCTACCCACTGCTGCAAACCATCAACGATCCTGCAGATTTGCGCAAGCTGCCGCGGCAGCAGTTGCACACTTTGTCTCAAGAGTTGCGCGCTTACTTGCTTGAAAGCGTGTCACAAACCGGTGGGCACTTGAGCTCTAACTTAGGCACGGTGGAGCTCACCATTGCCTTGCACTATGTGTTTCGTACCCCTTATGACCGCGTGGTATGGGATGTGGGGCACCAAACGTACCCCCACAAAATTTTGACGGGTCGGCGCGACCGCATGTCCACCTTGCGGCAGCTGGGTGGCATTTCAGGCTTTCCAAGGCGAAGTGAAAGCGAATACGACACTTTTGGTACCGCGCACTCCAGCACCTCCATATCCGCTGCTTTGGGCATGGCCTTGGCTGCGCGGCAAAAGGGTGAAAACCGCAATGCCATTGCGGTGATTGGCGACGGCGCCATGACGGCGGGCATGGCCTTTGAGGCGCTCAACCATGCGGGCGTAGAAGATTGCAAGTTGTTGGTCATCCTGAACGACAACGACATGAGCATCAGCCCACCCGTGGGCGCGCTGAATCGGTATTTGGCGCAACTGATGAGCGGGCGCTTTTATTCGGCCGCCAAAAATATGGGCAAGCAGGTGCTTAAAAGCGCGCCGCCCTTGTTTGAATTGGCCAAGCGCATCGAAGAGCAAGCCAAAGGCATGGTGGTGCCCGCCACCTTGTTTGAAAAATTTGGCTTCAATTACATCGGTCCTATTGACGGACACGACCTCGAGTCGTTAATTCCCACCCTAGAAAACCTCAAACACCTTGAGGGCCCGCAGCTGCTGCATGTGGTGACCAAAAAAGGGCAGGGCTACCAGTTGGCAGAGGCGGACCCCGTGGCCTACCACGGCCCCGGAAAATTTGACCCTGCGGTGGGTTTGCAAAAACCTGCCAGCCCGCCCAAAACCACCTTTACCCAAGTGTTTGGGCAATGGTTGTGCGACATGGCCGAAAAAGATCCGCGTTTGGTGGGCATCACCCCTGCCATGCGTGAAGGCTCGGGCATGGTGGAATTTCACAAGCGTTTTCCCAAACGCTACTTTGACGTGGGCATTGCCGAGCAGCATGCGGTGACCTTGGCGGCAGGCTTGGCCTGCGAAGGTCTTAAGCCCGTGGTGGCCATTTACTCCACGTTTTTGCAGCGGGGCTACGACCAGTTGGTGCACGACGTGGCCATTCAAAACCTGCCCGTGGTGTTTGCCCTAGATCGCGCCGGTTTGGTGGGTGCCGATGGCGCTACCCACGCGGGCTCATTTGATATCGCCTTTTTAAGGTGTTTGCCTAATTTGGCTGTGGCCTGTCCTGCCGACGAGCAAGAATGTCGCCAACTGCTCAGCACCGCTTTTGCACAAAACCACCCCGTTGCCGTGCGTTACCCCCGGGGTTCAGGCGCGGGCGTGGCCACCACTGCTTCGTTGGATGCCTTGCCCTATGCCAAGGCCGAGGTGCGCAGGCGGGGGCAAGGTGTAGCCATTTTGGCGTTTGGCACTTTGTTGTACCCCGCACTGCAAGCAGCCGAGCAGCTCAATGCCACGGTGGTCAACATGCGTTGGGCCAAGCCTTTGGACGAAGCCTTGTTGCTCGAAGTGGCTGCCCAACACGATGCCCTGGTCTCCGTGGAAGACGCCGCACTCATGGGCGGCGCAGGCAGCGCTGTAGGCGAGGCTTTGCAGCGTGCGGGAGTGCTCAAGCCCCTTTTGTCTTTGGGATTACCCGACGAATTTATTGAGCACGGCGACCCCGTCAAGCTCATGGCGCTGCAAGGGCTGGATGCCGCTGGCATTGAAGCCTCTATCCGCAAACGTTTCCCCAGCGTTTTGCCTCACTGAAATAGGTGAATACCCTAGGCCGTGGCTTTTGTAAGCCCTAGCCAAGTTTATTAACACTAAACTTCTTTACTGCTCGTGCGGAGTTCGCTGAGCGGACATTTTTTCAAGGAGTTCACACATGGATCGTCGTTCAATCATCAAGCACGCTGGTATTGCAGGCGTGCTCGCTGCAGGTGCAGCGCCTGCAGTGCATGCGCAAGCCGCAATCCGTTGGCGTCTGGCTTCCAGCTTTCCCAAGTCGCTCGATACCATTTGGGGTGCTGCTGAGGTGTTTTCCAAGGCGGTTAAAAACATGTCGGGTGGTAAGTTTGAAATTTCTACCCATGCTGCTGGCGAGTTGATGCCCGCCTTTGGCGTAGTGGATGGTGTACAGCAAGGCTCCATTGAGATGTGCCACACCGCTCCCTATTACTTTTTTGGCAAGGATGAAACCTTTGCCTTGGGTTGTGCCATTCCCTTTGGTTTGAACAGCCGCCAAATGACCGCTTGGATGTACGAGGGCAATGGCTTGAGCCTGATGCGTGAGTTTTATGCCAAGTACAACATCATCAGCTTTCCTGGCGGCAACACCGGTGCGCAAATGGGCGGCTGGTTCCGAAAAGAAATCAAATCCATGGCCGACATCAAAGGCTTGAAGTTCCGCATTGGCGGCTTTGGCGGCAGGATTATTGAGCGCTTGGGCGGCGTACCGCAAAACATTCCTGGCGGAGAAATTTACCCTGCGCTGGAAAAAGGCACCATTGATGCAGCCGAGTGGATTGGCCCCTACGATGACCAAAAGCTGGGCTTTAACAAAGTAGCGCCTTTCTATTACTACCCCGGATGGTGGGAAGGTGGTCCGCAGCTGGACTTTTACATCAACACCAAGTCGTTTGAAAGCTTGCCAGCTGAGTACAAAGCCATTGTGGAAGCAGCTGCTTCTCATGCCCACGTGGAAATGCAAGCTCGCTACGACGCCAGAAACCCCAATGCGCTCAAGCAGTTGGTGGGCGCTGGCACCAAACTGCGTCCGTTCCCTAAAGACATGATGGACCAAGCGTTCAAGGCAGCTCATGAGCTCTACAGCGAAATTTCAGCCAAAAACGAAAACTGGAGAAAGGTCTACACCGATTGGGCCAAGTTCCGTGCAGATCAAAACATGTGGTTCAAAGTGACCGACATGCGCTTTGACAGCTTCATGCAAGCACAAAAACTGTAACTAGGTCTTCAGGAGCTCATCCCTAAACTGGGCGAGCTCCTGACACAGACGCTCAAAGTCTTTCAGCACCAACGGGTCGGCGGTGTAAAGCACAGTGATTTTGCCGTTCAGAGTGCGCGCATACAGTCTAGGAGCCAACACGGCTTCTAGGCCCTTAACCCGAATCAGTTTGCAAAACGCCAATTCACTGATGGCAACTTGTTTGTTCCAGACCCAGCTTTGCGCAAGGGTTTGATCTTTCAGGCTGGTGCGGCTGGTCCAGATGTACCAACAGGTATAAGCCATTAAAGCCCAGGCAGCGCCAAACCACACCTTAGCGGAGGCAGGCGTGGTTTCTTGAGCGCCCAAATCGCCCAGAAACCAAAGTTTGAGCATCCAAACCAAGGACATCACCAGCATGGTCATGGCCAGAATTCGGAACGTTAACGAAAACGCACGCCCTGAGGGCTCAGGCGCGCTGGGTTGAAACTTGAACGCGCTCAGGGCCAGCTTGTCAAACAGAGGTTCGGTCATGCGGGCCAGCGTCTTCAGTTCTTTTGTTTGAGCAGCTCTTCAAGCTTGGTGTTGTCTTCGTCGGCTTTTTGAGAGTCGGTTTCGCTGGAGTCGCTCTCTCCATCAGTTGGGAGGTCGATGACGACCTTGTCCACATCCACCACCAATTCTTTGTCAAGGAACATGGTCACGGTTTGAGGCACAAAAATCACAATGGCCACCAATATCAATTGCATGATGACCCAAGGAATGGCGCCAAAGTAAATATCGCTGGACTTGACCTGTTTCTCTATGCGTTTTTCTTTAAACAGTGAGTCGGCAATCCCGCGTAAATAAAACAGCGCGAAACCAAAGGGCGGGTGCATGAAGCTGGTTTGCATGTTCACGCACAGCAGCACACCAAACCAAATCAGGTCGATGCCCATTTTGTCAGCCACCGGCCCGAGCATGGGCACGATGATGAAGGCAATTTCAAAAAAGTCGAGGAAGAAGGCAAGGAAGAATACAAAAATATTCACCACAATCAAGAAGCCTACTTGCCCGCCGGGCAATCCGGTGAGCAGATGCTCCACCCAAATGGCACCGTCTACGCCCTGGAACACCATAGAAAACACGCGTGAGCCAATCAGAATAAACGCCACCATGGCGGTAAGCCGCATGGTGGCCACCATGGCGCCCCAAATGAGGCCTTTGTCCAAGCGCTTGTGTATTGCCGCCAAAATGAGAGCGCCCACACAGCCCATGGCGCCTGCTTCTGTGGGGGTGGCAATGGCGGTGTTCATGCCAGGCAAACCGCCCATTGAGCCCAACACCGCAAAAATCAACACCGCAGAGGGAATGATGCCTCGCAGGCATTTGCCCCACAGCGCCCAACCGTGCAAGGTGCGCGCTTCTAGCGGTACGCCGGGCACATGGCTGGGCTTGATGAGGCTCAATGCAAAGGTGTAAAGCGCAAAAATCAGCACTTGCAAAATGGAGGGGCCCCAAGCGCCCTTGTACATATCGCCCACCGAGCGGCCCAGCTGATCGGCCAGCACCACCAACACCAAAGAGGGCGGCACGAGCTGCGTGATGGTGCCCGACGCCGCCAGCACCCCGGTGGCGTAACGCATGTTATAGCCGTAGCGGATCATCACAGGCAAGGAAATCAGCGCCATGGCAATCACTTGGCCAGCCACCGTGCCAGTAATGGCGCCCAAAATAAAGCCGACGATGATGACCGAATATCCCAAGCCCCCGCGCATGGGCCCAAACAACTGGCCCATGGAGTCCAGCATGTCTTCGGCCAGGCCACATTTTTCAAGTATGGCCCCCATAAAGGTGAAGAAGGGAATGGCCAACAACAAATCATTGCTCAAAATGCCAAAGATATTGAGGGGCAAGTTGGACATGAAGCTGGCCGGAAACCAGCCCATTTCAATAGCAAAGAAACCGCAGTAAAGCCCCAGAGCGGCCAGCGAAAAGGCCACGGGAAAGCCCATCAGCATCACGATCACCAGTCCGGCGAACATGATGGGGGCAAAGTTTTCCATGTGCATCACAAATTCCTAAAGTCTTATGTAGGGAGGTCTTATGTGGCGGTTCAGGCTCTACTGAACAGGCTTGGCGTACTGCGTGTCCATTTCATAGGCGCCCAGTAGGTAAGCCACCCGTTTGATGATTTCGCTTACGCCTTGCAAAAACATCCAGCCAAAACCCAGCGGCAGCAACATCATGGCGGGCCAACGGATCAGGCCGCCAGCGTTTTGAGACATTTCACCCGAGAACAACATTTTGATGAAGAGTGGCCAACTCCAATAAAACATGAGGCCCATCACGGGCAGCAAAAACACCACAAGCCCAAACAAATCGACATACACAGGGGCATTTTTTTTCAGCTTGCCATAAAAGATATCCACGCGCACATGCTCGTTGAGTTTGAGCACAATCGGCGCTCCCAGCATCACCGTGACGGCAAACAAGTACCACTGAATTTCAAGCCAGCCGTTGGAGCTGATGTCCAAGCCATAGCGAATGAAGGCATTGCTTGCAGAAATCAAAGCGGCCAACATAACCGCTACGGAGGCAATACGACCAAAACTCTCGCTCACCCAGTCCACGCCGAGTGCCAATTTAAGTAGTCCAGACAAAAGATGCTCCAGAAAAAATTCACAAAACCCGTCGCGTCTTGGCAACTTGCTGAGGTTGGGGCCTATGACTTCAACCTGTGGGTTGAAGATCAAAAATTATAAATTGAGTATGCAAACATCATGCCATCTGCAGTTTGGCATTGCAGGATCCTGGCTAAGGTTTTGGGGCAAGCCCCGTGGTTGAAGGCGTTTTTGGTGGCGCGGGTGTTGCTCCTCCATAAGGCTGTCCTTGAACCGTGAGCCCCTCTGCTGAAAGTTTGGCAGCACTTTTACTGCTGATGCCCTTGACCCGGCGCATCAGGTCGGCCCAATCTTGAAATGCGCCTTTTTGGCGCGCAGCTAAAACTTTGGAAGATAGCGCCGGGCCAATTCCTTTGATACCGTCCAACTCTGCCTCAGAAGCAGTATTGATGTCCGTACTGGCCCAGCAGGTGCATGCCCAGAGCAGCCCCCATAGGACCACGCCTAAACCCCTAAACGTCAAGCGACCCCAAGGCTTATGCACTGTGCCGAGCCAACCACTGAACGTAACGGGCCACACCGGTTTGCACGTTGGCAAATTCATGGTGGCAACCCGCAGCGCGCAAAGCGCTCAGGTCGGCTTGGGTGTAACACTGGTATTTGCCGCGCAGATCCTCAGGGAATGGGATGTACTTGATGGCGCCACTGTCCACGAGTTGGGACAAATCGAGTGCAGGTTTTCCCTCTTCGGTTCTAAGGGCGTTGACTACGGCCATGGCCACATCATTGAAGGGTTGAGCGTGG
Organism: Hylemonella gracilis; assembly: GCA_945862195.1. Taxonomy (GTDB): domain Bacteria; phylum Pseudomonadota; class Gammaproteobacteria; order Burkholderiales; family Burkholderiaceae_C; genus Hylemonella; species Hylemonella gracilis_C. The sequence continues at coordinate 9,421 of CAMAXR010000066.1, forward strand.
CCTGTACCCAAATTGAACACGCCGTTTTGCGTGGGGTGATCAAAAAACCAAAGGTTCACGGCCACCACGTCGTCCACATGCACAAAGTCGCGCAGTTGTTGGCCATGGGCATAGCCGCCGTACTCGCCAAAGAGCTTGACTTGGTCTTCAGCCATGAACTGGTGAAACTGGTGATACGCCACGCTGGCCATGCG
>CAMAXR010000067.1 GCA_945862195.1 Hylemonella gracilis
TTTGATGCCTTTAAGGCAGCCGGTTACGAAGCCCAGTGTTTTGGCCAGAAAACCTACAACGGCGTGGCGCTGCTTTCACGCGTGCCAATGCAACATGTGGTGCGCAATATTCCAGGCTTTGCCGATGACATGGCCCGTGTGATCGGCGCCGAAATTTCTGGCTTTGAGGTGGTGGGGGCGTATTTTCCCAACGGGCAAGCGCCCGATTCAGACAAGTTTGTCTACAAAATGCGCTGGCTGGAAGCTTTGCACCAGTGGGTTCAGGCCGAACTGCGGCGCAACCCCAAACTGGTGTTGATGGGGGACTACAACATCACCTTTGACGATGCCGACGTGTGGGACCCAGAAGGTCTGCGCGGCTCAATCCATTGCACCGATGAGGAGCGTGCGCATTTGAGCCAGCTCATTCAATTGGGCATGCACGATGCTATGCGCCTGTTTGACCAACCCGACAAAAACTACACCTGGTGGGACTACCGCAACTTTGCGTTTAGACGCAATCAAGGGCTACGCATAGACCATATTTTGATCAGCGAGGCCTTAAAAGACCGCGCTTTAGCTTGCCATGTGGACAAATCACCCCGAAAAAACGAGCGCCCCAGCGACCACGCACCTGTGGTCTTGACCCTTTCGGACTAAGCCCTAGCCTATTCCAGCCCCAGTTCTTGAATCTTGCGGGTGATGGTGTTGCGGCCGATGCCTAGGCGCTGGGCCGCATCTATACGTCGGCCACGGGTTTGAGACATGGCCGCCAAAATGAGTTGGGTTTCAAATTTACGGCTCAAAACCTCCCACACATCCTCACAGCCAGCTTTAAGTAAAGTCAAAGCTTCAGCCCCAAGGCCTGTCTGCCAATCATCTGGCTCCCCCGCGGAAGGTAAAACTGGCGCCGATAAAAACGGCGCGGATGTAGGCGTCGCCAGTGAGGTTATTGGCGTTGCTGGCATACCCCCTCCAGCCAAAGGCTGCAGCACCTCGGGCGGCAGGTCTTTAGATTCAATCACCTGAGCTGGCGCCATGACGGTGAGCCAATGGCAAATGTTTTCCAGCTGACGCACATTGCCCGGAAACTCAAACGCGGTGAGCTGCTGCAAAGCGGGCTCTGAAATGCGCTTGGGCTCCACGCCAAGCTGCCTTGCACTTTGCTGCAAAAAATAACGGGTCAGCATGGACACGTCTTCTTGGCGCTCCCGCAAGGCGGGCAAACGCAGCCGAATCACATTTAGGCGGTGGAACAAGTCTTCGCGAAACACACCTTCTTTAACCCGCTGTTCTAAGTTTTGGTGGGTGGCGGCAATGACCCGCACATTGGTTTTCACAGCGCTGTGCCCACCGACCCGGTAAAAATGCCCGTCAGACAACACCCGCAGCAAGCGGGTTTGCAGATCAAAAGGCATGTCGCCAATTTCGTCCAAGAACAGAGTGCCGCCATCGGCTTGCTCAAAACGGCCTCGCCGCATGGTTTGTGCGCCCGTAAACGCACCGCGCTCGTGGCCAAACAGCTCCGACTCCAGCAAGTCTTTGGGAATAGCCGCGGTATTGATCGCCACAAACGGCCCGGAAGCTCGGGGAGAGTGTTTGTGCAACGCCCGCGCCACCAGCTCTTTACCGGAACCGGATTCGCCGGTAATCAACACGGTGACATGGCTTTGGCTCAAGCGCCCAATGGCCCTGAACACGTCTTGCATGGCCGGAGCCTGGCCCAGCATTTCGGGCGTGGTGTCCGGAGATTCCAAAGCCACTTCTTCGCGCTGGCTTTCGTTGACCGCGCGGCGAATCAGCTCCACTGCTTTGGGCAAGTCAAAGGGCTTGGGCAGGTATTCAAACGCACCGCCTTGAAAGGCAGAAACCGCACTGTCCAGGTCTGAAAACGCCGTCATGATGATGACGGGCAGCCCTGGGTAGCGGGCCTTGACTGTTTCGAGCAGTTGCAAGCCCGAGCCTCCAGGCATGCGGATGTCGCTCACCAGCACTTGGGGTGGGGCTTGTTCAGCATCAAGCGCGGCAATGACTTCTTTGGGGTTGGTGAAGCTGCGGGTGGGCAGTTGCTCGCGCAACAAGGCTTTTTCCAGCACAAACCGGATGGACTGGTCATCATCTACGATCCAAATCGGTTTCATACCTTACCCCTGTTGTCGCCGCCTCTTACCTTAGGGCAGCGGAATCAAAATTTTGAAATCTGTTTTACCCGGCACGCTGTCGCACTCAATCAAGCCTTGATGCTGCTGCACAAAGGTTTGGGCCAACGTCAGCCCCAAGCCAGACCCCCCTTCGCGGCCAGACACCAGCGGAAAGAAGATACGCTCCTTGATCGAGTCCGGCACACCGGGCCCGTTGTCTATGACATGCAATTCCAGTGCCAGCTTGTAGCGCTGCTTGCCAATGGTGACTTGCCGTGCAATTCGGGTCTGCAAGGTCAACAAGGCATTTCCCCCGCTGATGCGCTGTGTCAAGGCCGAAGAAGCATTGTGGGCAATATTGAGCACGGCCTGAATCAACTGCTCGCGATCCCCCCGAAACTCCGGAATAGAAGTGTCGTAATCGCGCACCACACGCAAGCCCTTAGGAAATTCGGCCAAGATGAGTGACCGCACCCGCTCACACACCTCGTGGATGTTCACATCCCCCACCACATGCGGGCGGCGGTGGGGTGCCAGCAAGCGGTCCACCAAGGTTTGCAGGCGATCGGCCTCATGGATGATCACGCGGGTGTATTCGGTCAGCTCTTTGGAGTCCATCTCCATTTCAAGCAACTGCGCAGCCCCCCGAATACCCCCCAAAGGGTTCTTGATTTCATGGGCTAAATTTCGAATCAGTTCTTTATTGGCCTGCGACTGGTCCAACAAGCGCTCTTCGCGCTCTTGGCGCGACTGCTGCTCGATAGGCAACAACTCCACCACCAATTCATTGGGGTCGCCTGTTTGCGACACGATCACATGCACGGGCAACACATCGCGGTTGGTTCGCTTAAGCCATGCATCAAACCTCAGCGCGCCCACCTCGTTGTCGCCCACGCCTTTAAGGGCATTGAGCAGCACCGCAGGGTCGGTCAGGTAATCGGACAAGTCTTCACCCATCAGTAGGCGCTGGGAAGTGCCCAAGGCGTCTTCCAGCTCGGAGTTGGCAAAAATGATGTTTCCGTCAAAGCGCACCACCGCCACCAGCGTTGCCAGCAAGTCAAAGGCAAAAAAACGGGTGTTGGGCACTGTTCAGCGCGTGTTAGAACTCGACGCCACGGACAAGCGCCCTAATTCACGCCGCAAACCGGCGATGTCGCTTTCCACGCGATCTATATTGGATTTCATCTCGGCCACGCGGTCTAAATACTTTTGATAATTGCGAGACTCTTTACCCTCTTTTTCAGGCTCGCCTTGGTTGTATGCTTTGAGCAACTCTTGGCGCCGGGTTTCGGCTTTGCGCAGCTCGGCCTCCAAAATCTGACGGGCCTCGGCGTCGCGCGTGCGCTGCTCTGAAGTTTCCACCTTACCCGCTGCTCCTGCACTTTGGGCTGACCGAGCCCCTGCGCTGGAGCCAGTTACCGCTTTAGGCGGCTGCACCACCGTCACACTGCCGCCTTCCATGGGTTTGCAATCGTTGCGCTGGGCGGCCTGAGCGCTGTTGGTGTACTCGTTGCCACACCTGAAAATACGTTCTTGCGCCTGTAACGGGGCATGCCACAACCCCACAGCCAAAAAGGTAAAAAATGCAAAGGCTGTAGCCTTAACCCTAGGTAAGGTGTTTTGAAGCTGGCTCACAAGTAGACCCTCCTATAAACAAAAAAGGATGGCCAACAGGCCATCCTTTGCTTGAGCTTGAGGCATTGAACCTCTTGCACCCAATCGCTTTACAGCGAGTAGTACATGTCGAACTCAATGGGGTGCGTGGTCATACGGAAACGTGTGACTTCTTGCATTTTGAGTTCAATGTACGCATCGATCATGCTGTCGGTGAACACGCCGCCTTTGGTCAAAAACGCACGATCTTTGTCCAAGTTCTCCAAAGCCTGGTCGAGGCTGTGGCATACGGTTGGCACTTTGGCGTCTTCTTCGGGTGGCAGGTGGTACAGGTCTTTGGTAGCTGCTTCGCCTGGGTGGATTTTGTTTTCCACGCCGTCCAAACCGGCCATCAACAGGGCTGAGAAAGCCAAGTAGGGGTTAGCCAATGGGTCTGGGAAACGCGCCTCAATACGGCGACCTTTGGGGTTGGCCACGTAAGGAATGCGAATAGACGCAGAACGGTTGCGTGAGCTGTAAGCCAACTTAACGGGCGCCTCAAAGCCAGGAACCAAGCGCTTATAGCTGTTGGTGCCCGGGTTGGTGATGGCGTTCAGGGCCCGTGCATGCTTGATGATGCCGCCAATGTAGTAGAGCGCGTAGTCAGACAAACCGGCATAGCCGTCACCGGCAAACAGGTTTTGCCCATCTTTCCAGACCGACTGGTGCACGTGCATACCAGAGCCGTTGTCGCCCACCAAAGGCTTGGGCATGAAGGTGGCGGTTTTGCCATACGCATGGGCCACGTTTTGTACCACGTACTTGAGCAGCATGGTCCAGTCCGCACGCTGCACCAAAGTGCTGAACTTGGTGCCGATTTCGTTTTGGCCCGCGCCTGCAACTTCGTGGTGGAATACCTCAACCGGAATACCCAAAGACTCAAGGATGAGCGACATTTCAGCGCGCATGTCTTGGGTGCTGTCTACGGGAGGTACGGGGAAATAACCGCCTTTAACGGTAGGGCGGTGGCCTTTGTTGCCGCCTTCCATTTGCTTGCCCGTGTTCCAAGGGGCCTCGTACTCGTCGATCTTGACGAAAGAGCCCGACATGTCAGCACCCCAACGCACGTCGTCAAAAATAAAGAACTCAGGCTCTGGGCCAAAGAAAGCCGTGTCACCCAAGCCAGAGGCCTTGAGGTAGGCTTCGGCGCGTCGGGCAATAGAGCGCGGGTCGCGATCGTAAGACTTGCCGTCTCCGGGCTCCACCACATCGCAGCTCAAAAACAGGGTGGTTTCTTCAAAGAATGGGTCAATATTGGCGGTATTGGGATCGGGCATGAGCAACATGTCTGAAGCTTCAATGCCTTTCCAGCCCGCAATCGATGAGCCGTCAAAGGCGTGACCACCGCTGAATTTGTCTTCGTCAAAGTGGGAAATCGGCACGGTCACGTGCTGCTCTTTGCCGCGGGTATCGGTGAAGCGGAAGTCTACAAATTTGACTTCGTTTTCTTTCACCATTTTCATCACGTCTGCGACGGTCTTTGCCATCAAATACTCCTGGTTGGATGGTTGGTCAAAAAAGGTTCAGGTTTGAAATGCAGGTTTTGTGCCAATCATGACGCCGCACCCCAATTCCTAAGTCCTCTATTGTGCATCGAGTTGCCCGCTATTTAACTGAAGTGTGCTTGGCATCAAGGATGCGTCGCATTGGGAGCCATCGACCTCAAAATGCGCGCTACTGGTGCATAAATGACCCGTTTCAGCGCTCGCGCACCAATTCAGGGCCGAGCTTGGCAGCAAGCTGGTGCAAGCCCTCCAGTAGTGCGGGGTAAGCCAGGTCCACCGCTTGGGTAGGGCCTTTAACGCCTAACTCAATATGGCGACCGTGCTCGGGGTGGTCCACGCTGGGCAGGCTGAACACTTTTACAGCGCTGTGATGATGTTCTATCTGCTCCATCAAAGGCGTTAAAGCCGCTTCCATAGCGCCGTACACGATCACCGAGCGCTCCACCTGCGAGCTTTGGCTGAAAAACTCACAGTAATGGGTGTCCAGCACCCACTCCATCATGGGCCAAGCCATGACTGGAAAGCCCGGCACAAAGTACACCCGTCCCCCAGAAGCGCCCGAACAACTGAACCCTGGAATTTTGTTGTACGGATTGGGAATGATCTCGGCCTGCGCCGGAAAAACGCCCATATTCAGGCGGTGGATGTTGTCTGGCCGGTCGGGTTCGTAGGTGGTGCCTTGCTCGCGCGCGGTGTCTTGCATGCGCTCGCGAATCAAAGCCTCAGCCTTCGGGTGCAGCACCAGTTCTTGCCCCAGGGCTTTGGCCGCACATTGGCGGGTGTGGTCGTCAGGGGTGGCCCCAATACCGCCGCAAGAAAACACCACGTCGCCTGATGCAAACGCACGGCTGAGGGATTGGGTGATGAGCGTGGGGTCGTCACCCACATAGCTGGCATGAGCCAAAGCCAAACCGCGCTGCCCCAGCAATTCAATAAGCTTGGGCAGATGCTTGTCGGCCCGCTTACCCGACAAAATTTCGTCACCAATGATGATGATGCTGAAAACAGGGGGTTTAATAAAAGATTCAGATGTGGTGGTCATGGACGTGGGGGTGGGCATCGGTCAACATTTCAGGCGTGGCAACATCGGCGGGCCTTGCCCCTGTAGATGTTTCAGCACGCAAGGCCTGCAAGGCAGACAAACAAAAGTGGGTAAACCATAGCACGGAGAAAGCAAACACCAGCGTGTAAATCCAAATGGCCAAAGGCACCAGCAAGGGCGCAAACACCACGGCCATAGCTCCAACCGTCCAAACCATGCCGGGCGCCGCCCCCAAAAACCCGGTCAGCACACCCATGAGCAACAGGCTGTAGCGGTGCCGCTGCATCAACTCATGCCGCTCTTGCGCGCTGGCGTGATCTGCCAACACGTCAAAGGAGTTGATTCGGTAGGCCAACCAGCCCCAAAGCACCGGTGGCAGCACCACCACCAAGGGCGGTAACAGCCAAAGCGGCATGCTGATCACCAATGCCACCAAGGTTAAAAGTGACAGGCCCAGAGAAATTGCCATGCCTTGAACAAACGAGCCGCCGTGCAAGCGCTTGAGGCCCTCAAAGCGGCGTTGCGCCACCAAACGAACCATGGCGGGCGTCATGAGCCAAGACACCGACAACAGCGACAACACAATGATGATGGGCAGCACCAGCATCAATAAACCCAAGGGAGCCATGACGCTGCGCAGGCCCTGAGCGCCCAGCTCGTCAAACCACTTGAACACACTGCTGAGCAGGGCCCAGTCGCCCATCAGGTTTTGCAGCTGGCTGACCCCTGTATCCCAAAAAAAGTAAATACCCAGCCCCGAGCTCACGATGAGCAAACACAGCGGCAGCAGGGACAGCGCCATCACCTGAGGCATCAGGCAATAGGCCACAGCTCGCCAAAAAGAATCTAGAAACAAGTTCATGCAGCAAAGAGCATAAACCCGCTGAGTGAAGCTAGGCCCGCCCCATCAAGCGCAACAAGCCCAGCCATTGCTGCTGCCACAGGCTACGCCCGTACTCACGCCCCTGCTCTACTTGGTCGCGTACGCCCGTGGCGGGGTAGCCGGGGCTGAAGTCGGCCGTGCCCCAAAGCATGTCCCACCAAGGCAGCAGCACCCCAAAGTTGCACCCGCCCAGTGTGGTACGGCGGGTTTGGGGGTGGGTAAATTCATGGCCAAGGCCAATGGCATGGTGCCTGCGGTGAAACCTTGGGCTGACCCACAAGCGCTCCCCCCAAGTCCCCCAAGACAAGCGCACATTGGCGTGTTGCAGGCTTTCGCTCAGTTGGGTAATAAAGACCACCCACACAAATTGCTCAGGGGCCACGCCAATCAGGTAGGCCACCGTCAAAAGCAAGGTATCGCGCAAGATGTCGTCCACCAGGTGGTTGCGGTTATCGCTCCACAACGTCATTTGGCGCTGGGCGTGGTGCAAGGCATGCAGCTGCCACCACCAAGTCCACTGGTGCTGGGCGCGGTGTATCCAGTAGTCGCAGGCGTCAAACACCACCAGGTACATGAGCAAACTCACCCAAGCGACGTCGGTCCAACCGGGCAGCATTTGGTCCATATGCCATGTGGGTACACCCCAGTTGCGCAGGGCAGCAAACCCCAGGTCCAACAACGGGAGCAGCGTGAAAAACATCAACAACCTAAACATGCCCAAGCGGTGAAACAGGGTGTAGACCCTATCGGTGTGCACCGTGGCTGGGTCTGTAACTGGCTCCACCGGGCGCCAACGCTCCAAAGGCACTAAGACCAGCAGCAAAATCAGCAACTGCACCAAACCCATCAGCAACCAACCCGTGGCGTTAAAGGCCTCTTCCAGCCTGTGCCCAAGACCCATGCTGAAAGCCAACGGCACCACCACCGCCTCAAACAGCGATTGCTGCAACTCAGCCCAAGCTTGCAAAATGAAATCCATAGGGGCTCAGTGTGGCAAAAAGTCAGCGAACCGGGCTCGCGCCTATGGCATTAACCCCAGCCGATTGGGCTTGAATCCAGCCCTGGTAGTCGGGGTGGTCGCGCAGGGTCTTAAAGCAAAAGCCGCGCGCCTTAAGCCCCACCAGCAAAGGCTCCAGCACCGCTGGGGCCCACGGGTCTTGGCGCGACCAAATACCCAAATGCGCCATCAAAATGTCGCCGCTGCGGATGTGACGCAGCGCTTGGTTGAGCAATTGGGTGTTGGGGTAACGGTCGCTGGGCAATTCGTCCCCCAAAAAACCTGCTGGGGCCCAGCCCACATGCCGGTAACCGCACTGCTCAGCCGCTTGCAACAAAGCTTTAGAGGTTTTGCCACCCGGCGCACGGTACAAGGGCAAGGTGGCTTGCCCGGTGATTTGGGTCAACCTTTGCGAGGCCGCTTGTATTTGCTTGCAATATTGCTGCGCTGTCCAGACCGTGCTCTTGCCAGCCTGCACCCCAGCACTCGGGCGCATTTGGAATGAGGCGGTTTCAGTTGCACCAGCAGGCAAGTCGCGCTGCCAATACACATGGTCTAAGGTGTGCGAGGCCAAGGCATGTCCCTCAGCGGCACGTTCACGCCACCAAGGCGCCCAGTGCTCGCCCAAGCTGCCCTCACCCACCTTGGTGGGCTCATTGGCCGCAAAAAAAGTTGCCTTCACTTGCTGCTGTTTGAGCACCCGGGCAATGTCATCAGCCACCCCCATGTGTCCGGTGTCAAAGGTCAGGTAAAGCGGCCGGGTGCAGGGGCTTGAATCGTTGGGTTGGGCATTTACAAAGCCCATAAGGCCAGTGACCAAGCACCAAAACGCCAGCGCATGTTTAAACCCTTTACTGGCGAGGCGCATGGTCCAAAGTCCATACTCCGTGGGGCGACTTACCTACCGGCACTTGGCGCACCACTTGGCGCGTGGTGGTGTCAATAACCGTGAGTTTGCGCGCCCAACGCGAGGTCACAAACAACCAGCGCCCATCGGGTGAGAGGTCCATACAGTCGGGCCCGCTGGGCGCTACGAATGAATCCACCACCTGAAAGGTTTGGGTGTCAATTTTGCTGATGGTGTTTTCCACGCGGTTGCTCACAAACACGTGGCGTCGGTCTCCGGCAGACCGAAACGCATGCGCCCCTTTGCCCGTAGGGATGTAATGCGCCAACTTAACAGGGGTGGTGCTCAGGT
>CAMAXR010000068.1 GCA_945862195.1 Hylemonella gracilis
GGCCAATCGCCGCGGGTGTCGCCATAGGCGTGCAGCATCACGTCTTGTTCGGGTGCGGTGTGTAGTGCCAGCCATGCTTGCAGGCGGCGTACTTTTTCGGGGCCATGGCAGTTGGGGCCCAGCATGTGGCCGCTGTACACCCCTTCGGGCGTGGTTTGCAGCTCGGTGCACAAAAGGTCGTCCACGCCCAAGCGTTTTGCCACGTGCTGCATGTAAATGCTGGGAGAGGCGGTTACCAGCAATGTGGTGTGGCCCGCTCGTTGGTGCTGGGTCAGTTCGCGCATCCCCTCTGCGTGCCACATGTGCGGCAGTTCTTGCTGCACAAAATGGTCGGCGTGTTGGCGGGCCTGATCTTCATTCCAACCTTTAAGGCTGACTTCAAGCAAGCGGGCTTTGGCTTTGTGGTTGCTCATCAGCCTAAAGGCATAGGCCAACAGCCAAGGCAGGCTGCGCACGATGCAGCCCCAAAACTTAAGGGGCCCTAGGCTGCACCACAAAAAAGGTATGAGCGTGTCATGGCGGGTCAGGGTGCCGTCAAAGTCAAATGCAGCCACATGAACCTGCATGTTTGCCGAAGAAGGCATGGGCGCGTTCACCTGCATCGCATCGCCCCACAGTAGCGTTCGCAAAAGGGGCAGCCCGTCATGGGCAACCATTGGGGGATTTGGTAATACTTTTGGTAAACGTGACCCAACACTTCGCGGTGGTAAGCGGCTGTATTAAAGCCTTGGCCCAACACCGCATGAAACGTCGCCCCACTGACTTCAATAGCCAGAGGTGTGACGCGTTCAAAGTAAGGGGTAAAGTCTTTGAGGTCGGGCGCGGCCGACAGCATCACCAACACATCTTGACCTGCAAAGGCTGAAAAATCCACCAGCAAATCGTCTTGCCGCGCATGAAACCTGCCTTGCCCAAACACAGGCACATACTGACCTAGGGTGTAACCATAAACCGAGGCGGGTGAGTAGCCATCAGACATCCAAACCAAGGGTTGCGGTGAAGCTTTGACGTTAAAAGATGACCCTTTAGAAGATCTTTCAAGTTCGGCTTGCCGCAACATACCGTCCAACACGTCTTGTGTTTGGTAAGACCGTACCAGCGTGGGGTAGCGCTCTAAAAACTTCCAGTCTTGCAGCGACGACACCGCCACACCGCCCAACACCATCAAATGAAGGGCGGTAAACACCATCAGCCCCAGCTTGCAGGTGCGCAGTTTTTCAAACGGCAAGGCGCAAGCCAGCCAAGCAAACACCCAAGGGTAAAAAGACAGCACCCAGTGCAAGCCAATTACTTTTTTAATGGACAACACCGCAAAAAACACACCGGGCACCAACACCAGCAAAGCCAGCAGCTGGCGGGCGGGAGGCAGAGCGGTCCAACTGTTGGCCCATGCCGCCTTGGGCGCGCGCCATCCCGCACGCAATCCCTTAAGTGACGTCATCCTTACCAACGGCCACACCACTGCTGGCGTGACAAGGTAAATAAGCATGCCCGCATACAGCAGCGGCTTGCGCACCTCGGCCACTTCTGCCGAATTGCGGTTGAACAGGTTGAACATGATGTTGGGCCAGCCGTGGCTGATGTTCCAGCCTATGTTGATGGCGGCCATGGGCAAGCTCAGCAGCACTAAAGCGGCAAAGGCATGCCAGCGCTCGCGGCGGCAGGCCAAAAAGTACACGGCATAGGTCAGGCCCAACACCACTGCAAAGTACTTTGACAAAAACGCACAACCCAAAGCCACACCGCTCAAGCCATACAAGCCCCATGCGGCGCGGTCTAGCTGCGAGCGCTGTTCGGCACGCAGCAGGCAAGCTGCCGACAACACCGACCAAAAAATCAAGGGCGTGTCGGTGGTGATGAGGGTGTTGAGCCAATTAAGCGGTGTGCACCAAAACAGCAGCACGGCAATAGCCGCCCGCTCGCGGCCCCATGGGTAAAGCGCCCAACCCATGAGCCCGCCCAACACCAAGGGCAACAGCACCACAGGCAGGCGTATAGACAACAAGCCGTCGCCCCAGAGATAGCGCATGACCGCAATGAGCCAGCCCACCATGGGCGGGTGGTCGTAGTAGCCCCAATCCAGAAACACCCCCCACCAGTAAAAAAACGCCTCGTCTCCGGTGATGGGCAAAGTTTGGGCAATCCACCCACGCACAAACAAAGAGGCAAGACCCACGGCCCATAAGGTGCGCACGGTGGAGGGGGATAGGTTCATGTCAAGCGGATGTCTTTTTGAATCAGGCTACTGTACAAAAAGCACACACCGCCCAAAGCCACAGCCAACCAGAGGGTGAGCAGCCGGATCAACACCGTCACCTGCGCAGCTGCGGCCACATCGGCCCCGTGCGCGACCAAGAGGCTGGTCAAAATAAGTTCCATACCGCCCAAGCCTGCGGGCAACAACGACAAAGCCCCGCCAATCATGGCCAGGGCGTAAAACCCTATGCAGGTGATGAGGTCGAGCTGAATCTGAGCATCTCGACACAGGTACCACAAGGCCGCACCTTGGCAGCCCCACGCCACCAGGGTGCTGGTCGCCCAGACGGGGCTGCCCGACATCAGGCACCTGCATGCTTGGTCTATCACCGCCTTGACCTTAGGGAACAACTTTTGCCCCATGGAGTTGATAAGCGTCCAAATGACGGGCCGCAGCATCCACAAGCCCAACACCAGCGCTGAAAACGCAGCCAACAAGATCCATACGTCCCATGCACCCCATGTACCCCATGTACCCCATGCAGTTTGAGGAAACCCTGAAAACAAAAGCAATAACGCGGGCAAAGCCAAGAGCCCTAAAGCCATCACGTCGGCCAAGCGCTCCGCGGCGTAAATAGACCAGCTTTCATTAACCGATAAAGGCTGTGCAGCGGGCAGCATGCCCCGCACGGCTTCGCCCACATTGCCTGGAGTTGGAGTGAACACAAAGCCCGCCACATAAAACCGCAAGGCTTGAAGAAAGGGCAAGGGGCGTTGGTACAACACCATCCAACGCTGCCAGCGCCAGCCGCGCAGCACATAGTTGACGCTGCACAACAAGGCCGCAGTGGCCAAAACCTCAAGGTGCAGTGTGGACCAGATGAGCGCTTGGTCAGATTGGTGGGTCCACCACATCACCAAGCCATAAAGGCTGACGGCCAGCGCCACCGTGAGCAACCAAGGTTTGAGTGGAAACTTCAAAATGAAAAATCAGAACAGCTTGGTGCTTAAAAACAGCAGCACCCAAGCCCCCATGGCACCCAAAATCCATGGGTCTTTGAGCAGGTCTTTAGACACGTCTTCACCCTTGCCCAGTTGCACCTGATAGCAGTATCTGAACAAGCCAAACACCACCAAAGGCACCGTCAGCATGAGCCGCTCGCCGTGCAGGACTTGAATTTCAGGGCTGATGGCATACAGGCTGTAGGTGGTGAGAGTGGCCGTCATGGACACCGCAATCAGCACATCCAACAAAGCTGGGGAGTAGCTTTGCAGCACGGCGCGTTGCTGTTCGGGGGTGTGAAAAGATTCGGACTTGCGTTTGGAAAAACCCAAAAACAGTGCCACAAACAAGCCCGTTAACAGCAGCCACCTCGAGGGAGCAATACCCACGGCCACAGTACCTGCCAGTAGCCTGATTAAAAAGCCGCTGGCAATCATGAACACATCCACCACAGGCACGTGCTTGAGGCCCCAGGTGTAGGCCAGGTTCATCACAACGTACAAGGCCAATAAGCTGAGCAGCCACGCCGCATGGGTGTTGAGGGATGCAATGAAAAAGCTCGCCAAGCCTAAGGCCGCTGCCAAGCCCAAAGCCGATGGTGTTTGAACCGCACCGCTGGCCAAGGGGCGAAATTTTTTAACAGGGTGCAAGGCGTCTTGAGTGCGGTCGCGCCAGTCGTTCAAGATGTACACCATGCTGGATATGCAGCAAAACGCGGCAAAGGCCCGCAGCACTTGCACCAACAAATCGGGACTACCCCAGTTTTGGCTGAAGATCAGCCCGGCAAACACAAAGCCGTTTTTAAGCCATTGGTGCGGCCGCATCAAGCGGATGAGGTCAAGCATCATCAGGACTGTGTTTGTAAAGGTTGGTCAGCACGTTCCACACCAGCCAACTGGTGGCCAAGGTAATGGGCAACGCCCACAGCACATCGCTCAGCCAATGCGCACCTACCGACATGCGCGCCACGCCAATGAGCACGCCAGAGGCTATGCCGCCGCCAATCCAGTACCAGCGTCTGCGCGGGGCCAACAGCATGAGCGAGCACCAAAAAAATCCGCAGGCCACGTGGCCGCTAAAGAAGGCGCAGTTGTCTTCGCACTGTTGTGAGGGCTTGAGAGCGGGCGTGAATTGCCGCTGCCCGCCAAACTCCACCACATCAAAGGGCCGCGCACGGAGTTGGTGTTCTTTTACCGCCCAAGTCACCAAGCCTGGTCCCAGCAACAAAGAAAAGCCTACAAACGCCAAGCTGATGCACCAGCGTTTGGTCCAGGGCGGCGCGCGGCGCCACAAGGTCATGATCAGCCAAACAACCACCAAGCTCACCGCCAAAACCCTAAACACATCGGGCGTGTATTCGTTAACCCAATCCACCCAAACGGTAGATGCAGGGGAGCGAGCAGGGTCCATCTCTAAAAAATAAGCGGCAACAGCCAAATCCAACTGGGGCCAAAGCACGGGCAACAATGCCAAGCCTAATGAGCCCAACCACAAGCCCACAAACACGGCACGGTTGGATAATGGTGGGCGCTTAGACAGGCTTATGAACATGGGTTTCATGCTGCGTGACCTGCTGTATGACCCACGGCCATATCAGCCAACAAATGCACCAAGCGCTCGTCCTCTCCCACGGCGGCTTGTAGGTCTAGGACGAGGTGCGGATGGTCTGCGCGAAGCTGAGCCACGAGTTGAGGCAAGTCTTCTCGGGCATGGCGGCCAACACCCAAAAACATCGGAACAATGCGCACTTGCGTCACCCCATGTGCCGAAAGCTCTTGAACCGTGGTGGGTAAGTCGGGCGTGGTGAGCTCAAGATATGCACACCTGACGAGACTTTGCGGCGCTATGTGTTGAATGCGCGCTGCCACCTTAAGCATGGGTTGGTGCCACAGCGGGTCGCGCGACCCATGCGCAAACAGCACGATGGCACTTGTGGAGCTGGGGGTGGGAATTTGGGGGGTGGACATAAGCATCAACGCCGCAGCACCAGCCAACTGAAGGCGCTAAGTGAAATCAACATATAGATAGAGCCCGGTAGCGCAGCGGTGATCCAAGGTTCCCAGCGCCTGATTTCTCCAACATAGCCGCACAAAATATTCAAAAAGAAAAAGCTGATGCCCACCATCACCCCCAAAAACACATAACCCGAAATACCGGAGGTTCTGAAATGCAAATACGCAAAGGGCAGCGCCAGCACCACCATCACCAAACAGCTGATGGGGTAGAACACCTTTTTCCAAAATTCAATTTCATAGCGGTCAGCGGCTTGGTTGTTTTGGTTGAGGTGGCGTATGTAGTAGAACAAATCCAGTGTGCTCATGCGGTCTGGGCGCAGAACGGCTGCAGACACCATGTCAGCGGTGATGGTGGTGCGCCAGCGGTATTGGTCTAGCCCCATGCGGTCCACTTGGTTGGTTTTATTAAATTCGGTGCGGGCCACCTTGCTCAGTTGCCACGCGTCGTCATCTTCAAATTGGCCGGATTCCGCGCGGGTAAAAGACACCAAGCGACCTTGGTTGTCAAACTCGTAAATACGTATCCCCACTAAATTGTTGTCTGAAGACAAAGCGCTCACGTTGACTGCAAATTGCCCGTAGGCTTGTTTTTCTTTGAGCCAAGCGCCGCTTTGCCCTACGGTTAAGTTGCCTTCATAACGCGCTTTAAGCAATTGGGCAGTGCGGTCGGCCCAAGGGGCCAGGTAGTCGCCCATCACAAAGGTCAGTAAGGCAAACCCCACGCCCGTCCACAACAAGGTGCGCAAAGCCCGCCATGGGCCCAAACCGCTGGTGCGCAAGATGGTGAATTCTGAACTTTGCGCAAAGCGTGTCATCACATAAATGGTGCCGATCAACACGGTAATAGGCAGCAGTTCGTACAAGTGGGTGGGAATCAAGAGCCCCACATAGGTCAGCGCCTGCGGCAGCTGGTAGGCGGCCCCCAGCGCCGCACCGGCCACTTGGCCTAAGGACGTATTGGCCAAAGCAGGGCGGCCAATAGCGGGCAGCTGGTCAACCAAATCAAAAAAAGAAAACATGCTTAAAAAAGCCAAGGTAACAAAGCCCACAGCCACCGCCACTTCGGCGGTGATCAGGCGGCGCAGGGTTCTCAAGTGGGGGCTCCTAGGCGCTTGAAGCGCAAGGGAATAGACAGGCCCCACTGCCAGTTGAAGTGGGCCTTCATGAGCCACAGCACCGATGCTGCCAAAACGCCGCCATGCAGAAACACCTGAAACTGAACAAACCCAATCTGGCCCGTGCTGATCCACGCTTGGCCCAGGTTAAGCATGTTCAAGTACACCTGAAACAGCAGCAAGGCAAACACCAAATTGCCAGAGCGCCCCATGCGCGGGTTGACCCGCGAAGTGACCAACGCAATGATGAGCAGGTTGGCCGCCGCCAGAGTAAATCCCAAGCGCCAAGACAACTCACCTAAATTGACGGGCGTGGGTTTTTGCAGCAAGTCTAGGGTGGGGCGGTTGTTGAGTGGCGCATCTAAGTTGGTCGCGACCTGGTCAGCAGATACCCGAATGCGGTAGGTTTCAAACTCCACCAGTTTCAAGTCGGGTTGGCCTTTGGTGTTTTCCAGCCGTTGACCGTTTTCCAATACCAAAAACCGCTCGCCATCCTTAATTTCAATGCGGCCGTGTTTGGCCGAGGTGATGGTTTCTTTGTCTTTTTCGGTGGTGGCAATGAACACATTGCTGGCCATATTGGGATTGAGCAAGCCTTTTTCCACAAAAAACACGCGGCTGCCACCGGCAGATTCTTGAAATTGCCCTGGCTGCACGCGTTCAAGGTCGCCACGGTTGTCAAACTGCGCGCGCATCTCTTCAATTTGGCGGTTGGCCCAAGGCAGCGCCAACAATGACAAGGTAAAAATGCCCACCAATACCGGCCACGCAAACCCAAACAGAGGGGTGATCAGGCGGTTCATACTCACGCCACTGCTGAACCAAATGACCATTTCACTGTCTTTATATAGGCGCGACAACGTGGCCACTGTGGACACAAACAGACCCATAGTCATGATGTTGGGTAAAAAGGTCAGCACGTTAAAGCCCATGACCAGCATTACATCTGACGGGTTCAGACTGCCACGGGAGGCTTGGCCCAAGGTTCTGATGAGCGTCATGGTCATCACCACCGTGACCAATATCACCAAAGTGGCTCCAAAGCTGCGAGCCAGTTCCTTGCGAAGGGAGGAATGGAATAACATTACAGAGAACTAAAAGGCCTATTATGAACTTTGAACTTCTTTCCATGGACTTGGCCGCAGCCGCTCAATTGCCCTGCGATGCCTTGGTGGTCTTGGTGCCCACCCCCTTTAAGCCCCAAGCCGATGAAGTTTCGGTTCTGATTCAAGACGCCCTAGATGCGGGCGACCTGGAAACCAAGCCCGGAAAAATCTTAAGCCTGTACCGGCCTCTGCAAGCCCAAGCCGACCGTTTGATTTTGGTAGGCGCGGGTACGGCCAGTTTGGCGCACATCCGCACAGCCATTACCTCAGCTTGCAGCGGCGTTAAAAGTTCGTCCAAGGTCAAAAACTTGGTCATCTCTTTGGCCTTGTTGCCCGAAACCAAAGGCGCAGTGTTCACCGCCATGAACGCTGTGGCCGATGTGAGTTATACCTACACCACCACCAAATCCAAGCCTGAGCCCCGTTTGCTGCGACAAGTGGTTGTGGCTGTTCAAGGCGGCAAAGAGATGGCGGCCGAATTTAAACAAGCCCAAGCCTGCATTGCAGGGGTGGAGTTTGCAAAAGAATGGGCCAACCGCCCCGCCAACCACAGCACCCCCACCCAGCTGGCAGATGCCGCACAAGGTTTGACCAACAGTTTTAAAAACAGTTCCAAAACCGGCCCCAAAATGTCTTGCGAGGTCTTAGGGCCTAAAGAGGTGGCCAAGCTAGGCATGGGCTCGTTTATGGCTGTGGCCCAAGGCACCCAAGAACCCTTGCGTTTTATTGTGCTGGAGTACATCGGCAGCCCAAGCGTTAAGTCTGCCGCCCCCAATGTGCTGGTGGGCAAGGGCATCACCTTTGACACCGGGGGTATTTCGCTCAAGCCCGCAGCCGAAATGGATGAAATGAAGTTCGACATGAGTGGCGCGGCCAGCGTGTTGGGCGTGTTTAAAGCGCTGTCGGTGCTCAAGCCTCATATTCGTGTGGTGGGTCTTATTCCGACCTGCGAAAACATGCCCGGCGGCCGCGCTCTCAAGCCCGGCGATGTCATCACCAGCATGAGCGGCCAAACCATAGAGGTGCTCAACACCGACGCCGAAGGCCGCCTGATTTTGTGCGACGCCTTGACCTATGCCGAACGCTTTAAGCCCCGCGCCGTGGTGGATGTGGCCACTCTGACTGGGGCATGTGTGATATCGCTCGGAAACTTAAGAAGCGGTTTGTTTTCTAACAGCGAAGACTTGGCGAGCCAAATCACGGCCGCAGGTGACGCTGCGCAAGACCTGTGCTGGCGCCTGCCTTTAGACGACGACTACGCCGAAGGCCTAAAGAGCAACTTTGCCGATGTGGCCAACGTGGGGGGCCGCGCAGGCGGCGCTATTACCGCGGCCAAGTTTTTGCACCGCTTTGCCACCCAATACCCATGGGCTCACTTGGACATTGCCGGTACCGCTTGGAAAAGCGGTGCCAACAAAGGCGCCACAGGCCGCCCGGTGCCCTTGTTGCTGGAGTTTTTGTTGCGCAACCAAAGCGCCATTACGTTTACAGCCGACAAGCCGACCCCTGCAAAGGCCAAGCGCGCAGTCAAGGCCAAAGGCTGACCCTTGGCAGAGGTGGCGTTTCACTTCAACGTGCCCGAAAAGCTGGCCTACGCCTGCCGTGTGGTGCGAAAAGCCGTAGGGCTTGAGCAAAAGGTTTGGGTCGTCACGCACCCCGACCAGTTGCAAGCCTTGAATGAGCTCTTGTGGTCTTTTTCTAAGTTGGACTTTATTGCCCATGCCAGCGCCTCTGCCCCGCCAGAGGTGCTCAAGCACAGTCCCGTGGTGTTGGCCCAAAGCCCGCAAGACCTGCCCGGCCCCCATACCTTTGATGTGCTGCTGAACCTTGATGATGCAGTGCCTTCCCACTATGAGCGTTTTGTCCGCGTGATCGAGGTGGTGAGCCTAGACGAGCAAGACAAACA
>CAMAXR010000069.1 GCA_945862195.1 Hylemonella gracilis
GGCGATATTTGGCCATCCGGATCAGGCGTTTGCATCAGCAGCGGCATGGTGCGGGTAAAACGTCCGGAGTTGGCGACCCGGTCCCAATAGCGGGCCATGCGGTCTAGGCGCTCAATGGTTTCGGCACTGAGCGTACGGGTTTGCCTGACCACATACGGGGGCTTGGGGTCATACTCCATAGCCCAATAGGCTGTGTGTCGAGCAATGGGCGTGCCACGCAAACGCTTGAGCAGACCCAACTGAATTTCATGCGGCCCCAAGGCATACAACCGGTCAAAGCCTGCAGCCAAGCTCTCCAGTGTTTCGCCGGGTAAGCCCCATATCAAATCGGCATGAATATGCACATGGCTGTGCTCAAGCAGCCACAGCAAGTTGGCCTCAGTTTTGGCATTGTTTTGCTTGCGAGAGATGCGCTGTTGCACTTGTGGATTGAAACTTTGAATGCCCACTTCAAACTGCAGCACGCCTGGCGGAAAAAGCGCAATTTGCGCCTTGAGGGCATCAGGCAAATGGTCGGGTATGACCTCAAAGTGCACAAACAAGGCGGGCTCTTGTGCGCTTTGTGGCAAACGATCTAGAAAAAACTGCAGGATTTGAACCGAGGTTTCAGTTTTAAGGTTGAACGTGCGATCTACAAACTTAAAGTGTCGCGCGCCTCGCTCGTAAAGCAGATGCAACTCCCCCAAGATGCGATCCAAATCGTAGGCCCATGCCGTTTGGTCCAAAGAGCTCAAACAAAACTCGCATTTAAAGGGGCAGCCTCTAGAGGCCTCCACATAAAGCAACCGGTGCGTCAAGTCTTCCGGGCTGAAGTGGGCGTAAGGCAGTTCAATCTCAGTTAAGGGGGGCTGCTCGCCAGCGATGATTTTCATGAGAGGCTTGGGCCCCTGCAACAGGGCCAAACACAACTTGGGAAAGCTCACATCGCCCCAGCCTGTAATCACATGGTCTGCCAAGCTCACAATGGCTTGGTCTTGATGTTCATAGCTCACCTCGGGCCCACCCAGCACCACCTTGATGTCTGGGTGCTGCGCTTTCATCAAGCGCACCACTTCGGTGGTGGCGTCCACATTCCAGATGTAAACACCCAAACCGACGATGTGGGGCTTCAAAATCACCAACGCATCCACCACGGATTGCGGTGATTTTTGAATCGTAAATTCTCGCAAGACCGTGTTTGCGGCCAAAGCCTTACTTCCATGGCGCTCCATGTTGGCCAGCAAATACCTCAAACCTAATGAGGCGTGGATGTACTTGGCGTTCAGGGTCGCGAGTACAACCTTCGGGCAAGTGTTGGGGAGCATGCCCCATTATGTAAGCCCCTAAGCCTTTAGGGCCGCTTACTGATACATCCACCCCCTAGACCAAGGCTGCCCCATGGTCGAAAGTCCGGCTTTGCGACACAGCACTTGGTAAATGGATATGTCGTCGTGCTCAAAGGCCCATTGGCAACCTGCCAGGTACACCCGCCAAATGCGCCAGCGTTTGTCGTCCACCAGCTGGCGCAGGCGGTGTTCTGCGGCTTCAAAGTTTTGGCTCCACATTCGCGTGGTTCGGGCGTAGTGGGGGCGCAGGCCTTCTATGTCCACCGCCTCCAACTGGCCTTGGTGCATGGCGTGGAGCACGGTGCTCAGGTGAGGCAATTCGCCTTGCGGAAACACGTAACGGTCTATAAACCGCCCACCACCTAAAGGCGTTTCGCCGTTACGCCCATCGGTAGAGGTGATGCCGTGGTTCAGCACCCAACCCTCGTCAGTGAGCAAGCGGTGGATGATTTGAAAGTACTCTGGCAAATGCAGCAGCCCCACATGTTCAAACATGCCCACACTGGAAATGCGGTCAAACTGCCCCGTCACCTCCCGGTAATCCTGCAAACGGATGTCCACCAGATGCTGCAAACCCGCCTTTTTGACCCGCTCGGTGGACAGTTCAAATTGCGCTTTAGATAAGGTGATCCCTACACAGCGGGCTCCAAACTTGCTGGCTGCGCGCATCACCAGCGCTCCCCAGCCGCAGCCAATGTCCAGCAAGTGCTGGCCCGGGCGCAGTTGCAGCTTGGTCAAGATGTGGTCTATTTTTTTAATTTGTGCCTGCTCTAGGGTCTCATCTCCACGCTCGAAATACGCACACGAATACACCATGGCCGGATCCAACCACGCTTGGTAAAACGCGTTGGATACATCGTAGTGGTGGGCAATGGCCTCTCGGTCTGACTGCGGGGTGTGGGTGAACTGCCGCACCATTTGCCGCATGTACTTGCCGCCGGTGCACACGCCCTGCCACAAGCCCATACCCGACTCTGCCATGCGGTGCGCGACCTCCAAAATATCTTCAATGCGTCCCTGCACATCGATCCACCCTTCTACGTAAGCCTCTCCCAAGCTTTCTAAGCTGGGTGAAATCAGCAGTGGCAAAGCGCGTGGACTCTGAATGGTGATGACCACTTTGGGCTTTTCAAAATCACCTAAACGCCAACTTGAGCTGTCTTGGGCCCCCAAAGCCACGGAGGCCTGCCCCCAGTGCACCAACACCGGCAAGTTGCTGCGCTGGCGCAGCCTTTCGGCCCAAGGCTTCAACACCGAGTCCATGGTCATCGACATATTTTCTCCTTCAACGGCTCATCCTGTTGGATGGCTGAGTTAAGTTTGAAGAGTCTTGGCACCTGAGGTTCTGACCTAAGTCAAATCCTGATGACCTATATTCGTGCCATGCAATTTATGACTCGGTTAGTGGCTCAAATTCTGTGCCTTGCGGCCCTTCTGGCCACGCCTTTGTGCTGGGGGCTGGACGTGTTGGGTGGTTCCGCCGCTCTTTCGTCGTCATCATCTTTGTCGAATGTGGCCACGAATGTCGTCACCACGCCTCAAGTGCGGGCCGAGTTGTTGGTCCATAGCCCGCAGGGACTCGCATCAGCTTGGGTGGGCTTGCACCTTCAGCACCAGCCGGGCTGGCACACCTACTGGAAAAACCCTGGCGACTCGGGCTTGCCCACCCAGCTGCATTGGACTTTGCCGCCGGGCGTGCGCGTTGGGGACATGGCTTGGCCCACCCCCAAGCCGCTGCGCGTAGGTGATCTGGTCAACTACGGTTATGAAGGTTCGGTGTTGTTGGCCGTGCCGTTGTTTGTGGACGCTTCTAAAGCCCAACTGGACTCCAACGCCAACCTGAAACTGGAGCTTCTTGCCAGCTGGCTGGTGTGCCGCACAGAATGCATTCCGCAAGAGGGGCGTTTTAGCCTCACCGTGCCCACCGCTCAGCCAGTAACCAGCCACGCGCAACTCTTTCAAAACGCGCAAAACCGTGTGCCGCAAGCGTTGGCTGTTGGATCTTCATCCAATTCATCCGCCCCCAACCACTTCTCACCCCAAGAACAACATTTGCTGTTAAAGCTCAGCGCGCTCCCTTCTGAATGGGTGGGCAAGCGCTTGATGGTGTTTTTAGAAACCCCAGAACTGGTCAACCCCTCAGCGCCTTGGACGCAAAGCTGGTCGGGCCGCACATGGTCGGCCCAGTTGCCGTATTCAGAGTTGCGCGGCACCGCTAACCAAAGCACCCAAACCCTTGCAGTGGTAGTGACCTCGGATTCACAGCCCAAGGCTTGGCGGGTTAGCCTGCCCGTAGTGGGCTCTTGGCCGCAGGCTCAAGCGGCCACAGGCACCTCATCATCAGTACCCTCTTCCGTTGCCTATTCCTCTTCCTCTTCTTCTTCCTTTACCTCCTCCGATCTGACCCTGAGTTTTTGGGCGGCATTAGGAGGAGCCTTGCTGGGCGGTTTGATTTTGAACCTCATGCCCTGCGTGTTTCCGATCTTGACGCTCAAGGTGCTGAGCTTTTCAAAACCCATGCCCGTGCACCAGCGTCGGCTTCAGGGCTTGGCTTACACGCTGGGGGTGGTGCTGAGTTTTGTACTACTGGGCCTGGTGATGGTATGGGTGCGTGAAGCTGGCTCGCTTCTAGGGTGGGGCTTTCAGTTGCAGCAACCTGCCATGGTGGCCGCCTTAGCGTGCCTGTTCACCCTGCTGGGTTTGAACCTGGCGGGGGTGTTTGAATTTGGTACTTGGGCACCCTCCACGTTATTGACTCTGCACGCACGCCATCCGATGGCCGACAGTTTTTTAGCGGGCGTGTTGGCCGTGGTGGTGGCGTCGCCTTGCACCGCGCCGTTTATGGGCGCCTCTTTGGGCTTGGCCGTCACGCTGCCCGCCAGCCAAGCTTTGTTGATTTTTGTGGCTTTGGGACTGGGCCTTGCCAGCCCTTATCTGCTCGCCAGTTTTGTGCCCGCTGTGGCTCGGGCGTTACCCAAACCCGGCGTTTGGATGGACCAGCTCAAAAAAATGCTGGCCTTTCCCATGTGGCTGACCGTGGTGTGGCTGATTTGGGTGCTGGGTCAGCAAAACGGCATTCACGGCGCAGCCAGTTTGTTGGCGCAGTTGGTGCTGTTAAGCGGTCTGGTTTGGGCGCTGGGCATGAGTGGCGCAGCCTGGGGCGGTGCGGATGGGGGGCGTGGTCACGCTGCCCCCACCAGCGGCCGCCTCAAACAAGCTGCGGTGTTGCTATTTGCCTTGCTGTGGGTCGCGCTGACTTGGTCTACCGCCCAATGGGTCTGGCGTGATGCGCCTCAAGAACCAAACCCAGCGGCTGAAACCCAAACGAGTACGCCCGGCTCTGCTACCCGCTCACCCCAAAATGCTGTGTGGCAAGCTTGGTCGGCCAAAGAAATTCAAACCATCAATTCCTCTGGTCAAGCGGTGTTGGTGGATTTCACCGCGGCGTGGTGTGTCACCTGCCAATGGGTCAAGCAAACCACCTTGTCCGACCCCAAAGTTTTAGCGGCCTTGCAGCAGCACCAAGTGCGCCTGATGCGAGCCGACTGGACGCGGCGCGACTCGGCCATCACGGCTGCGCTTCAAAGCCTTGGGCGCAGTGGCGTGCCGGTGTACGCCTTGTATTTGCCAGGCCAAGCTCCTGTGTTGTTGCCTGAGTTGTTGACGGCGCAAGATGTAATAGGGGCTTTAGAAACCCACCTAAGCCCCCGCAGATGAACCCCACCTCCCCCAACACTGCAAACCCTAGTGCACCCACCGAGGGCACTGCCACCGCTGCCCACCAATCGGATGCAGAGCACATCCTGCGCCATTGCCGCACCGTGGCGGTGGTGGGTTTGTCTCCCAAACCCGAGCGCGACAGCTATCGTGTGGCCCGCTACATGCAGAGCCAGGGTTGGCGGATTGTGCCGGTCAACCCCATGGTGAATGAGCCCATTTTGGGCGAGCCGGTCTACCCCAACCTTTTGCAAGCGGCCCAGCATGCCCCCATTGAATTGGTGAACTGCTTTCGGCAATCCTCTGAAATACCAGCCATCGTGGCCGAAGCTTTGACCATTAAGGCCCAAGCCCTTTGGATGCAAAGGGGCGTTGAACACCCAGCCGCCGCCGGGCTGGCGCACGATGCAGGGCTGAAGGTGGTGCAAAACCAGTGCCTCATGGTGGAATTTGCGCGGCTGATGGGGTTGTCTGACCCACACTGACGTGCCAATGAGGGATTTCACTAATTTGCGGTAGTGAATTTAAATATAAGCATTTTTTTCTGTTATGCACAAAAACCGTGATAGTGCTTTATGGGCTACAGCCAAGCCCGTCATTCTGGCGTCAGAATCACGGGCTCATTTAACTTGTTGATTTTATTAGGTTTTGAGATCTGCATGAATTCTGTGCAAGCTAGAGAAGCCCTTGATTTTCAAGGCTTTAGGGGTGCCCAATGCAGGTTGTCAACAAAGTTATCCACAGAAATTCTGCATAGCCTTAATTTTTCAATGAAATCAGTCACTTAGGTGTGATTTCGGCAGTTCACACGAACAAACACACCCAAACTCTTCAACCCATGAGCGTGCAGCTTTCCGTTTTGGTGCATACCCCAGCGCACAGCCCGTTGGCAGGTCCACTCACTTACCAAAGTGAGCTGCCACTTGCACCAGGAACACTGGTTCGCGTGCCTTTAGGTCAGCGCGAAACTTTAGGTGTGGTGTGGGACGCCCCACAAGACACCCCCACCACTTGGGAGATTAAACCCATTACCGCAGTGCTAAGTGGGCTGCAACCCATGTCAGATGCTTGGCGGCAGTTGGTGGGCTTTAGTGCGTCTTATTACCAGCGCAGTTTGGGCGAAGTGGCACTGTCCGCCCTGCCCCCGCAGCTCAAAGGCTTAGACGCCACGCAGTTAGAGCGGCGTTTGCGCCGCAAGCCTTTGTCGGTCGAATCAGACACCGAGCAAGCCACCACCAGCCCATGGGCCCTGCCCGAACTCACCCCCGCGCAAGCTGAAGTGCTGGCGCGTATGCACAGCACCCCCACCCACAAAGGCCCTTTTTTGTTGTTTGGCGCCACGGGCAGCGGCAAAACTGAGGTCTATTTAAGAGCCGTTCAAAAAGTTCTGGAAGCCGACCCCAAAGCGCAGGCTTTGGTGATGGTGCCGGAAATCAACCTCACGCCCCAACTGGAAGCTCGGTTTGAACAGCGGTTTGCACAACTTTTGGGCGCGGACTTTAAGCCCGATACCTTGGTTTCCATGCACAGCGGCATGACCGGCCCGCAGCGTCTTAAAAGCTGGCTGGCCGCGCACCAAGGCAAGGCGCGCATTGTGCTGGGCACGCGTATGGCCATATTTGCGTCCATGCCCCACCTGCAATTGATCGTGGTGGATGAAGAGCACGACCCCAGCTACAAACAACAAGAGGGCGCACGCTACTCGGCCCGCGATTTGGCGGTGTTTCGCGCCCGCCTAGAAAACGCGCCCGTTATTTTGGGTTCCGCCACCCCATCGCTAGAAAGTTGGCACCACAGCCGCCCCGCAGCTGAAGGGGGGCGCTACCTGCGGCTGGAAATGCCCGATCGGGTCGGCGGGCACAGCAGCTTTCCGCTGGTGCGGCGGGTGGACATGAACCACCAGCCCAAAGGCGCGGTGTTTTCGCCGCCCTTGCTGCAAGCGATACAAGAGCGGGTGGCTCGGGGCGAACAGTGCATGGTTTTGCTCAACCGCCGCGGCTACGCCCCCGTGTTGCAATGCAGCGACTGCGACTGGAAAAGCGCATGCGCCCACTGCAGCGCCTTCCGCGTGTTCCACAAAACAGACCGTACCCTGCGCTGCCACCACTGCGGCTTCACCGAGCGGGTGCCGCGCCACTGCCCCGCCTGCGGCAACCCCGACATCCGGCCGATCGGACGCGGTACCGAACAACTTGAAGAACACTTGAGCGAACTGCTGCACGCTGTGGCGCGGCCGGACGGCACCCCAGTGCGCGTGGCGCGTATCGACGCCGACACCACTCAGAAAAAAGGCACGCTGGAAGCGCAATTGGCTTCGGTGCATGCGGGCGATGTGGACGTGCTGGTGGGCACCCAAATGATTGCCAAAGGCCACGACTTTCGCGGCATCACGCTGGTGGCGGCGCTTAACCCTGATGGCGCCTTGTTCTCAAGCGACTTTCGTGCGCCCGAGCGGCTGTTCAGCTTGTTGCTGCAGGCCGCAGGTCGTGCAGGCCGCAGCCCAGACCTGAGCGCCCAAAGTGAAATGTGGGTGCAAACCCACCACCCCCAACACCCCTTGTACGCAGCCCTCAAAGCGCACAACTACCCCGAGTTTGCGCGACAGCAACTCAGCGAGCGCGAGCAATCCACGCTGCCACCGTTCAGCTACCAAGCGCTGCTGCGTGCCGACGCCCGTACCCAGGAGGTGGCCCAAGGTTTTTTAAATGCGGCGCGTCTTGCGGCAACCCAGTTGCCCGCGGCAGAACACGTCAGCTGCTTTGCCGCAGTGCCCCTGACCATTCAGCGCGTGGCCAATGTAGAGCGGGCGCAAATGCTGCTTGAAAGCACCTCGCGCACCGCCCTGCAACACCATTTGGCCCAGTGGCATACCCTGCTGCACGCCCTTAAAAAAGATCCGGCACACAAAGGCGTGATCCGATGGGCAGTGGATGTGGATCCTCTGGCTATTTAGGGATTTAGGGATTTAAGACATTGAAGTACGTCTAAGACCCGTCCACCAGCGCCACCACACCCGAAAACGTCAAAAACGCCAAGGTGGTGGTCACCAAAATAATTTGAGCAATGCGGCCGTTGTTGGCGCCATAGCGTTCGGCCAGCATGGATACATTGCTGGCGCTGGGCAGGGCGGCTACCAACACCATGGCGGTAAAGGCGGGTGTGGCCAACGGCAGGCCCCACTGAATCACGGTGGCACCCACCACCAGCACCAACAGGGGGTGTAAAAACAGCTTAAAGCCCACCACCGGCAGGTAGTCCATCACCTTAAGCGGCTGCGAGCGGGCTTGCATTTGAGCGCGCGCCAGCACCGCGCCTATGGTGAACAACGCCGCGGGCGAAGCCGCGTCTGCCAGCAACCAAATGGTTTTGCCCCAAGGGTCGGCCAGCTCCCACTCCATATAAGACACCAAGCCGCCCAGCAAAATAGACCATGGCAGGGGGTTGACGAGCATGCCTTTAAACGATTTGCGCAGCGCAGCCAACAGGCCGTCTTGGCCCGCGCCGTCCAGCCGTGACAAGCCAATGCACAGGGAGGTGGTGAACACCATGTCCACCAAAATGGTCACGATGATGGGGCCCGCCGCCTGCGCGCCCAACAAGGCCACCAACAAAGGCACGCCCATAAAACCCGTGTTGGAAAAAGCTGCCACCAAGGCGCCAAAAGAGGCGTCGTTCCAGCGGATGCGGGGCCCCAAACTCATGGCTACGGCAAAAGTCACCATGATGGTGGCGCACAGCAGCCAGGTGCACAGCACACCCACGTCCAACAACTCCGCTATAGGGGTGGTGGCGCCAAACCTGAACAGCATGCAGGGCAAAGCAAAAAACAGCACAAAACCGTTCAGCCCACCAATGGCCTCCAGCGGCAACCACCGCAGGCGCGCCGCTGTAAAGCCGCACAAGACCAGCGCAAAAAAGGGAAAAGTGACGGTCAAAATCTGCAGCACCAGCCAATTGTGGCCCAAAGCTGCTGGGAGCATAAGAACCGCTTAATGAGCAACTTAGCTTAGCTTGGGGGTAGCTATGATCGACCAGAACTTTAGCGATTCACCCGCGCCAGCTCTTTCC
>CAMAXR010000070.1 GCA_945862195.1 Hylemonella gracilis
GGCGGCAGGTATAAAACGCAACACGCCATCGGGCATGCCCAGTGCCACCAAGGGCCATTGCACCCAGCCCACTAGAGGGGGATGGTCAAAATAGCTCCAGTCCAAATGGGCGGCGTAAAGGGCATAGTGGGCTTCGTCGCACGACAGGCCCAGCCCAAAACCCAAGAGCAGATGCGCTGCAGTTCCCACGCCCAGCAAGCCCAGGACCGGCGCCGACAAGTGATGAAATCGCAGTTGCATGACCCCTAAAAATGCTTGCTGGAGTCTAATGCACCCTGCGACAGCGAGCGAAATCGGGACACGTCAAGAGAGGATGCGCGGGAATGTGCCAACTGCTGGGAATGAATTGCAATGTGCCCACGGATGTGGTGTTCAGTTTCAGTGGCTTTGCCGAGCGCGGCGGGCGCACCGACCACCATACCGATGGCTGGGGCATTGCATTTTTTGAGCACAAAGGCCTGCGACATTTTGTAGACCACCAACCGGCCATCGATTCGCCCGTTGCAGACCTGATTCGCCGCTACCCAATCAAAAGCCGACAGGTCATTGCGCACATTCGCAAAGCCACGCAGGGCGAGGTGAGCTTGGCCAACTGCCACCCGTTTGTGCGTGAGCTTTGGGGACGCTACTGGGTGATGGCGCACAACGGCGACCTTAAAAATTACCACCCTAGGCTGCATGCAGGTTTTAAACCCGTGGGCAACACCGACAGCGAACGTGCTTTTTGCTGGCTGATGCAGGAGCTGGCCAAGTCCCATGCCGATGTGCCCAGCGTGCCTGAGCTCACCCTGACCCTGCGCGAGCTGATGCCCCAAATTGCGTCACACGGCCCCTTCAATTGCCTGCTGAGCAACGGCGAGGCCTTGTGGGCACATGCCTCCACAGAACTGCACTATGTGACGCGCGAACACCCCTTTGGACAAGCCAGCTTGCGCGATGACGACTTGAGCGTCAACTTTGCCGATCAAGCCCAGCCCGGCGACCGTGTGGCGGTGGTGGCGACGCTGCCGCTGACCACCAATGAGGTGTGGACGCCCATACCGTCTGGCGCGTTGCAGGTTTTTGTTGACGGAGAAGCCTTGGGTTCTTAAGCAGCCTTTGCCAAGTTATGCCCCCGCCGAGGATTCCAAAGCGTCTATAAAAATAGACGCCACATCACACCCCGTTTGGTGCGTGATTTCTTGAAAACACGTGGGGCTGGTGACGTTGATTTCGGTCAGGCAGTCGCCAATCACGTCCAAGCCCACCAACAACAAACCCCGCTTGAACAACATAGGGCCAATGGCTTGGGCAATTTCTTGGTCTCTAGCGCTTAGGGCTTGCGCCACACCCAAGCCACCCGCCGCTAAATTGCCGCGCACCTCGCCACCCTGCGGAATTCGGGCGAGGCAATACGGCACGGCTTTACCGGCAATAACCAACACGCGCTTGTCGCCCTGCGCTATAGCCGGTAAAAACTTTTGCACCATCACGGTTTGCTCGCCATGGCGGTTGAGGGTTTCAATAATTCCGCCCAGGTTGAGCCCGTCTTCACGCACCCTAAAAATTCCCATGCCGCCCATGCCATCCAGCGGCTTGAGGATGATGTCTTGGTGCTGCGCATGAAACTGTCTGATGGCCTGGGCGTCGCGCGTCACCAGCGTGGGCGCGGCAAATTGGGCAAACTCTAAAAGGGCCAGTTTTTCGGGGTGGTCGCGCAGAGCGCGCGGGTCGTTGAACACCTTGGCGCCTTCGTGCTGAGCCCGCTCCAGTAAGTGGGTGGCGTAAAAGTATTCGCTGTCAAAGGGGGGGTCTTTGCGCATCAACACGGCGTCAAAGTCTTTCAAACACACCAAGCGCTCTTGGGGAGTTTGCGGCGCTTCATGAAACCAGCGCTCTTCATGCCCCGTGAGTGTGATGCGTTGCACATGCGCCTGCACGCCCGTGGTGGCTTGCCACATCAAGTGGCGTGGCTCGCACGCCGCCAGCGTGTGGCACCTGCGCTGCGCCTCGCGCATCATGGCAAAGGTGCTGTCTTTATAGGTGCGAAAGGTTTCCAGCGGATCGGTAACAAACAACAGGTTCATAGAACAAACGGATTGATCAATTGCACGCCAGTACCGGCGAAGTCGGCCACGTTGCGCGTCACCACAGCCATGCGGTGTTCAAGCGCTGTTGCTGCAATCATCGCATCACGCTCTGAACGTGGGTTGGGAACATGCAGGGCCGCACACAAATGGGCGGTGGTGTCTGCAAAGGGCAGTATGCGCCCATTAAATGCCGCCCGCACAGCGGTAAGCCAAGCTCGAATCGCGCTGCCCTGCGGTGGCGTCTTGCGCTCCAACGCCAACACCCCTTTTTCAAGCTCCAGAATGCTTATGGCCGACATAAACAGCTGGTTGGCCGCTATTTGGGCAGCCCAGGCACGGACTTCAGGCGACTGATTCGGCTTGCCCTGACGCAGCTCCGAAATGACATTGGTATCTAGAACGTACATGCTCTATCACCCCAGTTCGGCCTGACGAAGTTCAACCTGCAGGCTGGGCGCGTCGAACTCAAAGCCCTCGCCTCCTTTTAGGCCATCCATCAACTCCAGCAGCGAAACCCTCTTTTGCCCCGCCAGGTGGTAATAGTCTTCGATTTTCAGGAGCGCAAATGCTGGGCGACCACGGTCGGTAATAAACACAGGCCCCTCGGCTGCAGCACGCTTGGCTTTGCTGACATCGCGCGTAAAGTCTCTGCTTGAATACGTGTGGATAGACATGATTCCCCCCTTAGCCATTTCAATTTGTTTGTATGTTATGACATTAATAGTGCGGACGTCAACGTCTCCACACTTTGCCCATGAGTGACAATTCGAAACACAAGCAATAACCTAAGGAGCACAACATGAAACGCCGTGAACTGATGCAATGGGCTGCAGCCCTAGGCATGCCCACCCTGCCCAGCGGCGCTTGGGCGCAAGACAAATTCCCCAGCAAGCCCATGGTGCTGGTGTGCCCCTACCCTGCCGGCGGCAATGCCGACCAGCGCTCTCGGCAGTTTGGGCGCTACATCTCTAATGCGCTGGGGCAGCCTGTGGTGGTGGACAACAAACCCGGCGCGGGCGGCAACATTGGCACCGAGCTGGTGGTGCGCGCCAAGCCCGACGGCTACACCATGGGCATGGGCAACTTTGCACCACTGTCGGTGAACCCCACCATGATGGCCAAGGTCAACTTTGACCCCATCAAAGACTTGATGCCTATTTGCCTGATAGAGCGCGGGCCTTTGATGCTGGTCGTGCGCACCGAATCCCCCTTTAAAGACCTTAAAGACATTGTGGCGGCTGCCAAAGCCAAACCCGGGCAAATCTCCATTGCCAATGGCGGGCAAGGCGGGTCACACCACTTATCGGCAGAGCTGCTGAAGTCCATGGCCGGAATCAACATGACCGTGATTCCCTACAAAGGCGGTGCTCCCGCCGCCTTGGACCTGATGGCCGGGATTGTGGACATGATGTTTGAGCAAATGTACGCCGCCGCGCCCAATGTGCGGTCCGGCAGGTTGCGCCCTATTGCCATCACCAGCCGCACCCGTTCACCACTTTTTCCAGACGTGCCCACCGTGGCCGAACTGGGTTACCCCGGCTTTGAAGTGAGCAACTGGCAAGGCTTGATTGCCCCCGTGGGCACACCGGCAGCCATTATCAAAATCCTGAATGAGGTGACCAACCAAGCTTTAGCTGACTCGACCATCAAGGCGCAAATGTTGGCGCAAGGCAATGAGCTGGGTGGCGGCACGCCTGAGCAGTTTGCAGCTCACATTAAGGCCGAAGGCGAGCGATGGAGCAAGGTGATCAAGTCGGCCGGAATTACGGCCGATTGATCCAGCCTGATCCAGCCTGATCCAGACCGATCTAGGCAGGGGCAGCTGCCCCTTTAAATCTCGATCTTGGAGCCCAGCTCCACCACCGAGTTGTTGGGCAGCTTTAAAAATTCGGCTGCGGCGCCGGCGTTGTGGTGCATTTGCGCAAACAACTTTTCGCGCCACTGGGCCATGCCGCCGCCGGTGGTGGGAATCACGATCTCGCGCGAGAGAAAGTAGCTGGTGGTCATGGGGTCTAGGTCGCAGCCAAAGTTGCGCACTTCCATCAGCGCCTTGGGCACGTCGGGGTCGTTTTTAAACCCGTAATTGATGATGACTTGCCAGCAATGGTGGCCCAAAGACTCCACCTGCAAGCGCTCGTCAATCTTGATCCACGGCACCTCGTGGTGTAACACCGTGACAAACAAATTGTTTTTGTGCAGCACCTTGTTGTGCTTGAGGTTGTGGAGCAAGGCATTGGGCACGCGGCCGGATGCCGCATTTAAAAACACCGCCGTACCCTCTACCCGCACGGGGGGATGGATAAACACGGAGTCTAAAAAGTCATTCAAGTGCATGGACTCGCTGGTCAGCCGCTCGCTGAGCAAGGCCCGGCCGTCGCGCCACGTCATCATGACCACAAACAACAACCCCGCAAACGCCAGCGGAAACCAGCCGCCGTCAAAAATCTTCAGGGCATTTGATACAAAGAAGGCGGTGTCCACCACCACAAAAACACTGGTGGACAAAATGGCGACCCAAAGCGGCAGGCCAAATTTGTAACGCACCACAAAAAAGGTGAGTAAGGTGGTGATGACCATCAACAAGCTCACAGAAATACCGTAGGCACCCGCCAAGGCGGATGAAGACCCAAAAAACAGCACCGCCGCAAACACACCGGCCAACAAAAACCGGTTAACGGCCGGTATGTAAATTTGGCCGGTTTCGCGAATGGAGGTGTGCAATATAGACAAGCGCGGCAAAAATCCCAGTTGAATGGTTTGCTTGGTGGCAGAGAAGGCTCCCGAAATCAAGGCCTGAGACGCAATCACCGTGGCCGCGGTTGCCAAAAGCACCATAGGGATCATGGCCCAGTCGGGCGTCATCAAATAAAACGGGTTTTTAGCTGCATCGGGGTCGGCCATCACCAAAGCGCCTTGGCCAAAGTAATTGAGCACCAAAGCCGGCATGACCAAGCCAAACCACGCCAAGCGAATGGGCTTTTTGCCAAAATGACCCATGTCGGCATACAAGGCCTCTGCACCCGTGACGCACAAAAACACCGCCCCCAAGGTGATGAAAGCAATATGGTAGTTTTCGGTGGCAAAGGCCAACGCGTAGCCTGGCCAGACCGCTTTAAGCACCGAGGGGTTTTCCAGTATTTGGAGTACCCCTGTGGTGGCAATGGCCAGAAACCACAACACAGTGATGGGTCCAAAAAATTTGCCAATGTCGCCCGTGCCACGGTTCTGAAACCAAAAGAGCACCAGCAACACCAGGAGGGAAATGCCCACCACATAAGGCTCGGCTTCAGGCGTCACAATTTTGAGGCCCTCCACCGCAGAGAGCACCGACACCGCTGGGGTGATGATGCCGTCGCCAAAAAAAAGGGCCACACCAAACACCCCCAAAACCACCAAGATGCCACGGGTGCGCGGCTGGTCTTTGACCGATTGAGACGCCAATGCCAACAAAGCCATTAACCCGCCTTCGCCGTGGTTGTCGGCCCGCATGATCAGCACCACATACTTGAGTGACACCACAAGCATGAGGGTCCAGAAAAACAACGACAACACGCCCAAAATATTGTCAGGATTGATGCTCACCTGGCCGCTGACAAACACCTCTTTAAAGGCATACAGCACGCTGGTGCCAATGTCGCCGTACACCACGCCAATGGCGCCCACCGTCAGGGCCGCTAATGAGGATTTGTTTTGAGACATGATGAAAGCCTTGGCTAAGACTTGTGAAACGCCTTGGCCGAATAGTTTGGGTTTGGGTATTGTGCTACGTATTTGTTGCGCTGCAACATATCGGCGCATGAGGCAACTTTACGCATGCAATTACCTTACTCGTACACCTCACCCAAGGGGTCGGTGGCTTCCAGCTCGTAACTGGCTGCCAGCATGGCCAAGCGGCCAATCACGCCATACATATAAAACCGGTTGGGCGCGCTCGCGCCGGGTTTGATGCCGGGCTGGGGCAAATGGGCGCTTTCGGCAAACGCTAAAGGCACAAAGCTGGCGCCGGGGGCGTTGAGGTTTTCGTCCACGCCGCGTTCGGCATGCACCCGATAAAAGCCCCCCACCACATAGCGGTCCATTATGTACACCACGGGTTCGGCCACCGCGTCGTTGATGTGTTCGTTGGTCAGCACCCCTTCTTGGATGATGACCTCATTAACCTCTTGGCCGTCTTTGATCACGCTCATTTTGTTGCGGGTACGCCGGTTGACGGCTTCGAGATCTTTGGCGTCGCGCACTGTCATGATGCCCATGCCGTAGGTGCCGTTGTCGGCCTTGACCACCACAAACGGCTTGTCTTTAATGCCGTACTCTTTGTACTTGCGGCGAATTTTGGTGAGCATCACATCGACATTGCTCGCCAAAACCTCCATGCCCGTGCCTTCAGCAAAATTGACTTCACCGCACTTGCTGAACATCGGGTTGATGAGCCAAGGGTCTATGCCCAGCAACTTGCCAAAGCGCTTGGCCACCTCTTCGTAGCTCTGAAAATGCCGGCTCTTGCGGCGGGTTGACCAGCCTGCATGCAGGGGCGGCAGCAAGTACTGCTCGTTCAAGTCTTCCAAAATGCCGGGCACACCAGCGCTCAAGTCGTTGTTGAGCAAAATGGTGCAGGGGTCAAAGTCTTTGAGGCCCAAACGGCGCTTGCTGCGCACCACGGGCTCCAGCGTGACCGAGTCGCCGCTGGGCAGCTCAAATACCGTGGGCTTCTTAATTTCGGGGTTGATGGAGCCAATGCGCACGTTCAAACCGGCCATATTGAAAATACGGCGCAGCTGGGCCACATTGCTCAAATAAAAGGTGTTGCGGGTGTGGTTTTCAGGAATCAGCAGCAGGTTGCGGGCTTCAGGACAAATTTTTTCAATGGCCGCCATGGCCGCCTGAACGGCCAGCGGCAGCATTTCGGGCGTCAGGTTGTTCCAACCGCCGGGGTAGAGGTTGGTATCGACCGGTGCGAGCTTGAAGCCGGCATTGCGAATGTCCACCGATGAATAAAAAGGCGGGGTGTGCTCCATCCACTCCAGCCGAAACCAGCGCTCAATGGCGGGCATGGAGTCCAAAATGCGTTGCTCCAGCTCGTTGATAGGGCCTTGCATTGCGGTGACCAAATGGGGAACCATGGTGGGACCTCGTCGTTTTGTGTGTGTGAATTTAGCTCGAGTCTCAGGCTCAAGAATCAGCTTCGAATATCGCCTTGACCCAGCACCACGTATTTGAGGGATGTCAAACCCTCCAGCCCCACGGGGCCACGGGCATGAAATTTATCGGTGCTGATGCCAATTTCAGCACCCAAACCATACTCAAAACCATCAGCAAATCGGGTGCTGGCATTGACCATCACGCTGCCGGAGTCCACCTCGCGCAAAAACGCTTGGGCATGCTGGTGGTTGCTGGTGATGATGGCGTCGGTGTGGTGGCTGCCATATCGGTTGATGTGTGCAATGGCCTCTTCTAATCCTGCCACCACCTTGATGCTGATGATGGGCGCCAAATACTCTTCAAACCAGTCTTGTTCGGTGGCGGCTGTGAGCTGGGGAACTTTAAGTTGGCCTGCTGCCCCGGGTGGGGCCGTTGGCTGGGACTTCAAAACCTCAAGCGTCAGAGGGTCGCACCGCATTTCCACACCCTTGGCCGCAAACACCGCTGCCATTTGGGGTAGAAATTCCTTGGCTACACCGGCAGCCACCAACAGGCTTTCACAGGCGTTACAGGGGCTGTATTTTTGGGTTTTGGCGTTGTCCACCACCTGCAGGGCCATGGCCAGGTCGCAGGGGTCGTCCACGTACACATGGCAATTGCCGTCCAAGTGTTTGATCACAGGCACCTTAGCCTCACGGCTGATGCGCTCAATCAACGATTTGCCCCCGCGCGGGATGATGAGGTCCACAAATTCAGGCATGGCAATGAGCTGGCCCACCAAGGCGCGGTCGGTGCTGGGCACCAGCTGCACGGCGTCAGCGGGCAAGCTGCTTTCAGCTAAAGCTTGCCGCACCAGCTCGGCCAAGGCCTTGTTAGAGGCTATGGCCTCGGAGCCGCCACGCAGGATGCAGGCATTGCCACTTTTAATGGACAAGCTGGCCGCCTCAATGGTGACGTTGGGGCGGCTCTCATAAATCATGCCAAACACACCGATGGGTACGCGCATTTGACCCACCTGTATGCCGCTGGGTTGCTGGCGCATGCCGGTGATGCCGCCAATGATGTCGGGCATGGCGGCCAGCTGCTCGCAGCCTTGAGCCACCGTTTCCAGGGCTTGGGGTGAAAGCTTGAGCCGATCCAGCATGGGGCCGCTCAAGCCCGCCGCTTGGGCGCGCTCCAGGTCTTGGGCATTGGCCTGTTGGAGGGTGGCGGTTTGGGCGCGCAACAAACGCGCCAAACACAAAAGCGTTTGGTTTTTAGCGGCCGCCGTAGCTTTGGCCATGAGGGCAGACGCCGCCCGAGCTTGCTGGCCCAGTTGCAACATCACTTCAGACAAGCCGGTTTCAGAGGCAGGTACAGCCGAGGGAGCGGTGTGGTTCATGCCAGCATTCTCGCACCGAGCTGGGCGGAATAAACAGGCCCTGTTGAGGCCGTCACGTTCCTTGAGCCGCCGCCCTCAATCGGTCTTGATTTTGGCTTTGCGAATCACCTCGCCCCACTTGTCGGACTCAGCTTTGAAGTAGCGGGCCGCTTCAGCGGGGCTGGTGGGTGCAGGCTCCATGCCTAATTTGCGAATTTGCGCCGCCACTTGCGAGTCGTTCAGGGTGGTGGCGATGGCTGCATGGAGCTTGCGCACCACCTCGGCAGGGGTTCGGGCAGGCACGGCAAAGGCGTACCAGTTGATGGCTTCAAACCCGGCAAAACCCAACTCCGCAATGGTGGGCACCTGCGGCAGTGCTTCAGACCGTTTAAGCCCCGTGGTGGCCAAAGCGCGCAGCCTGCCACTTTGCACGTGCTGAATGGCATCTGAGGGGCTGGAGAAGATGGAGGGCAAGGCGCCGCCCAATAAATCGTTCATGGCCGGGGCGCCACCGCGGTAGGCCACGTGCTGGTTGTTCAGG
>CAMAXR010000071.1 GCA_945862195.1 Hylemonella gracilis
GTCGGCCAGCGGGTTTGAAAAAGTCTTTGGCGTCAACCATGTGGGCCACTTTTTGCTCACGCAGTTGCTGCTGCCTAAGCTCATGGCTACGGCCTCTGCGTATGGCTCGGCGCGCGTGGTCACGGTGGCCAGTCGGGCCCACCGCAAGGCCAAGGCTTGGAGCTGGGAGGCTTTGCAGCAACCCACCCAAACCTTTACGGGTATACAAGAATATGGCGTCTCCAAGCTGGCCAACATTGCGTTCAGTGCAGAGTTGGGCAGGCGTCTGCAGGGCACAGGCGTGAACAGCTATGCCTTGCACCCTGGCGTGGTGTCCACTGAGGTGTGGCGCGCCATACCCCTGCCCTTTAGGCATTTGCTCAAGTTGCGCGGCATGATCACCCCAGAGGAAGGCGCTCGCACCTCGCTGTTCTGCGCCACTTCAGCTCTATGCGCACATGAAACGGGTCTTTATTACGACCTGTGCAAGCCCGTGCTGCCCACCCCCTTAGGGCAAGACCCAAGCCTGGCCCGCGCGCTGTGGGAGCGCAGCGAGCAGTGGGTACAGCCCTACCTGTGAGCAAGAGCGCTTCCAAATCCGCTGGTGTCTCAAAAGCTGCTCAAGCAGCAGCCGTGGTTTTGCCCGAGGTGCATTTTTCAGATTGGGGAGACGTGCGGCACATGCACTTGGAAACCGAGTGGATTCAGGGCTCTATGCGCATAGATGACCCTACCGCCTTGGTGCATGAATACATACAACGCATGTTTGCTTGGATGCTGTTTGTTGAGCCCGACAAGGTGCCCAATCTCCAAGCCTTGCAACTGGGCTTGGGGGCAGGATCTTTGACCAAGTTTTGCCATAAGGTGCTGCGCATGCAGACCACCGCTATAGAACTCAACCCGCAGGTGATTGCCGCTTGCCGCGGTTGGTTCAAGCTTCCAGCCAACACAAAACGCATGCAAGTGGTGTTGGGCAATGCGGCTGAAGAAATACGGCAAGCGCCTTGGCAGGCCAGCGTGGATGCCTTGCAGGTGGACTTGTACGACGCTCAAGCCGCTGCCCCTGTGCTGGACAGCGAAGCGTTTTATGCCGACTGCCTTACCACCTTAACGGAGCATGGCTGCATGACTGTCAATTTATTTGGGCGTTCGTCCAGCTACAAGCGCAGCCTTCAAAAAATGGCCAAAGCCTTTGGGTCAGATGCCTTATGGGCGTTCAAGGCCACGCGTGAGGGCAACACCGTGGTGCTGGCCCAACGCACTTCGCAGCGGCCCGACCGCAAGCTCTTGGTGCAACGTGCCGAGCTCATACAAGCACGTTGGGGTTTGCCTGCACTGAAATGGATCAAAGGTTTCAAGCCGGTTGAACTCCAATCTTGAGTTTGGGCCTAGGGATATCCCTAGGATGGCTCAAATAGGTGGTATCCACATCCATAAGCCGCATGAATACAAGGCAGAATGCGACCTTATAGAAATTTGTAGGAGACCCTTTGTGAATATCAAGAGTCAGAAAGACTTTTATTCCGGACTCATGTTTACTGCGTTGGGCTTGGCTTTTGTCTATGGCGCTTCCAGTTACAACTTAGGTACCGGTGCCCGCATGGGCCCAGGTTACTTCCCAACCTTGCTTGGGGCAGTGTTAACCATTTTGGGTTTGCTCATCACCATGACCGGCTTTACATCCAAAGCGCAAGGCGGCGACAAAATTGGCAAGTGGGCCTGGAAGCCCTTGTTTTTTATCATTTTTGCGAATTTGCTGTTCGGTGTTTTGCTGGGTGGCTTGCCTAAATTGGGTATTCCCCACATGGGCTTGATCGTAGGAATTTTTGGCTTGGTGATTGTTGCCAGCTTGGCCGGTGAAGTTTTCAAGCTCAAAGAGGTGTTGATCCTCAGCGTGGTTTTGTCGATTGGCAGTTACTTGGCTTTTGTGTTTCTGCTGAAGTTGCAGCTGCCCGTTTGGCCTGCTTTCATTACTGGTTGAGGAGACCCTAAATGGATTTGATCAATAACCTCAGCTTGGGTTTTGGTGTTGCGTTTACTACCACCAACCTGATTTATGCTTTTATCGGTTGCCTCTTGGGCACCCTGATTGGCGTGTTGCCCGGTGTGGGCCCTATTGCCACCATCGCCATGTTGCTCCCCGCAACTTATGCATTGCCACCAGTGGCCGCGCTGATCATGTTGGCCGGTATTTATTACGGTGCGCAGTACGGTGGTTCTACCACGGCCATTTTGGTGAACTTGCCGGGTGAGTCTTCATCGGTGGTGACCATTATTGACGGGCACCAAATGGCCAAACGCGGCCGTGCGGGCCCAGCCTTGGCGGCTGCCGGTATTGGCTCCTTCTTTGCCGGTTGCGTGGGCACTTTGATTTTGGCGTCCTTTGCGGCCCCTCTGACCGAAGTGGCCTTTAAGTTTGGCCCTGCCGAATACTTTTCGCTGATGGTGTTGGGCCTGATTGGTGCCGTGGTGTTGGCCTCTGGTTCTTTGCTTAAGGCGGTGGCCATGATCATTTTGGGCTTGCTGCTGGGCTTGGTGGGTACCGACGTGAACTCCGGTGTGGCACGTTTCTCGTTTGACATTCCCGAACTGACCGATGGCATTGGCTTCATCATCATTGCCATGGGTGTGTTTGGTTATGGCGAGATCATTGCCAACCTGTCGGTTAAAGAAGCTGACCGCGAGGTGTTCACCGACAAAGTGAACAACCTTTACCCCAACTGGGAAGACATCAAGCTCATGACGCCAGCTATTCTGCGTGGCACGGCTTTGGGCTCTATGTTGGGTATCTTGCCCGGCGGCGGTGCCTTGTTGGCAGCGTTTGCGGCCTACACCGTCGAAAAGAAAACCAAGCTGAAGCCCGGTGAAGTGCCTTTTGGTAAGGGCAACATTCGCGGTGTGGCGGCTCCTGAGTCTGCCAACAATGCGGGTTCGCAAACCTCTTTCATTCCTTTGCTGACATTGGGTATTCCACCCAACGCGGTGATGGCTTTGATGGTGGGCGCTATGACCATCCACAACATTCAGCCTGGCCCACAGGTGATGACCAGCAACCCAGAGTTGTTCTGGGGTTTGATTGCCTCCATGTGGATCGGTAACCTGATGCTGATTATTTTGAACCTGCCTTTGATTGGCATTTGGATCAAGCTGCTCAGCGTGCCTTACCGCTGGTTGTTCCCCGCCATCGTGCTGTTCTGCGCCTTGGGTGTGTACACCACCAATAACAACACCTTCGATATTTGGATGGTGGCCCTGTTTGGTGTCATCGGCTATTTCTTTATCAAGCTGGGTGTGGAGCCTGCGCCCTTGTTGCTGGGCTTTATTTTGGGCCCGATGATGGAGGAAAACCTACGCCGTGCGCTGCTGCTATCGCGCGGTGACTGGAGCGTGTTGGTCACGCGGCCTTTGTCCGCATCTTTACTGGCAGTGGCTGCGGTATTGCTGATCATCGTGCTGATGCCTGCTGTGAAGGCCAAACGAGAAGAAGCCTTTGTAGAAGAGTAAGTTCTCTTAC
This sequence comes from Hylemonella gracilis, assembly GCA_945862195.1. GTDB lineage: Bacteria > Pseudomonadota > Gammaproteobacteria > Burkholderiales > Burkholderiaceae_C > Hylemonella > Hylemonella gracilis_C. Next base: position 3,494 of record CAMAXR010000071.1, read on the forward strand.
ACTGTAATCTCCAAACGGCACCTAAGGGTGCCGTTTGTACGTTTGTTTGCTTTGAGGTTCTGAGTCGCTATGCATTTCAATTTTTCCAATCCTTATGCCAGCACCCGCTTGCCCGTATTTGCGCGCAACGTGGTGTCTACCTCGCACCCTTTGGCCGCCCAGGCGGGCTTGCGCATTTTGCAAAGCGGAGGCAATGCGGTGGATGCAGCGGTTGCGGCGGCTGCGGCCATGACCATTTGTGAGCCCGTCAGCAATGGGCTGGGCAGTGATGCGTTTGCCATTTTGTGGGATGGCAAGGCTTTGCATGGCCTGAATGCATCTGGTCGCGCGCCGCAGGCTTGGACACCGCAGTACTTCAAGTCCAAATACGGCGAAAAAGACCAACCGCCTAAACGCGGCATGGACGCGGTCACCGTACCAGGCGCCGTGGCCAGTTGGGTAGCCATGAGTGAGCGTTTTGGCAAGTTGCCCTTTGACGAGTTGTTGGCCCCAGCCATTGAAATTGCAGAGCGCGGTTACCTGATGCCCGTGGTGGTGCAACAAAAGTGGGAAGCCGCTACCGCCGAGCTGCAAAACATGCCCGGGTTTGCTCAAGCGTTTTTGCCTTGGGGCAGGGCTCCCCGCGTGGGCGAGCTGTTTAAGTTTGCGGCTGCAGCCAAGGGTTTGCGTGCCATTGCCGCTACCAAAGGGCAGGCCTTTTATGGCGGTGAAATCGCCCAGGCGCTGGAGCGTTTTTCAAACCTGCATGGCGGCAGCCTTAAGGCCAGCGATTTGGCCGCCTACAAGCCTGAGTGGGTACAGCCTATTGGCAAAAATTACCGCGGCTACACCTTGCACGAAATTCCACCCAATGGTCAGGGCATTGCCGCCTTGATGGCTTTGGGCATCCTGGACCATTGGGACGTGGCAGGCATGCCAGTGGATGGCGTGGATTCACAGCACTTGCAAATTGAAGCCATGAAGCTGGCCTTTGCCGATGTGTACCGCTATGTGGCCGAAGCCGGCAGCATGCAAGTGAGCGCCGAGCAGATGTTGGATGACGCTTATTTGGCATCGCGCGCCAAGCTGATTCAAATGAACAAGGCGCAAGACTTTGGCGCTGGCAACCCGGTCAAGGGCGGCACCATTTACCTCACCACGGCTGACGAAAACGGCATGATGGTGAGCTTTATTCAAAGCAATTACATGGGCTTCGGCTCAGGGTGTGTGGAGCCTGAGTTTGGCGTCAGCCTGCAAAACCGTGGCCATGCATTCAACTTGCAAGCCAACGCCCACAACCCGGCCAATTTGGTGGCGCCGGGCAAACGGCCTTTCCACACCATCATTCCTGCTTTTTTGACACAAAACGGTCAACCTGTGATGAGCTTTGGGGTGATGGGTGCCAACATGCAGCCGCAAGGTCATATGCAAACGCTGGTACGCATGCTCGACTACAAGCAAGACCCCCAAACCGCTTGCGACGCCCCAAGGTGGCGTTACAACGCGGGGTTAGAAATCAACGTAGAAGCCGGTATGTCGGCCGCCACGGTGCAAGGTTTGGCCCAGCGTGGCCACCAAATGGAAGTCATCAACGACTCTTACCAGGACTTTGGTGCGGGCCAGTTCATTTGGCGTGCGGGTGACCCTAAGGGGGAAGGCTATGTAGCTGCCAGCGATGCGCGTCGCGATGGCTTGGTTGCAGGTTATTGAGCGTTATTTTTTATTTGAATTAGGACAAGCACAATGGATTTAGGAATCAAAGGAAAATGGGCGTTGGTATGCGGTGCGAGCAAAGGTTTGGGTTTGGGCTGCGCTCAGGCTTTGGCCCAGGAAGGTGCGCATGTGCTCATCGTGGCCCGTGGTGCTGAAGCGCTGCACGCTGCTGCAGCCGAACTCAAGGCGCTGCAGGGTGCCGGAGAGGTGTTGGCCGTGGCGGCTGACATCACCACCCCCGAGGGGCGGCAGGCCGTGTTTGCACAGCGCCAAGAATTTGACATTGTGGTCACCAACGCAGGCGGCCCCCCCCCCGGAGACTTCCGCAACTGGGACCGCGAGGCTTGGATCAAGGCGGTGGACGCCAACATGATCACGCCTATTGAACTCATCAAGGCCACAGTAGACGGCATGGCGGCCCGTGGGTTTGGCCGCATCATCAACATCACCTCCAGCGCAGTCAAGGCGCCTATAGACATTTTGGGCTTGTCCAACGGTGCGCGCAGCGGCTTAACCGGGTTTGTGGCGGGCGTGGCCCGCAACCCCAAGCTCGCCGCCCATGGAGTCACCATCAACAACCTCTTGCCCGGCGCGTTTGACACCGACCGGTTGCGTGGCAACTTTGCCAATGCCGTTAAAAATACCGGACAACCGCTGGAGGCCGTGATGGATGCGCGCCGCAAACAAATTCCGTCACAACGCTTTGGCAACCCGCAAGAATTTGGCGCTATTTGTGCATTTTTGTGCAGCCAGCAAGCGGCTTACATCAACGGCCAAAACGTATTGGCAGACGGTGGGGCTTACCCCGGAACCTACTAAAACCCTAACTCAGGCGCTAACGCCGAGCGGGGCTGGCCGCTGCTGCAGCAGGCAGCGTGCTTTTAGGCGTAACGGTGAGTGTGGTTTGGGTGGCACCAAAAGCGCCATCCACCATTTCTACCGACGCGCTGCGGTCGGCTTTGGTGAACACCAGCAGACTGGTTTTGCCTCGTACGGCGGTCACCAAGGTCCAGCCTTGCGCGGGGTATTGGTCTAGAAAAAAGTTGTAGGTGGCGTTGGGGCTTTGGCTCAGCTCCATCACCACTCTACCCACCCAGTTGTCGCCAGCACCCATGATGAGCGACTGCCCGTGGTTGATTTTGGCGCCCGCAGGCAACTGGTTGTTGTTGATCAGGTCGTTCATTTCCCGAGAAATGGGTGCTGCATTGGTGCTGCTCTCATTCAAAGGGGTGGTGCCGACGCAGGCGCTCAGTACCAACACCAGCGCGCAAGAAACGGCAGTTTGGGCAGTTGCTCGTGCAGCTTGTCCATCAACAAATTGGGCAGGAGCTTGAGTGGGGTGTTTCATGGCAGAAGGTGCAATCATTTGGAACGTTTTGAAGATACCACGATCCCCCCCACAATGAAGGCAAAAGCCAGCACGTGAAAGTACTGGGGCATTTCGCCCAACAAAGCCAAAGACCCCAAGGCCGCAAACAAAGGGGTGAGGTTGGAAAAAAATGAGGCTACAGCGGGCCCCGCCCTTTGCACGCCAGCCCCCCAGCATCGGTAGGCCAGCAGTGCGGGCCCGAGCGCCACAAACAACATGCCGGCTGCTGCCGGCCAACTCCAATGCAAAAAGGCGCGGTCTGCCGCCCATTCGCCCGCCGCAAACAAACCGGCCCAACCCATGCCAAACACAATTTGAGACAGTAAAAATGCCGACCAATCGTTGCGAATATTCGCCGGTTCTTGATTTTTTTGGGTCAGCATCCAGCTGTAATACGACCACGACAGTGTGGCCACCAGCACATACACATCGCCCACCACCAAGCGCAAATTGAGCAAGGCATCGAGCTCGCCGCGGCTCAACACCAAGGCCACGCCCAATATGGACAACACCGCCCCTAGGCCTTGCCTGCGGCTGATGGGCGCTGCAAAAAACAAGCGGCCAATGGCCATCATCCAAATCGGGCTGCTGGACGCCACTAGGGTGATGTTGAGTGGCGAAGAGGTTTCCAGCGCCATGTACTGCAGCGCGTTATAGCAACCGACCAGCAAACCCAGCAAGGTAAAGCGCTTCCAGCTGGCCCACAAACCACTGCCGGGCAGCACCACACGCCACGCTAGGGGCAACAAAATTAAAAAAGCCAAAGCCCAGCGGATGAAATTAAGCGTGACCGGAGAAACATGCGGGCTCAACATCCGGCCCACCACCACATTGCCGGCCCACATGAGGGGCGGGATCGTCAGGAGCAGGGCGGTGGCGAGGGTGAGTCGGGCGGGCGCTTGGGTGGACATGCCGTGCACTGTAACAACTCGGTGAGTCGCAGTGCGTCCCGTTCCTGCCCTAGGCGGATTTGGAGTTGGTGTGCTCTTAGGTGCCATGGCGCGGCCAAGCGATGGGGCAGCAGAGGTTTGAGGACCTCTATGCCGTAGCGAAGTCGCTTGGCTCTCAGGCGTACCAAGTGCCACCTTTTGGCGCTAAAGGGTTGTATTTGCGCTTCTTCGTAGCTGCGCGTCAAGGCGTCCACCCATTTCCTTGCACTGGCGCTGGCCCAAGACTTCGGGTGTTGGGTTTTGATTTGAAGTGCTGCCAGCCAATGGGTCAGGTGGTGCAACTTGGGCGGCTGGAGTGTGGCGATTTGGTCGATCAACTGGAGACGAGCTGAGTCTGAAAGCTCTTGCAGAGCCTGCTGAGCCCACAAGTAGGCGGGGGATAAGGGGGCGGCTTTGAGGCGCAGGGGCAAGGTTTCGAGTCGGGCAACGTCAAGGTCACGCACAAGCCCCAGAAGTTTGAGCAGTGGGCTAAGGTCTGCCCAAGGTGTACCTAAAGTGTCTACAGGCTGGAACAAGTGCCAAAGGACGCGGTAGCGCCGCCATGCCCTGCGCGCTTGGCGGATCAGTTCTGGGGCCTCAGAGCTGGGTATGGCTTGCAAACACTCAAAAAATCGGTCCAAGCTTTCACCCAGCAAGCGCTGCGCGTTTCGGCTGCACGAGGCTTTGGGGTCAAGGGCTGATGTTTTGGACATGGCGTTTGAGCATCCAGATCTTGCATGCAGCCGCCCTTATAGAATTTGAGCCAGATCAACCCCAAAACATATCAGGAGACCTCTCATGACCTTAACTTCACGCGCTGTTCAAATTGATCAACACGGCGGCCCCGAGCAGCTCAAAATTGCCACGGTGACGGTGGGGGATCCTGGCCCTGGGGAAATTCGCATCCGCCACAAAGCGGTGGGTTTGAACTTTATTGACGTGTACCAGCGTTCTGGCCTGTACCAGCTGCCCATGCCCTTGAATTTGGGCATGGAGGCCTCTGGTGAAGTGGAAGCCGTGGGCGAGGGCGTGACCCACCTGAAGGTGGGCGACCGTGCGGCCTATGCCAGCCAGCCCCCTGGAAGCTATTGCGAGGTGCGGGTCATGCCTGCCAAATGTGTGTGCAAATTGCCTGACGCCATATCTTTTGAAACCGGTGCGGCCATGATGCTCAAGGGCTTGACCGCCCAGTACTTGCTTAAAAAAGTGCGGCCTGTAGAAGGCTTGGAGCCCGGCGACCATGTGCTGTTCCATGCCGCCGCGGGCGGCGTGGGCCAAATTGTGTGCCAGTGGGCTAAAGCTTTAGGCCTGCAATTGATTGGTACCGCAGGGTCTGACGCCAAATGCGAATTGGCCAAAGCCAATGGTGCGGCCTTTGCCATCAACTACAGCAAAGAAGACTTTTTGGCGCGTGTGAAGGACATCACGGGCGGCAAAGGTGTGAAGGTGGTGTACGACTCGGTGGGTAAAGACACTTGGGACAAGTCGTTGGATTGCTTGCGCCCCTTTGG
>CAMAXR010000072.1 GCA_945862195.1 Hylemonella gracilis
CTGGCCGTGCCGTTGCCTTGGTGCACATCCAAGTCAATGATGGCAACTCGCAAGGGAGCAGTTCCGCGGTGTGCCCTGCTCCACTCCGCTTGCATCAGACGCGCTGCCACCGCAGCGTCATTGAACACACAAAAGCCCGAACCACGATCGGCGTAGGCATGGTGGGTGCCCCCTGCAAGATTGGCCGATACGCCTTCTAACAACGCGCAGCGCGCTGCAGCCACGGTGGCGCCCACTGAGCGGCGCGATCGCTCCACCATCTCCGGCGACCACGGAAAACCAATGTCACGCATCATGGCATCGCTGCCCTGCCCCTGGCAAATGAGCTGGATGTAGTGGGGTGTATGAGCCAAGGCCAGTTCACCATCGCTGGCACTTGGAGCTTCCAACAAGCTCAAAACCGGCAACTCCTGCTCAAGGCGTCGCCGCAACATGGCGTACTTGGTCATAGGAAACCGATGCCCGTCCGGCAATGGCAAGACGAACTGAGCAGAGTCAAAAGCTTTCATCAAGAAGAGTATGGGGGCAGTTTTTTGTTGTTTTTTTGAGCTGGCTGAATTATTTTGCTGCAGTGCAACAAAAAAGCTTGCAAAGCCAAATTTCGTTCTTATAATTTGCAATGTTGCACCGCAGCATTTAGCGAGGCAAGACGAAGAGAACCTCTATTTTTTAACCTCAAGGAGTGAATGATGCTAACAATTGAACAAGTAATGGCTTCCCATAAAGCTAACGTTGAATCTATGTTTGGCTTGACCAGCAAGGCCTTCGAAGGCGTTGAGAAGCTGATGGAATTGAACCTGACAGCGACCAAGGCCGCTTTGTCTGAAGTGGCTGGCCAAACCCAAACTTTGATGAGCGCTAAAGACGCACAAGAGCTGGTTGCCCTGCAAACTGCCATGTTCCAGCCTTTGGCTGAGAAATCAGTGGCTTACAACCGCCATCTGTACGATATTGCCACTTCTACCAGCACCGAGTTCAGCAAGGTGTTTGAAGGCCAAGTGGCTGACATGCAAGGCAAGGTGTCTGGCTTGGTGGACAACATGTCCAAAAACGCTCCTGCTGGCTCTGAAAGCGCCGTAGCCGTGATGAAAAGCGCCGTAGCTGCTACCAGCAACGCCATGGAATCTGTGCAGAAGTCTGTGAAGCAAGTGACTGACATGGTCGAGTCCAATTTCAACGCTGTGGCTTCCCACGCAGCCAACGTGACCAAGCCTGCTCCCCGTAAGCGTTAATTGACACTTCTAGGGAAAACCCTGATACAATTCTCACACTGAAACGCAAGTTTCTACTGGTTGTCTCCTCGGATCTTTTCGAAACCTTAGGGTTCAGAGATCCCTTCAAGGCCCCGTCTCCGACGGGGCCTTTTTTTATTTCATCAGAGCCCTTAGTTGGGGCATAGCTTGCTGCATGGCCAAGCGACCGGCCTGAATGGCGCGGCGTCGAGCACCAAAATCTGCACTGCCTACCCCCACCAAAACCGGCTTGATGAGCAGGTCAGCGTCTTTAACTTCCCACTGGTTGATGCTGCGCCCCATGATGGTGAAGGTTTGCATCAAAATTTGCAGTGTGTCGGAAGCCGAATTACCTTCTGGGGGCGTAGAAATGTCCACAGCCAATACCAACTCCGCGCCCATTTGACGGGCAAATTGCACCGGAACGGGGGACACCAAGCCGCCGTCCACGTAATCTCGCCCCGATATACGCACAGGGTGAAACACCGCTGGCACAGCGCTGGAAGCTCGCACGGCCGTCGCCGTATCGCCCCGCCTGAACAGTACACCCTGCCCGTTGTTGAGGTCGGTGGCCACAATGCCTAAAGGCAGAGGTAAATCTTCAATGGCTTTGCCGCCCACTTGGGTGCTGACGTAACGTGCCAGGGCATCGCCTCGCAAAATACCGCGGTTGAAAATGGGTAGGGTCCAGTCGGCAAAAGTGGCTTCTTCCATACTTTCGGCCAATTGCTGCAGTTGGTTGCCGCTTTTGCCACTAGCATACAAGGCTGCCACCAAGCTCCCGGCTGAGGTGCCGACCACCAAACTGGGTTTGATTCCGGCCTCCTCCAACACCTGAATCACCCCTACATGCGCAAAGCCCCGGGCCGCGCCGCTGCCTAGGGCCAAGCCGATGCTGAGTGGTTTTTTTGCGGGCAACGGCAATGCCGTGATGCTGGTAGCAGGCGCAACAGCCACCGTGGCGGAGGTGGAAGAACCCGTGACCTCAGGTTTGGAAGGTGTAGAAACCGGTCCTGAAACAGGCCCTGACACAGGCACAGAGCCGCATCCCGCCAGCACAACCAACAAGGCCCCGATAGCGCAATTAGCGCAATTAGCCCAATTAGCCAACGCCAAGCGAAGCCACATGGGTTTAATCAGCGGTGGCTTCTTCTGGCTTGGCTTTGCCTTCTTTTTTGGCCAATGGTTGAATGTCCAGAAGCACCTCGGTTTTGGTGGCGTCTCGATCGTCTAAATCGACGGTCAGGCGACCGCCGTCAACCAGACGACCAAAGAGCAACTCATCTGCCAAGGCACGGCGGATGGTGTCTTGAATCAGGCGCTGCATAGGGCGAGCGCCCATGAGGGGGTCAAAGCCCTTCTTCGCCAAGTGCTGACGCAGCTTGTCGGTAAAGGTCACGTCCACCTTCTTCTCGGCCAACTGGGTTTCGAGCTGCAGCAAGAACTTGTCCACCACCCGCAGGATGACGTTTTCGTCCAGCGCCTTGAAGCTCACGATCGAATCCAGGCGATTGCGGAATTCCGGGGTGAACAAGCGTTTGATGTCGGCCATTTCATCGCCCGCAGCGCGCGGGTTGGTAAAGCCAATGGTGGCTTTGTTCATGGTTTCCGCACCCGCATTGGTGGTCATGATGACGATGATGTTGCGGAAGTCTGCCTTACGCCCGTTGTTATCGGTCAGGGTGCCGTGGTCCATCACCTGCAACAGCACGTTGAAGATGTCGGGGTGGGCTTTTTCAATCTCGTCCAACAGCAGCACGGCATGGGGTTTTTTAGAAACTGCTTCGGTCAGCAAACCACCTTGGTCAAACCCCACATAGCCTGGAGGCGCGCCAATCAGGCGGCTCACGGCGTGACGCTCCATGTACTCCGACATGTCAAAGCGCATCAAGTCAATGCCCAAAATGAAGGCCAACTGTTTGGCTGCCTCGGTCTTGCCCACGCCGGTCGGGCCGCTGAACAAAAACGCACCAATAGGTTTGTCAGGCTTACCCAATCCAGAGCGCGCCATTTTGACGGCCGAGGCCAGCATTTCAAGCGCTTTGTCTTGACCAAAGACCACGCTCTTGAGGTCGCGCTCTAAGGTCTGCAGCTTGCTGCGGTCGTCATTGGACACATTGGCAGGTGGAATGCGTGCAATTTTGGCCACGATGTCTTCAATTTCGCCTTTGCCAATGGTTTTCTTGCGCTTGGAGGCTGCAATGATGCGTTGGAAAGCGCCTGCCTCGTCAATCACATCAATGGCTTTATCAGGCAAATGGCGGTCATTGATGTACTTGGCCGACAACTCAGCAGCCGCTTGGAGCGCTGCGTTGGCGTACTTGACGTTGTGGTGCTCCTCAAACCTGGATTTGAGGCCTTTGAGAATTTCTACGGTTTCGCTGATGGTGGGCTCGACCACATCCACCTTTTGGAAACGGCGTGACAAAGCGGCGTCTTTTTCGAAAATACCACGGTACTCGGTGAAGGTGGTAGCGCCAATGCACTTGATTTGTCCGCTAGAAAGCGCGGGCTTGAGCAAGTTGGAAGCATCCAGCGTACCGCCCGATGCCGCGCCTGCGCCAATCAGGGTGTGGATTTCGTCAATGAACAAAATCGCATTGGGCTTGTCTTTTAAGGACTTGAGCACGCCTTTCAAGCGCTGCTCAAAGTCGCCGCGGTACTTGGTACCGGCAAGCAAAGCGCCCATATCCAGCGAATACACATTGGACTCGGCCAGAATTTCAGGCACATCTTTTTGGGTGATGCGCCATGCCAAGCCCTCGGCAATGGCGGTTTTTCCAACACCCGCTTCGCCCACCAACAAAGGGTTGTTTTTGCGTCGGCGGCACAAAATTTGGATGACCCGCTCCACCTCGTGGTGACGGCCAATAAGGGGGTCAATCTTGCCGTCTTTGGCAGCGGCGTTGAGGTTTTGGGTGTACTGCTCTAGTGGGGAAGCTTTTTCATTTTTGTCTGAGCTGGCTTCTTCGCCCTCAGCAGGCGCGTCGCCGCTGGATTTAACAGGCTCGGTCGGGTCGGTTTTCTTGATGCCGTGGGCAATGAAGTTCACCACATCCAAACGGGTCACGCCTTGCTGGTGGAGGTAGTACACCGCATGGGAGTCTTTTTCGCCAAAAATAGCCACCAGCACATTAGCACCCGTGACTTCTTTTTTGCCGCTGCCCGTGGACTGCACGTGCATGATGGCGCGCTGAATCACCCGCTGAAAACCCAAGGTGGGCTGGGTGTCCACCTCATCGGTACCCGCAACCTGTGGCGTGTTGTCTTTGATGAAATTGGTGAGCGACTTGCGCAAATCGTCAATATTGGCCGCACAGGCGCGCAGCACTTCTGCGGCGCTGGGGTTGTCCAGCAAGGCCAGCAACAGGTGTTCCACGGTGATGAACTCGTGGCGCTGCTGACGAGCCTCTACAAAGGCCATATGCAAACTGACTTCTAATTCCTGGGCAATCATGTGATTTCCTTGTGCCTATTTCTAGTTAACTCTGCAGTGCTCTGCTCAACGCTCTGTGCTCAACTCTAATACGTTTCAAACAACGTTTATCTTCTTCATTGATGGGGGTGTTGTGACCTATTTCAAGATATGGAATCTCTAAACCTTCAGTTCGCCGGTTCGCTCACACACTGCAGCGGGTGACCCGCCTTGTTGGCGGCATCGGCCACCATGTTCACTTTGGTGGCCGCTACGTCCTTGGTGTACACACCGCACACAGCACGCCCATCCAAATGAATTTTGAGCATGATTTGGGTTGCCGTTTCCAAGTCTTTATTAAAAAACTCCTGAATCACCACCACCACAAACTCCATAGGGGTGTAGTCGTCGTTCAGCATCACCACTTGGTACATCTGAGGGGGTTTGACCTTTTCGGTCAAACGGTCGAGGACCAAAGCACCCGCATCATCCCCTTGGGGAACGCTTTTGGGGTTCACTGAAGGGTATTTGGGGGTGCGAGTCGCCATTGGACTATTCTAAATGGCAAGGATCCAACACAAGAAAAAACCGTCTTGGAGGGGCTATCCCAAGACGGTTTTGAGGTCTGCTAAAACGGCAGCTCACATGTGGTCGATCATCACTTGGCCAAAGCCAGAGCAACTCACTTGAGTGGCACCGTCCATTAGGCGCGCAAAGTCGTAAGTGACCTTTTTGCTGGCAATGGATTTTTCCATGGAGCTGATGATGAGGTCGGCAGCTTCGGTCCAGCCCATGTGGCGCAGCATCATTTCGGCGGACAAGATTTCAGAACCGGGGTTCACATAATCTTTACCGGCGTACTTGGGCGCTGTGCCGTGGGTGGCTTCAAACATGGCCACTGTATCGGACAAATTGGCGCCGGGGGCAATGCCAATACCACCCACCTGAGCAGCTAGGGCGTCAGACACATAGTCGCCATTGAGGTTGAGGGTGGCAATCACGCTGTACTCGACGGGGCGCAACAAAATTTGCTGCAAGAAGGCGTCGGCTATCACGTCTTTAATGACGATGTCTTTGCCAGTTTTGGGGTTTTTAATCTTGCACCATGGGCCGCCGTCAATCAGCTCTGCGCCAAACTCTTTCATGGCCAGGTTGTAGCCCCAGTCGCGGAAGCCACCTTCGGTGAACTTCATGATGTTGCCCTTGTGCACCAAGGTCAGGCTCGGCTTGTCGTTGTTAATGGCGTATTCAATGGCCTTGCGCACCAAACGCTCAGTTCCTTCAATAGACACGGGCTTGATGCCAATGGCTGAGGTGTTAGGGAAGCGAATTTTCTTAACGCCCATGTCCTCAATCAGGTACTTGATGAGCTGCTTGGCTTTGTCTGAACCCGACTCGTACTCAATACCGGCGTAAATGTCTTCGCTGTTTTCGCGGAAGATGACCATATTGGTTTTCTCTGGCTCCTTCAAAGGTGAAGGCACGCCTTTGAAGTACTGCACGGGGCGCAGACACACGTACAAATCGAGCTCTTGTCGCAAAGCCACGTTCAAAGAACGGATGCCGCCGCCCACAGGCGTGGTCAGAGGGCCTTTGATGGACACCACGTATTCGCGTACCACGTCCAAAGTTTCTTGGGGCAACCACACATCAGCGCCGTAAAGCTTGGTGGACTTTTCGCCCGCAAACACTTCCATCCAATGGATTTTGCGTTTGCCCGCGTAGGCTTTACTCACCGCAGCATCCACCACCTTCAACATCACGGGGGTGATGTCCAAGCCTATACCGTCACCCTCAATGTAAGGAATGATGGGCTCGTTGGGCACATTGAGCGACCTGTCTGAATTAACGGTGATTTTTTGCCCAGTAGTGGGCACTTTGATGTGCTGGTACATGTAAAAAGAACTCCGTTAGACGTTATTTGAGACGTAGAAATGAAAGCCGCGCGATTCTAGACCCAAAGAATGATGGTACTGGGCTGCACCACTTGGCACAAAATGCCCTTGCGGGTCCTGCCAGAACCCGCAATTAACAACTATCAACGCCATACAAAACCATTCTCAAGCCATGCTGACTTTGCCCCTACCTACCTCGCGCCCAAGCCTTGCTCCATGGGCTGCCCTTTGGGTCCTTGCCCCCTTGGTTTTTTTAGCGCTTCAAGTTCAAAGCAACCATGCTTGGGCGCAGCAACCCTTTGCTGAACCGCAACTGAATTTGCCGCGCACGCAAATCAAGGCCGGCATGTACCTGATCGACGCGCAAGTGGCCTCCACCCCCGAACAACGCAGCACGGGCTTGATGTACCGGCGTGACATGCCCGCGCAAGAGGGCATGCTGTTTGTGTTTGAGCAAGCCACTCAGCAGTGTTTTTGGATGAAAAACACTCTTATTCCCCTGACCGCCGCTTTTGTGCTGGACGACGGCACCATTGCCAACTTGGCGGACATGAAGCCGCAAACCACCGAGCTGCACTGCTCTGTTAAGCCCGTGCGGTTTGTGTTGGAAATGAACCAGGGGTGGTTTGCCAAGCGGGGGATCAAGGCCGGCGGCAAAATCAGCGGCGTGCCTTTCGCACAGCGTAATTAATCGGCCTACACCGCCACCGATTTCAGCGCCTCATTCAAAGTGGCGCTGGGGCGCATCACTGCATCGACCTTAGCCAGATCGGGCAGGTAGTAGCCGCCGATATCCACCGCCACGCCCTGAACCGCAGCCAGTTCGGCCACGATGGTTTGCTCTTTGGCAGCCAGCTCTTTGGCCAAAGGCGAGAACTGAGCTGCAAGCGCGGCGTCTTCAGTTTGAGCGGCCAGCTCTTGCGCCCAATAGAGGGACAAGTAAAACTGGCTGCCGCGGTTGTCCAACTGACCGGTCTTAGGCGACGGGTTCTTGTTGTTGTCCAGAAGCTTGCCGGTAGCGGCGTCCAGCGTTTTGGCCAAAACCTTAGCTTTGGCGTTTCCGGTTTTCAGGCCCAAATCTTCGAGCGATACGGCGAGGGCCAGGAACTCACCCAGAGAATCCCAGCGCAAGTGATTTTCTTCCACCAGCTGCTGAACGTGCTTGGGGGCGGATCCGCCGGCACCGGTTTCATACAAGCCACCGCCCGCCATTAACGGCACGATGGACAACATCTTTGCGCTGGTGCCCAGCTCCATGATGGGGAACAGGTCGGTCAGGTAATCACGCAGGATGTTGCCGGTGGCGCTGATCGTGTCCTGGCCGCGGATGACGCGTTCCAGCGTGTAGCGCATCGCGCGCACCTGGCTCATGATCTGGATGTCCAGGCCCGAGGTGTCGTGCTCATGCAGGTACATCTTGACCTTGGTGATCAACTGGGCCTCATGGGGGCGGTAAGCGTCCAGCCAGAATACCACGGGCATGCCGGAGTTGCGTGCGCGGTTCACGGCCAGTTTCACCCAGTCGCGGATAGCGGCGTCCTTGACCTGGCACATGCGCCAGATGTCGCCGGCTTCCACGTTCTGGCTCAGCAGAACTTCGCCAGTGGCCAAATCTGTGATGTTGGCCACCCCGTCTTCGGAGATCTCAAAAGTCTTGTCGTGCGAGCCGTATTCCTCAGCCTGTTGGGCCATCAGACCCACATTGGGCACGGTACCCATGGTCCTGGGGTCAAAGGCGCCGTGCCACTTGCAGAAGTTAATCACCTCTTGATATATGCGCGCGAAGGTGGACTCAGGCAGTACGGCCTTCACATCTTTGAGGTGCCCGTTAGCGTCCCACATCTTCCCGCCGTTGCGGATCATGGCGGGCATGGAGGCGTCCACGATGATGTCGTTGGGGGAATGGAAATTGGTGATGCCCTTGGCAGAGTCCACCATAGCAAGCTCAGGGCGGTGCTCGTGGCAAGCGTGCAAATCACGCTTGATTTCATCCTGTTTGCTCTGGGGCAGGCTGGCAATCTTGCCGTACAAGTCGGCCATGCCGTTGTTCACGTTAACGCCCAGCTCTTTGAATAGCGCTCCGTGTTTTTCGAATGCTTCCTTGTAGAAGACCTTGACGCAATGCCCGAAAACGATGGGGTGTGACACCTTCATCATGGTGGCCTTGACGTGCAGCGAAAACATGACACCAGTCTTACGGGCATCTTCGATTTCTTTCTCGTAGAACTCGAGCAAGGCTTTCTTGCTCATGAACATACTGTCAATCACTTCGCGGTCTAACAGGGACACCTTGGGCTTGAGCACGATGGTTTCGCCGCGCTTGGTGATCAACTCCATCTTCACATCGCGCGCGCGGTCGAGGGTCATCGATTTTTCGCCGTG
>CAMAXR010000073.1 GCA_945862195.1 Hylemonella gracilis
ATGCATAGAATTTGTCTTCAGCTAACCTTTTAAGAAGATTTAAATTCATGCCACAAGTAGCCCATGGCGATGCTCAAGTCATTATTTCGGGCGCAGGACCTGTAGGGTTATTAGCAGCGCTGATATTGGCGCAAAACCAAATCAGCTGCTTGGTTCTGGAGGCTCATGCCACCTTAACGCATGACCTGAGAGCTGGTACTTTCCACCCCCCAACTCTTGAAATGCTGGATCGGGTAGGTGTGACACAGGCCATGATCGACATTGGAATTAAGGTGCCCAAATGGCAGTCGTGCGATTTGGAGTTTGGTTTGGTTGCAGAGTGGGATTTGGGTTTGTTGGCGCAAGACACCACCTACCCGTTCAGGTTGCACCTTGAGCAACACCGACTTACCCCGCTGCTTTTAGAGCGCCTAAGTGCTTACCAGCATGTAAAGGTGTTGTTTGATCATGCGCTCACCTCATTTGATCAAGACGCTGATGGGGTTACGGTACATACCCAGAGTGCCAGTGGCCCACAAAGATTTCGTGGCCAGTGGTTGATTGGCGCAGATGGCGGGCGCAGCCAAGTGCGAAAATCTGCTGAGATCGAATTTTCTGGCTACACATGGCCTGAGCGCTACAGCGTCATCAGCACCACCTACGATTTTGCAGAGTTGAACTACCGAGAAAACGCTTACATCAGTGATCCAGAGCAATGGGTGGCTGTTTTCAAGATGCCCGACGTGACGCCAAGTGGTTTGTGGCGAATGACCCTTCCGGTTTCTCACGAGGTTTCCGACGACACCGCGCTTGCAGGGCCTTATGCCCAACATGCCATTCATCGCGTGACGGGGGCAGACGCCGATGTCGGGTACCCCATAGTTCACCAAAGCATTTACAACGTGCACCAACGGGTGGCTGTTCAGCTCCGCAAAGGCCGTGTTTTATTGGCCGGTGATGCTGCCCATGTCAACAATCCGTTGGGGGGGTTTGGCTTGAACAGCGGCATACATGATGCTTTCAATCTGGCAGAAAAATTGTCTGAGGTTCTGAACGGTCAGGCTGATGAGACTTTGATGGACCGGTATCACAGGCAAAGACACACCGTCAATGTGGAGTACGTCCAAGAGCTCTCTGTAAAAAACAAGAAAAATTTAGAGGAGAAAGACCCTGTACTCCGGGCGTGTCGCAGGCAAGAGCTGCAAGAAATTTGTGCAGACCCAGAGAGATCACGGGCTTACCTTTTGAACTCTTCCATGATCAACAGCATCAAAAGAGCTCAAGCCATTCCATGACCCCTAATCAAATCACCTAGCCCTTAACTTGATGGAGATACCAAGATGCGCTTTTTAATCTCATTGGCATTGGCGACCCTTGTTCAGTTATTTGGGTTACACCACATGGCGCTTGCTCAAGATTGGCCTGTGCGGCCTATCAAATTGATAGTGCCCTTTGCAGCGGGGGGCAACACCGACTCCATTGCGCGGCTAGTATCAGAGCGCCTTACGAACTCACTAGGCCAGCCGGTGGTGGTTGAAAACAGGCTTGGTGCAGGTGGCGGCATTGCCGCTGAATTTGTCGCCAAGGCCACGCCCGATGGTTACACCTTATTGATGGCTGCCATGCCTGTCATGGCCATTTTGCCGGTGATCAGCAAAACCAATTACGACCCCATTCGTGACTTTCAACCTATCAGCAACATAGGCAGCAACCCTTTTGTAATGGGGGTTCACAAATCGATACCGGCCAATAATGTTCAAGAGTTCGTAAGCTTTGTCAAAAAGAATCCCGGAAAGTTCAACTTTGCGTCTGGCGGATCTGGCAGCGTGTCCCACCTGACACCCGCTTTATTTCTCAAGCGAGCAGATCTTGACATGACCCACATTGCCTACAAGGGTGGGGCACCGGCAGTAGCCGATTTGCTGAGCGGTAACGTTCAGATGTACTTTGGTAATTTGTCTGAATTACAGCCTCATGTGAGCGGCGGCCTGATCAAAATCATTGGCGTATCCAGTGAGCGCAGGGCATCTCAGTTGCCCTCGGTCCCCACCATTGCAGAGTCTGGATATCCCGGTTTTAAAACCGTCACTTGGAACGGGTTAATGGCTCCTGCAAATACGCCTCAAGGGGTTGTTCAAAAATTGTCAGATGCAGTCAAGGACATGATGTCGTCCGAAGCCACTCGGCAACGCCTCTTGTCTTTGGGCGTTGACCCCATTGGCAACGCCCCTAAAGAATTTGCGGATACGGTGAAGCTGGACATTACGATTTGGTCTGAAGCAGCCAAAGCTGCTAACCTCAAAATGGAATAAAACTTCATTACAACTTCACCCCAACTTATATATGTCGTCTAAACCCCTGCCCACAACCAGCTTGGATGCCTTGGCAACACGAGCCAAGATTGCCATCATCGTGCCGGCTACCAATACAGTGGTGCAACCTGAAATGGAGTCCATGCGACCACAAGGGGTGACCAATCATGTGAGCAGAATGTACTTGCCACCAAGACCCTATGACGACATGGAGTCTTACCGCAAGGCACTGGACACCGAGGAAGGCAATTTAGAAGAGGCGCTGAATTTGGTGCTGCCATGCCAGCCGCATGCGGTGGCACATGGACACTCCATCCATTCTTTTAGGGGCGATCGAGCCCGTGCTTTAACAGAAGAACGTCGGCTTGAAGATATGGCGGGTATTCCCTTTGTAACGCCCTCCATGGCGGTACTTGAAGGCCTCAAGGCTATGGGAGACCCTAAAAATATTGCGGTGCTTACACCCTATTGGCCTCCAGCCGATGCCTTGATTGAAGAGTTCTTCACATCCTGTGGCTATAGGGTTGTAGCTAAAAAAGGTCTGCAAGCTCAAGGTCCTATTGCCGTGGCTCAATTCTCTGAAGCACAAATCATGCAGGGATTCGAGTCGCTCAAAGTTCAAGGTGTTGAGGCGTTTATTCATGTGGGGACCAATTTGCCAGTAAGCGCCATGACAGCCAAAATTGAATCGGCTTTTGGAATCCCTCTCATTGGCGTTAACGTGGCAACGTACTGGCTTGCGTTGCGCCGCCTAGGCTTGAAAGATCCTATGCCCGGATTTGGATTGTTGGCTGAAAAATATTAATCACAGACCATGCAACTGCCCGACCGCATGACCGACATGCTTTCCATGGTTCGTTCGGGCTCTATTACGGTCAAGCAAGCACAAGATGCTCAAAAGTCAAAAGCTTTGGAGTTGAATCTATCGCTCCACGCAGCTGTGTGCTTCCATGACGCTGGAAGTGCAACTTATCAAGGGGCACTCAGTGGCGTAGCACTGGCGCATAAGGATATTTTTGATATATCAGGCAGGGCACCAGGTTGCGGCGTCAATGGCGGAGTGGTTGCGCCTCAAACAGTACCTGCCGAGGTTTTAGATTTGTTGGAACAACAAGGTGCCATGCATATGGCCTCTTTGGTGATGGCGCCTTGCGCTGCGGGTGCCACTGCACAAAACCCTCACTTTCCGGCATGTGTAAACCCCCTGGATTCTCAAGCTGCAGTGGGAGGATCATCCAGTGGTTCAGCTGTTGCCGTAGCTTCTGGTATGAGTTACGCCTCTTTAGGCTCAGATACCTCGGGCTCAGTGCGCATACCCGCAGCGAGTTGTGGCATTTTGGGGCTTAAGACCACGTTTGGCTTGGTCAGCACCCAAGGCTGCATGCCCCTTGCGCCCTCTTTGGACACCATTGGTGTGTTGGCCAGATACGCTGAAGATGCACAATGCTTGCTCCAAGCGGTTTTAACTAAGGATGTCCGTTCGCAGCTGGTTGAGGTGAACCCTCAACAACTTCGTCTGAAAGTTTGGTCGCCTTCAGATTTAGACCCTGAAGTGGCGGGTGTTGTGGTGCAGGCGTTGGATGAATTTGGCGTTGAGGTTCGCACAGACCAATTGCATGGTTTTAATGATCTGAGCGAATGGGCCAACCAAGTGCTCTGCAAAGAGGTGGGTCTAACTTTCTCGCAGGCTCTGCAAAACTCAATTGCAGAGCCTGGAGTTCGATCGTTGGCTAAGTTTGGTGCTTCCGTGTCCGATCAGGCTTATCAAGATGCGATTCATCAACGACAAAAGCGCTGTGCTGAATTTCTTCTGCAAAATTTGGCTGATGCCGATTTGCTTATTTTCCCTGCATTGCAAGTTCCGTTGCCAGCTTGGCAAGAGGTTGAAATTGGCGCAAGCTCGTTTTGCAAATCTAAGTTCTTGGGCATGTTTCATTACATGGGTTTTGTGAATTACTTGGGCTTGCCATGTCTTTCGCTACCCGCGGGGCGAGACCGTGCGGGTAGACCTGTGGCTGTTCAGGTTTTAGGCAGGCCCCTGATGGACATGGCGTTATTGGAGTGGGCCAAGAGTTTGGAGTCTGTGTGGGGTAAGTGGAGTCAGCGTTTTTATATTCATTAAGGAGTTCATCATGTACATGTATAAAAAATGGGCAGCTGGGTTTGTGGGGATTCTTGCGTGCATTACCGCCTTTTATGCTCATGCGGTAGGCCCTGCGCCTGCGCCCATGAAGCAAAAGGAAGTGCTGACGGTGGGTTATGTCAAAGTGGGGCATTTGTCCCCGCTTTTGATGGTTGAAGAAGAATTAAAAAAACTCAATATTGAAGTCAAGCGTGCTGAGTTTGTTCGCTACGCGGATGCCCGTACGGCTTTGCTCTCCAATTCCGTAGATGTTTCGGCCGTGGGGCCTGGAGACTTGGCCATTGTGGCGGCCCAAGGCAGTAAAAACCTGATTGGTTTGTCTGGTGTGGGGAGTTCGCCCAAGTATTTGGTGGTTCGTAAGGGCGTCAAAATTGACGAATGGGCAGACATCAACGGCAAAAAAATTGCCATTGCACCCGGCTCCGCCGTTTGGTTCCAGTGGGCCATGTCTTTGATTGAAAAGAATGTGCCTTACACCTCGTTTTCTCCTGTCAACGTGCAAGGTGGTGGAACAGCCTTTGTTCAGGCAATGAAGCGTGGTGACATTGACGCCATGGTCTTGTGGGAACCCTTTGAGTCTCAAGCCGTTGCTGAAGGCGATGCTTATTTCGCAACCAAGCTGGACTACAGCCAATCCAAAGCAGTTGGGGCAGAACTTGGCATGTTGGCTGCCTCGGGTGAGGCTATGAGCACTAAAAAAGAATTGGTGCGTCGCTTTTTATGGGCATATTTCAAGGCTGAAGAGCAACTGATTAAAAACAACGAAGAATTTGCCAAAGCCTATTCTGCATACACCGGTTTGCCAATGAACGTGACCAGAGAGTCTGCCAAGATCATCAAGTTGGGTGGTGTACTTAACAAAGACCAAGTCAGCCGTTTGGCGGAAGCTGCCTTCAAGCAAGGCATCGTCCAAAAAGATGTGACCAAAGAAGCCGCAGCACTCTATGACGACGCCCTTGCTAAAGAAGTTCGTTAAGTTTTAGTTGGACACTGCAGGTAATGGGTTTTAGTTTGATTCGAAGCACCGCCCCCAAGTTTTTGCTTGGGTTGGTGGTGCCATGTCTCGTACTGGTGTTTTGGCAATGGGTAGGTTCATTAGCCAGTATGGCGGGCATTTTGCCAACGCCCTTGCAGGTGCTCAGCGGTTGGCATGACTGGATATTTGGCTCACCTGGTTTAGGGCTGAATCCCTATTTAGGTACTTGGTTGTCCAATGTTCAGTATTCGTCTTTCAGAGTGATTCAAGGGTTCGCACTTGCAGCTGTTTTAGGCGTCCCTTTAGGGCTCTTTATAGGCTGGAGTCGCACCGTTTCATCCGTTATGGATCCCATGATCCAGTGCTTAAGGCCCATCCCCATAACAGCTTGGTTGCCATTTTCTATTGCCATTTTTGGCATCAGAGACATGGGCTCTATCTTTCTCATTTTTTTAGGTGGCTTCTATGCGATTGTGGTCAACACCACACAGGGGGCCAGAGATGTGGAGCGCAATTTGGTGAGGGCCGCCTTGATGATGGGAGCGAGTCGCAGCAGTCTGCTTTATCGAGTGGTTTGGCCTTCTGCCATGCCCTCTATGTTCACGGGTTTAAGGATTGGCCTTGGGATCTCTTGGACGGCCGTCATCGTCTCTGAAATGGTGGCTGTTAAATCTGGTTTGGGCTATGTGTTGTGGGACGCCTATTACGTTGGGCGCATGGACATTGTTTTGGCCGATATGGTGTCTATTGGCATGATGGGTTTCATCAGTGACCGCATCATTGTGTTTATTGAAAAGCGAACTTTGGTTTGGCGGGTTTTGCAAAGTCATTGAGTATTGATATCCAGCTATATGTCTCACATACACATTCAGGAACTTTCCAAAACCTATCCTGGAAAAACACCCGTTCAAGCCCTGGATTCCATTGATTTGAATGTGGCTCCAGGTGAGTTTGTGGCCTTGCTTGGTCCTTCAGGCTGTGGCAAATCCACGTTGCTGAATTTAATTGCAGGTTTTGAGGCCCCCACTTCAGGGCGTTTGCTCTTTGGGGGTCAAGCGGTTACCCAGCCTGGTCCTGACCGTGGTGTGGTGTTTCAAGAGGCTGCACTTTTTCCGTGGCTCACCGTATGGGACAACGTGATTTTTGGTCCCCAAGTTCAAGGCAAACGTGCCGCGGAATATGAAGCTCACGCCCAAGAAATGATCGAGCTGGTTGGGCTTTCAGACTTTAAAAATCATTTGCCGGTTCAACTCTCTGGCGGTATGAGGCAACGCGTGGGTATAGCTCGCATTCTCACCCTGGGTTCCAAAGTGTTGTTGATGGATGAGCCTTTTGGTGCGTTGGATGCGCAAACCCGTCTCACCATGCAAGAGTTGCTGCTTTCGGTGTGGCAGCGACTCAAGCCCACCATTATTTTTGTCACCCACGATATTGACGAAGCCATTTTTTTGGCCAGCTCCATTTATGTGATGTCGGCCCGACCTGGGCGCATGCAAAAACACATCCCTGTGCCACTTGCTAGACCGCGCACCATTGCCGATACTGCCTCTGAAACCTTCAGCACGATGAAGCTGGACATTCTTAACCTGATTCGACACACCCACGACTGACTATGGCCAACCCTCGTATTCCCTATCAATTTTCAAACGATGGGCCCAAGCTCAAACCATCTCCAGAGGGCGGCATCATGGTGCATTTGGTGGTCAATGTGGAGCATTGGCAGTTTGATGCCAGCATGCCCCGCACCATCATCACGCCGCCTCACGGTAAAGAAACGGTGCCCGATGTTCCCAACTTCAGTTGGGCTGATTACGGTATGCGTGCAGGTCTTCCGCGCATTATTGAAGCCATCAAGAGCAGGGGGCTTCCTGCGTCAACAAGCTTTAATGCGGGGGTGATCCAAGCCTACTCACAAGCGGCCCAGGCCATGCACGAGGCCGGTTGGGAATTTATTGGGCATGGGGTGCACCAAAAATCTCTGAACCATGCAGATGGAGAGAAAGATTTGATTGCGACCAGCCTCAACATGATTGAGACCTTTACCGGAACAAGACCCAAAGGTTGGTTAAGCCCAGGCTTGCGTGAGTCGTATCAAACTCCAGAATTTTTAAAACAACTGGGAATTGAGTATGTTTTTGATTGGGTGGTAGATGATGTGCCGCATTGGATGACCACCCAACACGGTCCCTTGCTGGCCTTGCCATACAACTTAGAGGTCAACGATTCGATTATTTACGCTGTAGAAAAACACGCCTCTGACGAAATGTATTTGCGCTTGGTCAATACCTTAAGCCTGTTTGAACGCGAAGCCCAGCAGCACCCTAGAGTGCTTGCCATTGGGCTCCACCCCCATCTGATTGGGGTGCCGCATCGTTTCGGCAGCTTTGAACGCATGCTCGACCTCTTAATGAAAACCCCTAACGTGTGCTTTAAAACAGGCCAAGGCATTGCACATTGGTATACAGAACAGGTGCCGGCTCCATGAACTTACAACTTGAACACAAAAGAGTATTGATTACCGGCGGTTCCAAAGGCATTGGCTTGTCCATAGCCTTGGCATTTGCCGAAGAGGGCGCGCAACCCGTTCTGGTGTCAAGACACAAGTCCAATCTTGACTATGCTGTGAGTGAAATCAAGCAGCGCACGTCCATCGTGCCTGAGGTCATTGAGCAGGATTTGGGCGCAGCAGGTGCTGCTGAACAACTGTATGCCCAAGTGGGTTCAATTGATGTGTTGGTGAACAACGCTGGTGCGATACCCGGTGGCAGCCTTCATGATATTGATGAGGTCAAGTGGCGTGCTGCTTGGGAGCTCAAGTTGTTCAGCTATATCAACCTCACACGTGTGTATTTGGCTAATATGGAACAGCGCGGTTCTGGGGTCATTGCAAACATCATAGGCATGGCTGGTGTTGCCCCACGCTACGAATACATTTGTGGATCCGCTGCCAACGCGGCTTTGATTGCATTTACCCAAGGTTTAGGTGGCGGCAGCGTGCGAAAGGGCGTTAGGGTATTTGGTATCAATCCTTCTCCGACCCGAAGTGACCGCATGCAGCAAATGCTCCAAAACCAAGCTCAAGCAAAGTGGGGGGATTCCAACCGCTGGCAGGAATTGACGACTGCATTCCCTTTCTCACGCCTTGCCGAGCCGAACGAACTGTCTAAGTTGACTGTTTTTTGTGCTTCACCACTGTGCGGTTATTTGAGTGGCAGCGTTCTTAATGTGGATGGCGGCCAAATGTTCACGACGCCTTCCAAATGAAAAGATATTTTGCTTAGGTGTTTTGCACAAACATCACGTAAGTGCCCTCGTCCATCAAGGCGTTCAACTCTTCGGAGGACACCAACTTCATCTTAAAAAACCAGCCTTCGCCTTGAGG
>CAMAXR010000074.1 GCA_945862195.1 Hylemonella gracilis
AGCTTTGGCGGCATTTTGAATTTGCGCACCCACGCCATGACGGTGTTTGAGTCGGGCAGCGAACGCCGCCCGCAAGACTTTGACACCATCCCTCTGAGCCACACGGCCGACTTGCAGCAACGCTTTGGCAGCGACTTCGACACCGCCATGGAGAGCATGGAGCTGGCCACAGGCGCCTCCCCCAGTTTTGACACCCAAGCCTTTTTGGCCGCACAACAAACCCCCGTGTTTTTTGGCTCGGGGGTGAACAACTTTGGGGTCATGGAAGTGCTGGACGCGCTGGTGGACATGGCCCCCTCGCCCCGCTCTAGGGTGAGCTCGCTCATGGTCCAAAAGCAGCTGGCGACCCAAGAAGTTCAGCCCGACGCCTCCGCATTTTCGGGCGTGGTGTTCAAGGTGCAGGCCAATATGGACCCCTCGCACCGCGACCGCATTGCCTTTGTGCGGGTGTGCTCGGGCCGCTACAACCCGGGCATGAAGCTCAAAGTGCAGCGTACCGCTAAAGAGTTGCGCCCCACCTCGGTGGTCACCTTTATGAGCCAGCGGCGCGAGGCGGTGGATGAGGCCTATGCCGGAGACATTGTGGGCTTTACCACCCACGGCGGCGTGCAACTGGGCGACACCATCACTGACGGCAGTGTGAACCTGCAATTCACCGGCCTGCCATTTTTTGCACCAGAGTTGTTTATGACCGTGGTGCTTAAAAACCCGCTTCGCACCAAACAGCTCCAGCAAGGCCTGGCCCAACTGGGGGAAGAAGGCGCCATTCAGGTGTTCAAGCCCGAAATGGGCGGCAACATGCTGCTAGGCGCCATTGGCCAACTGCAATTTGAAGTGGTGCAACACCGCCTCAAAGGCGAATACGACTGCGATGTGCGCATGGAAAGCTGCCAGTACACCGGTGCCCGCTGGATCACTGCAGACACCCCGGCAGAACTTAAAACCTTTGCAGACGCCTACCCCATGCGCATGGCCCGCGACGCCGCAGACACCCTAGCCTACCTGTGCACTAGCCCCTACGACGTTAGGCTGGCCCAAGAACGGTTTCCCAAAATCCACTTTCATCCGCTGCGCGAGCATGCAGGGCTGGCGCTGTCCAGCGCGGGGTGATCAGGATCAGCCCCGATTGACAGCCACCGGGGCAAGGCCCTAAATTGAGAGATCTGACCTTTATAAAACGGAGACCTCATGAAATCTAGAGCTTTTATGTCCTTGGCCCTGAGCCTGAGCTTGGGGCTGTGCGCCACGCTGATGGCCCCCTTGGCTGCACAAGCGCAAGCTGACTTTCCTAACAGGCCTGTCAGCTTGGTCACCCCATTTCCCGCAGGAAGCGGGCCCGATGCCGTGTTGCGCATCGTGTCTGAAAAACTCTCCAAAATTTGGAACCAGCCCGTCACCGTGGTCAACCGCCCTGGCGGTAACGGATTTGTGGCGGTGGACGCCACCCAACGCGCCGCGCCCGATGGTTACACCCTGTTGCAGCTTGACAGCGAACACTTGAGCGCCTTGCCCTATTTGTACAAAACCCGCAACTTTGCGCCGTTCAACTTGTACGACCCTGTAGCCCCTATTTTTAAAACCTCTTTTATGGTGGCGGTGCCTTCCACCTCTAAGTGGCAAAACCTGCGCGATTTGGTGGCCGCTGCTAAAGCCGCACCGGGCCGCGTGTCCTACGGCTCTTGGTCGGTGGGCAGCCCTGGCCACTTGGGCGGCGAGCGCATGGAGCTGCTGACCCAAACCGAAATGAACCACGTGCCCTTTAAAGAAATGTCGCAGTTGTTCACCAACGTGGGCAATGGCGAAATTGACTGGAGCATGGCCACCATTCCATCTTCAGCGGGTGTGTACAAAGCCGGAAAGCTGCGCTATTTGGCTGTGGCAGCCCCTGCCCGCTTACCACAAATGCCCGACGTTCCCACAGCAGCGGAAGCCGGAGGCCCTGCCAACTTTGAAGTCAACTCATTTGTAGTGCTGTTGGCGCCCAAAGGCGTTGCACCGGCGCTGCGCAACAAAATTCACGCCGACATGCTCAAGGCCCTGGCCGACCCCGATTTGCGCGCACGCTTTTACACCTTTGCGTTTGAGCCCATCAATTGGTCACCCGAAGAAATCGTGAAGGCCACCGAAGCCAAGGCCAAAATCAACGAAGAGTTGATTCGCCGCAAAAATATTTCTCTGGAATAAGCTCAATTTATTTCTAATTGCTTAGGCCATCTAATTGCAAAGGGTTGCAATTAGATGGCCTTTATAGCTGGCATCCCGCACTATTTGTCTGCAAATTGGCGCCTTTGGCCGCAGGTGGGTTGACGGTATTGACTTAAAACTCACCTGCCTTAGAGCCCTGAGTGGCCGTTGTGATCTCCATGGTCACATGTGCAGCGTCTGCAGCACGATCCTGCAACTATTTCAATCCACCAGAATTCAATCATACGCCGCCGAAGAGCGCGCAAAGAAAAAACCCCCGGCCGCTTTTAGCAACCGGGGGTTCATCATTCAGTCTACGGAATCAGTGAGCGGCTGTGCCTTTTGAGGTTGTGCCGTCAAAGCTGGGGAAGCGAACATTCTCCACGAGCTCCTGAACCTCTTTCGTTGGCTCTTTAGTCAGCAGCGACACGATGATGATCACTGCAAAACCAAGCGGCACACCGAATATACCGGCAGAGATGGGGGCGATGTCCCACCAGGTGTTGGCTTTGAGGATCTCAGGCGTAATGGCGTGGTCGTGGAACAGGCCGTACATCCATGGATGCGTTTTAACCATGTAATAAAACGAAATGCCCAAGCCTGCAATCATGCCCAGGGAAGCGCCCCACTTGTTGGCGCGCTTCCAGAAGATACCCAGTGTCAAGGCCGGGAAGAATGCTGCTGCTGCAAACGAGAACGCCGCTGACACGAGGAACAGAATGTCCGCCATGCGCAAAGAAGCCACATAAGCCGCTGCAAGCGCCACGACCACCAGAATGGCCTTGGAAATTGCCACGCGACTGCTTGCGGAAGCATTGGGGTCAACCACTTTGTAGTACACGTCGTGCGACAGTGCGTTAGCAATCGTGAGCAGCAGGCCGTCAGCAGTGGACAGGGCTGCGGCCAGACCACCAGCAGCAACCAGACCGGAAATCACAAATGGCAAGCCACCGATTTCAGGAGTGGCCAACACCACAATGTCGCCGCCCAGGCGGATTTCAGCCAGTTGTAGGATGCCATCTTTGTTGATGTCCGACACCGCCATCAGCGTAGGGTCGACCACATTCCAGCGGGCAATCCAGCCGGGCAACTGGTCCATCGGCGTACCTACCAACAAGGTGTAGATATCAAACTTGACCAACACCGCCAAGGCAGGCGCGGTGAAGTACAACAGCGAAATGAAGAACAGTGACCAAGCCACCGACTCACGCGCCTCGCGCACCGAAGGCACGGTGTAAAAGCGCATCAGGATGTGCGGCAAAGCGGCCGTACCGATCATCAAACAGAACACCAGCGCCAGGAAGTTTTTGCGTGCAACGTCCCGCGCAGCATCGTCCTTGGCCGCGAAGGGTTCAGCATGGCGCAGCGGAGGTGCGGCACGCGCTGCATTCGATGTGCGTGCGGCGGTGTAGGCTGCCTTGGCAGCAACCTCATCCTTGGGCAGTGCGGCAAGTGCGGTTTCTGCGGCCTTGATCTCTGGCCCAGGCGCATTGGCAGCCTTCAGGTCTTCCACTTTCTTCGTGGCAGCCGCTTTGTCCGCAGCCATGGAAGCCGGAACGTCTTTCAACTTCTCCACTGCTTCATCCGAGCGGGCTTTGAAAATGGCGCGCACTTCCAGTTCCTTAGGATCTTTCAGCAGCACCTCTTCCTTGGCTGTCACCTTTTCCAGCAGATAGCCATACGACACCTGGGGCACCGGTATGTTGGTGTGTTTCACCGACAACCAGACCACCGGAACCATGTAGGCCACGATCAGGATCAGGTACTGCGCCACCTGCGTCCAGGTCACTGCACGCATACCTCCGAGGAACGAGCAAACCAAAATGCCTGCCAGACCCACGTACACACCCACGTCAAAGGACAAACCAGTCATGCGGGCCGTAATCAGACCCACGCCGAAGATCTGAGCAACCACGTACACAAACGACACGAGAATGGCAGCAAACACACCAATCAGACGCGCCATGTTGCCGCCGTAACGTGCACCCAGGAAGTCCGGAATGGTGAACTGGCCGAACTTGCGCAGGTAGGGCGCGAGGAACAGCGCCACCAGACAGTAGCCACCGGTCCAACCCAGAATAAAGGCTAGACCGCCGTAGCCGGTGAGGTACAAGGTTCCGGCCATACCGATGAAGGAGGCTGCAGACATCCAGTCGGAGCCTGTCGCCATGCCGTTGTAAATGGCGGGCACGCGACGGCCCGCAACGTAGTACTCCGCGGCATCATTGGTGCGGCTCATCACACCGATACCACCGTACAACAGCACGGTGGCCGCCAAGAAGGCATAACCGATGTACTCCTTCGGCATACCCATCTGTTCGAGGAAAGCCAGAATCAGCACAAAGGCTGCAAAGCCGCCTCCGTACCAGATAAAAACTTTGTTCAGGGATTTTTGAAATTGGCCTTGTGTCTGGCCAGCGCCGGCAAAAATGCTCATTGGGACTCTCCTTCGGCGACGCCGTATTCTTTATCCAGGTTGTTCATGTAGCGGGCGTAGTACCAGATGATCAGGCAATACACCACCAGCGCGCCTTGGGCGGCTACCCAGAACGAAAACGGCCAGCCAAAAAAGCTGAACGTCAAGTCCCGTGCGAAGAACCCCAGCACGAACGTCACAAAGAACCACAGGGCCAGTAAAAGCCCCGTTATCTTCAAGTTTTTGCCCCAGTATTCCCGGTGCTTAGCAGTGAGCTGCATCTTGTCTCCTTTTATGTAAATTGATCCACCTACTCACACTCGTTTACGCCTTGAGGTCTTTGCAATGCAACTGACTACGTGGGCGCGTTCAACTTCAACCCGGTTTCCCTTTCCAACTGGGCCGCGACTTTGGGCTCAAAACCGTTCAGGTGACGCATAACCGACAGGGCCTCCTCAGGTTGATTCATTTCCATATGCACTCTGGCCATTTGGTACCAGGCATAGGGACTCATTGATTGAAGCTGGGTGTTTCGTTTGAACGCATCAAGGGCTTCTTCAAACCGGCGCTGACGCACAAGAGCCAGGCCCAGGCCATACCAGGCGCGATCCATTTTTTCTTCGATGCGAAGCGCAGTTCGGAAGGCACGTTCGGCCTCTTCGCTACGCCCCAGCGCTTCAAGAACAAAGCCAACATTGAAGTGGGCGGTAGAGTTATCAGGGGTTATCTGCAGCAGTCTTTCAAAAAACTCCAAAGCCTCCTGCTTGCGGCCATTTTGGAGTGCTTCGTATCCCAAGCTGTTGAGCGCCAACACATTCTGGGGTTGCAACGCAAGCATGTCCTGAAACACTGCTTTGGCCTGCGCGCGCAAACCCAGCACCAACAAGGCCTTGGCCTTGCAGCGCAGCCAAAAAATGGTGGGGCGACTCGCCACGTGTTGGTTTCCGCTCGTTTGAACAAGGCCTACTGACATGCACCTGCTCCCATAGAAAGGCAGATATCAATCTTCATCTGCACCAGGAACACCCAGGCAATGAGCAACCAACTACCTGCCGCAAGGGGGATGTGCTGATCCAGTATCAGCTTGGGGCTGATACGGCGAGTCAGCCACAAGGCAGGCTTGGACGCCACGTCCAGCAACTGCCAAAAAACATTGTGGTCGCGCTTGGAACCCGCGAGAAGGCCTAACAGGAACCTGCCCACGATGAACATAAGGGACAGCTCAATCAAGCTCTTAGCAATCACCACGGCCAACAACATAGTTCTTGATCCTAAGAAAAATAATTAACCTATATTAAGAAAAAATCCACAAAGCCGAAACCCTAAATACCTCAAAGTACAAAGGGAATACAGAGTCAGACCGACGTAAGTCCGCCACATTTGTCTAGTCTTTTCCTATGGTTGCGGAAAAACTGACAACTAACTTACATCAAATGCATTAGGCTGACATGATTGTTTTATGAGGGAAAATCCCTAGACTTAAAAGCGCCCTAAGCGCGCTGCAGCACACTGGCCAAAGACCTGCCGGTGTGCGTGCCTTGGCGCACCAAGTCTTCGGGGGTGGCGCAGGCCACCAGTTGTCCGCCACCCTGCCCACCTTCGGGCCCCAGGTCCAGCACCCAGTCGGCCTCAGCAATCACGTCCAGGTCGTGCTCAATCACCACCACGCTGTGGCCTGCATCCACCAAGCGGTGCAGCACGCGAATGAGCTTGTCCACATCGGCCATATGCAAGCCTACCGTGGGCTCGTCCAACACATACAGGGTGTGGGGCGCCTTTTGGCCGCGGCGGCCTACCTCGTCTCGTACTTTGGTGAGCTCGGTCACCAGCTTGATGCGCTGGGCCTCGCCGCCCGACAAGGTGGGCGAGGGCTGGCCTAAGGTGAGGTAGCCCAAGCCCACGTCTTTAAGCAACTGCAGCGGGTGGGCAATGCTGGGCATGGAGGCAAAAAAGTCCACCGCCTCATCCACCTCCATTTGCAGCACATCGCCCACGCTTTTGCCACGCCAAGTGACGGCCATGGTTTCGGGGTTAAAGCGGGCGCCGCGGCAGATTTCGCACAGCACCTTCACGTCGGGCAAAAAGCTCATTTCGATGGTGCGCACGCCTTGGCCTTCGCAGCCCGGGCAGCGCCCCTCGCCGGTATTGAACGAAAAGCGCCCTGCCCCATAACCGCGCGCCTTGGCTTCCAGCGTTTCGGCAAAAAGCTTGCGTACGGTGTCCCAAAAGCCGATGTAGGTGGCCGGGCATGAGCGCGGGGTTTTGCCAATGGGGGTTTGGTCGACCTCCAGCACGCGGTCGATCACCTCAAAGCCGCTCACGCTGGCACATCCCGTCCAGCTCAGGGTTTGGCCTGCCGCCAGCGCATCGCGCCCCGCCTTGGTGGATCGGGCGCTTACTGCCATGTGCACATTGGCCAACATCACATCGCGTGCCAGGGTGGATTTGCCCGAGCCGCTCACCCCCGTAATGGCCACCAAGCGCCGCAAGGGGACCGCTGCCTCCACCGCTTGCAGGTTGTGCAGCCGCGCTTCATGCACCTTGATCCAATCTACCCCTTCTACCCCACGGCGGGCCTGCTGGGGGTGGCGCATGGCATGCAGCAGGTAGCGGCCGGTTTGCGAATCTGCCGCCGCCGTTAAATCGGCCACCACGCCTTGGGCCACCAAATGCCCGCCCCGCTTGCCCGCGCTAGGGCCAATATCTATGAGGTGATCGGCACGGCGGATGGTGTCTTCGTCGTGCTCCACCACCACCAGGGTGTTGCCCTTGTCGCTCAGTACCTTAAGCGCATCAAGCAGCATGCGGTTGTCTCGGGCGTGCAGGCCAATGGTGGGCTCGTCCAGCACGTAACACACGCCTTGCAAGTTGCTGCCCAACTGGGCTGCCAAGCGAATGCGCTGGGCTTCGCCGCCACTTAAGGTCGGCGCACCACGGTCCAGCGTGAGGTAACCCAGCCCCACCTGCTCTAAAAACTCCAAGCGGCCATTGATTTCAGGCAGCAGGTCGCGGGCAATGCCGGCTTCGCGCCCCTCAAGGCTCAGCTGCTCCACCCACAGCCGCACATCTTTCACGCTTAAAGCGGCAACGTCGGCAATGGCAGTTTCATGAAACCGCACCGCGCGCGCTGTAGGGTTCAGGCGGGCTCCAGCGCAGGTGGGGCAGGCGGCGTCGGTCACGTCTTCTACTTCAGGCTCGGCAAAGGTTTGCTCGCGGCCTTTTTGGTGGTCGTCTTGAACCGAGTCGTCCAGCAACTTGCGCTGGTCTTTGTTCAGCTTGACGCCGGTGCCCACGCAGTCGGGGCACCAGCCGTGCTTGCTGTTGTATGAAAACAAACGCGGGTCGAGCTCGGCATAAGAGGCCGCACACACCGGACAAGCGCGGCGCGTCGAAAACGCTTGCACCGCGCCCAAATGTTGGGTGGGCTCGCCCAGCTTTAAGGCCTGCGCCAGACCCTCCATGCCATGCAGCACATGCACCACACCTTTGCCGTGTTCCAAGGCCAATGCCAATTGCGCTCGCAGCAAGGTTTCGTGTTCAGGGGTGAGGTGCACACTGGCTACAGGCAGCTCTATGGTGTGCTCTTTAAAACGGTCGATTCGTGGGAACCCGTTGGTGGGCAAAAACTCGCCATCCACCCGCAAATGGGTAAAGCCGCGCGGACGCGCCCAGTCGGCCAGCTCGGTGTACACGCCCTTACGGTTCATCACCAACGGGGCCAACAAGCCAATGTGCTGCCCTTTAAATTGTCGGTACAGCTGCGCCACGATGCTGTCTGGCGTTTGCGGGGCCACGGCGGCACCGTCGTGCACACAGTGCTGTACGCCCAGTTTTACAAACAATAAACGCAAAAAGTGCCAGACCTCGGTGGTGGTGCCCACCGTGCTTTTGCGCCCGCCACGAGAAAGGCGCTGCTCAATAGCCACCGTGGGCGGGATACCGTACACCGCATCCACATCCGGCCGACCCGCTGGCTGCACGATGGAGCGGGCGTAAGCGTTGAGCGACTCCAGGTAACGGCGCTGCCCTTCGTTGAACAAAATATCAAACGCCAAGGTCGATTTGCCAGAACCCGACACGCCCGTCACCACGCTGAACTTGCCCCGCGGAATGTCCACCGACAAAGATTTGAGGTTGTGCTCTTTGGCGTTGACGATGCGAATGGAGTTGGATGGGCTTGCGCCGGGAGC
>CAMAXR010000075.1 GCA_945862195.1 Hylemonella gracilis
AAAGAGGCTAAAGACCACGGCGAAGGCGGGCACTTGGTGGGTGCGCCCTTGCAGGGCCGCGTGCTGATCGTGGACGACGTCATCAGCGCGGGCACGGCGGTGCGTGAGTCTATTGAGCTGATCCGCTCCACTGGCGCCATCCCGTATGCCGTAGCCATTGCCCTAGACCGCCAAGAAAAAGCCACCGAAAAACAAGCCGACGGCTCGGTGCAAGACGTGCCGCACAGTGCCGTGCAATATGTGCAACACACCTTGGGTTTGCAGGTTTGCGCCATTGCCAAGCTGGAGGACTTGCTGGCTTACCTGCAGGTTAAGGCAGGTGCGATGGATGCTGATGGTGATGCAGGGGGTGATCTTGGCCACAACCTGAGCCAACAGCTGGCGCGGGTTCAGGCTTACAGGGACCGGTACGGGGTGTGATTGGGTTCCGCGGAGCCTGATTTATTTGAAGCTCAGCCCAGCTTTTTCATCAACAACGCATTCACCTGCGCCGGGTTGGCCTTGCCTTTGCTGACTTTCATTATGGGCCCGACCAAGCCGTTGAGCGCCTTGGCGTTGCCAGCTTTAAATTCTTCTACGTTTTTGGGATGGGCGGCCAGCACTTCGTCAATGATGGCTTCCAGCGCGCCCGTGTCGTTCATTTGCTTGAGGCCCTTGGCCTCGATGATGGTGTCCACCAGAGAAAGTGCGCCAGTTTCAGCGACCAAATCGCCGGACGCAGTCCATAGCGCCTCAAACACTTCTTTGGCAGCATTGTTGGAAATGGTGCCGTCGTGGATGCGCCCAATCAATGCGGCAAGTTGTGCGGCGCTCACGGGAGCGTTTTCTATGCCCATATCACCCGCATTCAATAGACGCGACACTTCGCCCATGATCCAGTTGCTGGCCAGCTTCGGCTGGTTGCAAGCTTTGGCGGTGGCCTCAAAGTAAGCGGCCATGCCCTTGCTTTGGGTGAGGGTGGTGGCGTCGTATTCGGGCAGGGCATAGTAGGTCACAAAACGCTGCGCCATCACGCGTGGCAGCTCCGTCATGCTGCCTTTAACGCGTGCGACCCAGTCGCGGTCGATCACCAGCGGGGGTAGATCGGGGTCAGGGAAGTAGCGGTAGTCGGCAGAGTCTTCTTTGGTGCGCATGGCGCGGGTCTCGCCTGTGTCCGGATCAAACAGCACGGTGGCCTGTTGGATGGCGCGGCCGTCTTCCAGCTCTTCAATTTGCCAGCGCACCTCAAAGTCGATGGCTTGCTGCATGAACTTGAAGCTGTTGAGGTTTTTGATTTCGCGGCGGGTGCCCAGGGGTGCGCCGGGTTTGCGCACCGACACGTTGGCATCGCACCGGAAGGAGCCCTCTTGCATGTTGCCGTCGCAAATGCCAATCCACGTCACAATTTTGTGCAGCTCTTTGGCGTAGGCCACAGCCTCATCGCTGCTGCGCATGTCCGGCTCGGTCACGATTTCAAGCAGCGGGGTGCCGGCGCGGTTGAGGTCGATGCCGCTTTGACCACCGCCCCCAAGTGCTGCGTCTTCATGGATGGACTTGCCCGCGTCTTCTTCAAGGTGGGCACGCACCAAACGCACGGTTTTGCGAACGGTCTCTTTGCCCTCGACGAGGTAAAAAGACACCTCTCCGCCCTGCACCACCGGAATTTCAAACTGGCTGATCTGATAGCCCTTGGGCAGGTCGGGGTAAAAGTAGTTTTTGCGCGCAAAAATGCTGCGCTCGGCCACATGGGCATTCACCGCCAACCCAAATTGAATGGCGCGCTCCACCGCAGCTTGATTCATGACCGGCAGGGTGCCTGGCAGCGCCATATCCACAGCGCAGGCTTGGGTGTTGGGCTCGGCGCCGAAGGCCACGCTCGCGCGGCTGAAGATTTTGCTTTGGGTGGAGAGTTGGGTGTGGGTTTCAAAGCCAATGACGACCTCGTAACCTTGAACCAATTTAGAGCTCATATCAAACCCCCTCCGGCTTGTGAAGGTGGAAGTCGGTGGCTTGCTGCAGGCGGTGCGCCACATTCAGCAATTGGGCTTCCTTTAAATAGTTGCCAATCAGCTGCAGGCCTACGGGTAGTGGCTTGCCTTGACCCATGCCAAAGCCAGCGGGCACGCTCATGCCGGGCAGGCCGGCCAAAGAGGCGGGCAGCGTGAAGATGTCCGCCAAGTAGTCGGCCACCGGATCGTTGGCGTTTTCGCCCAGCTTCCACGCCACTTTGGGGGCCACGGGGCCCGCAATCACATCGCACACCTTGAAGGCGTTTTGAAAGTCTTGGGCGATCATGCGGCGGATTTTTTGGGCCTGCAGGTAGTAGGCGTCGTAATAACCATGGCTGAGTACATAAGTGCCGGTCATGATGCGGCGCTTGACCTCTACTCCAAAGCCTTCGGCGCGCGACTTTTTGTACAGGCTCTCCAAATCGGTGAAATCTTTGGCGCGGTGGCCGAACTTCACCCCGTCGAAACGGCTCAGGTTGGAGCTGGCCTCAGCCGGAGCGATGATGTAGTACACCGGGATCGACAATTCCGTGAGCGGCAGGCTGATGGGCACCAGCTGTGCCCCCAGCTTGGCCAGTTCGGCCAGCGCGGCATCCACAGCCGTGCGGACATCTGCGGCCAAGCCCTCGCCAATAAACTCTTTAGGAATGCCTATGCGCAACCCAACTATGGAGTTGTTCAGGCTGCGGCTGAAGTCCTCGGGCGGCACATCGAGCGAGGTGGAGTCGCGGTCGAGGTCGGGGCCACACATGGCGCTGAGCAGCAGCGCGCAGTCTTCGGCGGTGCGGGCCATGGGGCCCGCTTGGTCGAGGCTGGAGGCGTAGGCAACCATGCCGTAACGGCTGGCGCGTCCATAGGTGGGCTTGATGCCGGTGATGCCGCAAAAGCTGGCCGGTTGCCGAATGGAGCCGCCTGTGTCGGTGCCAGTGGCCGCGGGCACCAAGCGCGCCGCAATAGCTGCGGCGCTGCCACCCGATGAGCCGCCGGGCACGCGGGACATGTCCCATGGGTTTCTCACGGGGCCGAAGGCGGAGTTCTCGTTGGCCGAGCCCATGGCAAATTCATCACAGTTGAGCTTGCCTACAGTGACCATGCCGGCTTCAGCCAGTTGGCGCACCACGGTGGCGTCAAACGGCGAGCGGTAGCCAGTCAACATTTTGGACCCAGCAGTGGTGGGGAAAGCTTGTGTGACAAAAATGTCTTTGTGCCCCAGCGGCACGCCCTCAAGCGCGCCGCCTGTACCCGCAGCCAAGCGCGCATCGGCTGCATGTGCCTGGGCCAATGTGGCTTCGGGGTTCAGGGCCAAAAAGCTGCCTGTACCAAAGGTGTTGTCAGCGCCTTGCACGTGAGCAGTCGCGTTGATATCGTTTTGGGCGCGGGTTACAAAATGCTGCGCCACTTCGGCAGCAGAAAAAGTTTTGGCTTTAAGGCCGGCGGCCAGTTCGGCCACGGTCAGGTCGTGCAGGTGACTCACTCCACCACCTTAGGCACTAAAAATAAGCCGCGATCCACGGCGGGAGCGCTTTTTTGGTTGGCCTCGCGGCGGTTGGTTTCGCTCACCACATCGTCGCGCAGGCGCAAGGTGACGTCTTGAATGATGGCCACAGGGTGGGCCAAAGGCTCCACGCCTGTGGTGTCTACCGAGCCAATAGCCTGAACCATCTTAAAAAAATCGTTGATGCTGGTGCGCATGTGTTCCAGCTCTTGGGGGTTGATTTCTAGCTTGGCCAGTGAGGCCATGCGCACCATATCTTGGGACTGAAGGGACATCTTGCGGGCAGTAAAAAAACTGGTTGGGGTCAGGGGGTGACGTTCAGCCCCAATTCGGGCTCAAATACACGATTTTTATAGCGCGTCACCCGCCCTTGTTCAGGAAGCGTTGGAGTATTATCGTGCCTTTAATGCGTGGTGAATTGGGCTCTGAATTGCAGTTTTTCGTCTGTTCAGGGCCCGGTTCTATTTTTATGCCGATGCGCAGCTGCCTTCGGCCATGAGGAAAATTTGAATGTTTGAGTCTTTCCGTCGGTATATCTCCACCGACTTGGCGATTGACCTCGGGACCGCCAACACCCTGATTTTTGTACGAGACAAAGGCCTAGTGCTCGACGAGCCCTCTGTTGTGGCCATTCGTCACGAGGGCGGACCCCAAGGCAAAAAAACCATTCAGGCCGTAGGCCGCGAAGCCAAAGCCATGCTGGGCAAGGTGCCCGGCAATATTGAAGCCATTCGCCCCATGAAAGACGGCGTGATTGCCGACTTCACGGTCACTGAGCAAATGCTCAAGCAGTTCATCAAAATGGTGCACCCACGGGGTTTGTTCAAACCCAGCCCCCGCATCATTATTTGCGTGCCTTGCGGCTCAACTCAGGTGGAGCGGCGTGCCATTCGCGAGTCGGCCTTAGGCGCTGGTGCCTCAGAGGTGTACCTGATTGAAGAGCCCATGGCCGCAGCCATTGGTGCGGGTTTGCCCGTGGCCGATGCCAGCGGCTCCATGGTGGTGGACATTGGCGGCGGCACCACCGAGGTGGGCGTGATTTCGCTGGGCGGCATGGTCTACAAGGGCTCTGTGCGCGTCGGTGGTGACAAGTTTGACGAAGCCATCATCGGCTACATCCGCCGCAACTACGGCATGCTCATTGGTGAGCCCACTGCTGAAAGCATCAAAAAGACCATAGGTTCAGCCTTTCCGGGCTCCGAGGTGCGCGAGATGGAAGTACGTGGCCGCAACTTGTCTGAGGGCGTTCCACGCAGCTTCACCATCTCCAGCAACGAAATTCTGGAAGCCTTAACTGACCCACTCAACAACATTGTTTCTGCCGTTAAAAACGCGCTGGAACAAACCCCGCCCGAGCTGGGTGCCGATATTGCCGACCGCGGCATGATGCTCACTGGGGGCGGCGCCTTGCTGCGCGACCTCGACCGCCTGCTGGCCGAAGAAACAGGCGTGTCTGTGCTGGTGGCCGAAGACCCCCTGACCTGTGTGGTGCGCGGCTGCGGCATGGCGCTGGAACGCATGGACCGCTTGGGCACCATCTTCACCAGCGAATAACCCACCGTCCCGCGGCCTGTTGACACAGGAACCCCTCAATGCCTTTAGGTACGCTGGACCGATCCCCCCCGCCCTTTTTCAAGCAAGGGGCCTCAGCGTTATCCAAGTTTTTGCTGTTCAGCGCACTGTCGGTGTTTTTGATGGTGCTCGACCGCCGCTTTATGGTCACGCAACCTGTGCGCGCGGTTTTGTCCACCGTGGTGTACCCCTTGCAACAAGCGGTGGTGCAGCCCATGTTGTGGTTGCAAAATGGCAGTCAGTATTTTGAGCAGCTCCAAACCGTTCAGCTCGAGCGCGACCGCCTTCAAAGCAGCGTGATTCAGGGGCTGCAGCGTTCGGCTCAGGTGGAGCAGTTGTTGCTTGAAAACCAGCGTTTGCGCTCTGTTTTGGAGCTGCGCGACCGGTTTGTCAGCACCTCCCAAACGGCCCAAGTGCTTTACGACGCGGCCGATCCCTACACCCGTAAGGTGGTGATCGACAAGGGTGCGCTGCAAGGCGTTCGGCTGGGCTCGCCGGTATTGGATGAGTCCGGCGTGCTGGGCCAGGTGACCCGTGTGTACCCGGCCTTAAGCGAGGTCACGTTAGTGACCGACCGAGAGCAGGCCATTCCGATTCTCAACACCCGCACTGGGGCTCGGGCGGTGGCCTTTGGCACGCCGGGGTACACCAGCCCCGGGCTGGAGCTGCGCTACATGGCCACCAATGCCGATGTGCAGCCCGGCGACGTGCTGACCACCAGCGGGGTCGATGGCGTCTACCCCCCGGGGCTGCCGGTGGCGCAGGTGGACCATATTGAGCGCCGCGTGGAGTCTTCATTTGCCCGCATTGTGTGCAAGCCCCTGGCCAACACCGAGGGAACTTTGCATGTACTGGTGGTGCAACCGGCTTCCGCCGAAATTCCAGAGCGACCTGCGCCCGAGGTGCCGCCAGATTTGAGCAAAAAAGGCAAAGCCAAATGATCATGCCATTAGGTCAGCAGCAGCTTTTGTTGCCCGCCAAGCCCAGCTTTATTTGGGGCACGTTGTTGCTGGCCTTGCTCTTTAACATGGTGCAAAACATCGGTTGGTGGGGGCGCGCGGCTTGGGCGCCCGATGTTCTGGCCTTGGTATTGGTATTTTGGAATGTGCACCAACCCCGACGCGTGGGCATGTTGGCCGCCTTTGTGTTTGGCACGTTGGTTGATGTGCACCAGGGCAGCGTGTTGGGGCAACATGCTTTGTCTTACACCGTGCTCAGCTACTTTGGCATCACCATCCACCGCCGTTTGTTGTGGTTCAGTGTGCCGCAGCAGGCGCTGCAGGTGTTGCCCTTGTTGCTCGCTTCGCATGTGGTGTCTTTAGTTGTGCGTTTGTGGGTGGGGGACGGGTTTCCGGGCTTCATGCTCTTGATCGCGCCGCTTTTGGAAGCTGTGTTGTGGGTACCTGTGTCGGTGCTGCTGCTGCTGCCACAAAAGCAGGCCCCCGACCCCGACGCCAATCGCCCGCTGTGAAAGGTTTTGGCGTGAACCCTTGGCGTGTGAACTACTTCCTCAATGCTGTCCATGATTGAGTTGCGGGATGTTGAGTCCGACCTCAACCGTTTTCGCACCCGCTTGTTGGCGGTGTCGGGTTTGATTCTGTTGTGTTTTGCTTTGCTCGCAACGCGGTTGGTGTATTTGCAGCTGGTGCGCCACGAGGACTTGAACGAACAGGCGGAAAGCAACCGCACCGCCGTGGTGCCCGTGGTGCCCAACCGCGGGCTGATTTTGGACCGCAACGGTATTGTGCTGGCCACCAACTACTCGGCCTACACCCTGGAAATCACACCCTCAAAGGTGCACAACCTAGAACGCACCATTGACGAGCTGGCTGCGGTGCTGGATATCACCCCGCGAGATAGGCGGCGCTTTAAAAAACTGCGCGAGGAGTCTAAAAACATCGACTCCATTCCCATACGCACGCGCTTAACAGACACCGAAGTGGCCAAGTTTGCCGCCCAGCGCTTTAGGTTTCCGGGGGTTGAAATCAAGGCGCGCCTGTTTCGCAATTACCCTTGGGGCGACTTGGCCAGCCACGTCATTGGCTACATTGGGCGCATCAACACAACTGAAAAAAAGGTCATTGAGGAATGGTCTGACGATGACCAAAGCAACTACCGCGGCACCGAATACATCGGCAAGCTCGGGGTAGAGCAAAGCTTTGAAAAAGAACTGCATGGTTTGACCGGCTTTGAGCAGGTCGAAACCTCTGCGGGCGGCCGTGCCATGCGCAAGTTGACCAGCCTGCCCTCTACCCCGGGGCAAACCGTGGTGCTGTCCATAGACATCAAGCTGCAGCACTTGGTGGAAGAAATGTTTGGCGACCGCCGGGGCGCCTTGGTGGCGTTAGACCCTAATAACGGCGAAGTCTTGGCCTTTGTGAGCAAGCCCACTTTTGACCCTAATTTGTTTGTGGAGGGCATTGACTCTGAAAGCTGGAAAGAACTCAACGAGTCCATCGAAAAACCTTTGCTCAACCGCGCTTTGCGGGGCACCTACCCACCCGGGTCCACCTACAAACCGTTCATGGCCATGGCGGCCCTGCAAACGGGCAAGCGCTCGGCCAGCACCATCATCAACGATGGCGGCTCTTGGACCTTTGGAGGCCACACCTTTCGCAGCCATGGCGACACCGGCCTTGGGCCAGTCGACATGTACTGGAGCATCGTCAAGTCCAGCAATGTGTATTACTACACCCTAGCCAACGAGCTAGGGGTTGATGCCATTCACGACTTTATGGCGCCGCTGGGTTTTGGGCAGCTCACGGGCATTGACATCCAAGGCGAGCTCAAAGGGGTGTTGCCCAGCCAGGAATGGAAGCGCA
Organism: Hylemonella gracilis; assembly: GCA_945862195.1. GTDB lineage: Bacteria > Pseudomonadota > Gammaproteobacteria > Burkholderiales > Burkholderiaceae_C > Hylemonella > Hylemonella gracilis_C. The sequence goes on from CAMAXR010000075.1 coordinate 7,878, forward strand.
ACAATTACAAAAAACCAGAGCAGCGCAAGTGGTATGCGGGGGAAACCATTTCGCTGGGCATCGGGCAGGGCTACAACACCTTCACCATGCTGCAGTTGGCCAGCGCCACCGCTACCCTGGTCAATGGCGGCACCAAATACGCACCCCAACTGGTGTTGGCCACCCAAGACCCTGTCAGCCACAACCGCACCACCTTGCGCACCCAGCCGCCCGAGCAACTGGCGTATGCCCCTGAACACGTGGCGGTGATTCGCAAAGCGCTGGTTGGTGTGACACAAGCCGGGACCTCTACCCGAGTGTTCATGGGCGCGCCCTATTTAAGTGGCGGCAAAACCGGAACCGCCCAAGCGGTGACCATTGGCCAAAAAGAAAAATACAACGCCTCCAAAATGCTGGAGCACCAGCGAGACCACGCCTTGTACATGGCCTTTGCCCCGGCCGATGACCCCAAAATAGCCTTGGCGGTGGTGGTGGAAAACTCAGGTTTTGGGGCAGAACATGCTGCCCCGCTGGCACGGCGTGTGTTTGACTTATGGTTGATGGACCAGTACCCCAGCGAAGAAGATATGGAAGCCGTCAAGCAAGGTAAGGCCGCCGCGCCCATTGGCAAACAGCGCGCCGCCAAAGATGTGGCATGGCCGCCAGCGTCTGCCAAGTCGGCTTCGCTGACGCGCGCTGCTCAGGCCGCTCAGCCGGAATAAGCGTTCCAGCTGGTTTTCAAAATCAGCACGCCCACCACCCCTATAAACACCCAGCGCACAAAGCCGCTGCCGTGGCGCAGGGCCAGCCGCGTGCCCAGCACACTGCCCACAATGTTGGC
>CAMAXR010000076.1 GCA_945862195.1 Hylemonella gracilis
AATGGTGCGGCCTTTGCCATCAACTACAGCAAAGAAGACTTTTTGGCGCGTGTGAAGGACATCACGGGCGGCAAAGGTGTGAAGGTGGTGTACGACTCGGTGGGTAAAGACACTTGGGACAAGTCGTTGGATTGCTTGCGCCCCTTTGGCTTGATGGCCAGTTTTGGCAATGCGTCTGGCCCCGTGCCGCCTTTTGCGCCAGGAGCACTGGCCGGTAAAGGGTCACTTTACGTCACGCGCCAAACCCTGTTCACCCACATTGCCACCCGTGAAAGCACCCAAGCCATGGCCAACGATTTGTTTGACGCAGTGGTGAGCGGCAAGGTCAAAATCAACATTGACCAAACCTACCCGCTTGAGAACATTCAGCAGGCACACCTTGATTTGGAAGCCCGCAAAACCACGGGCTGCACGATTTTGACGCTTTAAGAACGCCGAACTCGCAAGAGTTCGTCAAGGATCAAGGCCGCTGCACCCAAAGAGATGGCGCTGTCGGCCACATTGAAGGCGGGAAAGTGCCAGCCCGCCCAATGCACATCTATAAAGTCCACCACGTAGCCGTAGAGCAGTCGGTCCAGTACGTTGCCCATAGCGCCGCCCAAAATCAGGGCCAGCGCGGCTGAGAACAAGCGTTGTGTGGGGTTTGAGCGCAGCATCCACACGATCAACACCATGGCCACTGCACCAATACCTACAAACAACCAACGTTGCCAGCCAGAGGCGTCAGACAAAAAAGAAAATGCCGCACCGGCATTGTGGACCCGCACCACGTTAAAAAACGCAGTCACCACTGTGCTGTCGCCCAGCTGGTAGTGACCCAAAATTAAAATTTTGGTGAACTGATCGGCCAAAAGCACCACGGCGGCCACGCCCAGCCACAGCAAAAGACCAGGCTGAGACTTGGCGCTGAAAGGGCGCTGGGCCATCAGGCAAACCGGCGCTCTTGAGCGCTGGGGTAGTGGGCTTCGCCAAACAAGCTGCTGAAGCAGCGTGCGCACAAGCTGGGGTGATCAGCATGCTGCCCCACATCTGCGGCGTAATGCCAGCAGCGGTCGCACTTGAGGTCTTGCGAGACTTGAGTTTGCACGGCCAGAGCAGCGCCCAAGTTCAGGGTGACGCCGGAGGTAATCAACACGTATTTCAGGTCTGCACCCAAACTGCTCAGCAGGGCGTGGTCGGCGGCGTTGACCGTAATATGCACTTGGGCTTGCAAAGACGCCCCCACCTGGCCCGCGGCGCGCAGGGTTTCAATGTCTTTGTTGACGGCGTCGCGAATCTCGCGAATGCGGGACCACTTGGTGAGCAACTGGGTATCGGGCTTAGGCAACTGGGCATAGGTTTCTAAAAAGATGGAGTCGGACGTGCCAAAAACTTCCCATGCCTCTTCGGCGGTGAAGCTCAAAAACGGAGCCATCCAACGCAGCATGGCGTGGGTGATGTGCCACAAGGCCGTTTGGGCGCTGCGTCTTGCAAATGATTTGGGTGCGGTGGTGTAGAGCCGGTCTTTGAGCAGATCTAAATAAAAAGCGCCCAAGTCTTCAGAGCAGTACACCTGCAGCTTGGACACCACAGGGTGAAATTCATAGACCTCATAGTGCCGCAAGATGTCGGCTTGGAATTCAGCGGCGCGGCTCAAGGCGTAGCGGTCTACCTCGAGCAGTTGGTCCAGTGGCACGGCGTCAGTGGTGGGGTTGAAGTCGCTCACATTGGCCAATAAAAAGCGCAAGGTGTTGCGAATGCGGCGGTAAGCGTCCACCACCCGTGCCAAAATTTTGTCGTCCACACTGAGGTCGCCCGAATAGTCGGTAGAGGCGCACCACAGGCGAATGATTTCAGCGCCCAATTTGTTGCTGATTTCTTGCGGAGCCACCACATTGCCCACACTCTTGCTCATTTTTCGGCCTTTGCCGTCCACCGTGAAGCCGTGGGTGAGCAGCCCTTTGTAGGGCGCATGGTCGTACATGGCGCAGGCCGTGAGCAAAGAGCTGTGGAACCAACCGCGGTGCTGGTCATGCCCTTCTAAATACAAGTCGGCAGGCCATACAGAGGCTTCGGCATGGCTTTGTTGCAGCACGTGGTAATGGGTGGTGCCGGAATCGAACCACACATCCAGAATGTCGTTGACCTTGTTGTACTGCTGGGCGTCTTGCGCCCCCAGCATGTGTTCGGCGGTCACCTTGCTCCAGGCCTCAATGCCGCCTTGCTCCACCATGTGAGCCGCTTGATCCATGAGTTCCATGGTGCGGGGGTGCAGATCGCCAGAGTCTTTGTGAATAAAAAAGGGCAAGGGCACGCCCCAGCTGCGCTGGCGGCTGATGCACCAGTCCGGCCGGTTGGCAATCATGTCGCGCAGGCGGGCTTTACCGTTCTCGGGGTAAAACCGGGTTTCTTCAATGGCTGCTAGGGCCAATTGACGCAGGGTTTGGGTCGCTTTGTCTTGGGTGAACACGCCTTCAGTACCCGCTTGATCGGCTTTATCCATCCGGATGAACCATTGGGCTGCAGCGCGGTAAATCACGGGTGATTTGTGCCGCCAGCAGTGCGGGTAGCTGTGCTGAATATCTTGTGTGGCCATAAGCCTGCCCGCTTGGCGCAAGGCCTCAATCACCACCGGCACGGCTTTCCAGATGTGTTGCCCGCCAAACAGCGCAAAGTCTGCGGCATAGGCGCCATTGGCACCTACGGGGTTGAGAATGTCGTTGTAGTTCAGGCCATGGGTTTTGCAGCTGTTGAAGTCGTCCACACCGTAAGCGGGGGCCGCATGCACCAAGCCGGTACCGTCTTGTGCGGTGGCGTAGTCGGCCACATACACAGGGCTGAAGCGGCGGTATCCGAAGTGCCCACTGGCGTCTGCCACATCGTAAAGCGGGTGCTTGAAGTTGATAAGGGCCAAGTTTTTGCCCAGTGTGGTGGCCAACACTTGGCCATTGTGGTTGCCGCTCAACTGGAAGCGCGCCATGCAAGACTCCACCAACACCGCCGCCAGCACCAGCAGACCCCGTTCGGTTTGAACCAGCGCGTATTCAATCTCGGGGTTGAGGTTTAGGGCTTGGTTGGCGGGAATGGTCCATGCGGTGGTGGTCCAGATCACGGCGTAAGCAGGACCGCTTAGGGCGGGCAGGCCAAAGGCGGCCGCCAATTTGTCGGGTTCAGCGCATTCAAACGCCACGTCCAGCGTGGTGCTTTTTTTGTCGGCGTACTCAATTTCAAATTCAGCCAAAGAACTGGCGCAGTCAAAGCACCAGTAGACAGGCTTAAGTCCACGGTACACAAAGCCCCTTTGCATGATGCGTTGGAGCGCACGAATCTCGTTGGCCTCGTTGGCAAAGTCCATGGTGCGGTAGGGCTGGTCCCAAGCTCCTAACACGCCCAAGCGTTTGAAGTCGGCCATTTGTCCGGCAATTTGCTCGGTGGCAAACGCGCGGCTTTTGGCTTGTACCTCGTCTCTGGGCAGGTTGCGCCCGTGGAGTTTTTCAATGGCGTTTTCAATGGGCAAGCCGTGGCAGTCCCAGCCGGGAACAAATTGCGCGTCCATGCCCTGTAACTGGCGCGACTTGACGATCATGTCCTTGAGAATTTTGTTCACGGCGTGGCCAATATGAATTTGGCCATTGGCGTAGGGCGGGCCGTCGTGAAGCACAAACTTGGGCGCACCGCGGCGGGCGTCGCGCAGCTTTTTATAGGTGCCTTGCTCTTCCCAAGACTTGACCCAAGCGGGCTCGCGTTTGGGAAGGTCGCCCCGCATGGGAAACGGGGTGTCCGGTAAATTGAGGGTGGCGCGGTAGTCGGGTGCTTCGGAGGTCATAGGGCAAACGGAGATGTGGCTAGAAAAACGCCCTTGCGGCTTCGCAGTCACGGGCAATGCCTTGCTTTAAGGCGTCTAGGCTGTCGTACTTGATTTCGTCGTGCAGCTTGTGCAGTAATTCCACGCGAATGATCTTACCGTAGGCCCCCTCGGGGCCCAAATCTTGGGGCCAGTCTAGGCAATGCGTTTCCAGCAGCACGCGGCCGCCGTTCACATCTTGGGCGTCCAAGCTGGGGCGGCGGCCCAAATTGGCCACACCGGCCAAGGGCTCTGCACCAAGCCCCATGACCCGCACCACAAAAATGCCTGTGGTGGCGGGTTGGTTGTGAGCAATGCGCAGGTTTAAGGTTTTAAAGCCCAACTCGCGGCCGAGTTTTCGGCCATGCACCACATGGCCAGTGACGTGGTAAGGATGGCCCAGCAGACGGGCGGCGTCCATCATGCGGCCTTCTGCCAGCGCTTGGCGCACGGCGGAGCTGGACACGCGCAGACCATGCACCTCGTAGCTGTTCATGCGCGCCACATCAAACTGCTGGCGGGCGGGCAGGGCGCTGGCGGCGATATCTAAAAACGCATAGTCACCGGCACGTTGGGCGCCGAATTTAAAGTCGTCGCCTACCAGCACATACTGAGCTTTGAGGCCTTGAACCAAGACGTTTTCAATAAAAGCTTGCGGGCTGAGCGAGGACATATGGGCATCAAAAGGCAAGATCACGGTTTGCTCAACACCGCAGCGTTTCAGGTCGGCCAGTTTGTCGCGCAAAGTGGCCACCCTGCTTGGGGCGAGTTCGGGGCGGTGAGCCCGCTGGGCAAAAAAGTCGCGCGGATGCGGCTCAAAAGTGAGCACGCAACTTGCTACGCCGCGTTGCTCGGCTTCGCTGCGCATGAGGGCAATCATGGCCTGATGGCCCCGATGCACCCCATCAAAATTACCTATGGTTAAGGCACAGGCCGGGGCAATACCCGGGTGGTGAAACCCTCTGAAAACTCTCATGGAGCAAGTTGAAATAGATGACGCAAAACGGATGGACGGTGGAGACACTTGGCCCTACATAGGCCATTAATGGGCTCCTTTAGAGCCTCATGTCACTGAAAGGCTGTATATTGTGACGCAATGGCGAGGCGGCGACGACCCAGCCGTCCGCTAGTACACACTTTCGTTTTAGTGGATGGTTGACTGACTTGTCAGGAGGATCGTTTTGAAAGTTTTGAAGCTGTCGGCTCAAGGTTTACCCCAGTCGTGGATTACCTTAGAGGAAGCTGTGCTGCATTACGCGGCGGACGAGGTTCGTTGGGAATCCGGCGGCGAAGTTGCTGTGTTTCACGGCGGACACAACGCCATCACCGGACAGCAGTCCATCATCCGAGTCAACAGCATCATTGGCACCAAGGGCGTGCCCAACATCAACCCCTTTGACCTGCGCCCCAGCCTCACCAACACCAAGCTGTTTGTCCGCGATCGAAATGTGTGCGCCTACTGCGGCGATCGCTATCACGAGACCGAGCTGACCCGCGAACACATCGTGCCTTTTGCTCAAAAAGGCGTGGACACTTGGATGAATGTGGTTACAGCCTGCCGTGCGTGCAACCACCGCAAGAGCAGCCGCACCCCCGAGCAAGCGGGTATGCCGCTGCTGTACACGCCCTATGTACCCAGCTTGTGGGAAGACTTTATTTTGCGCAACCGCCGTATCTTGGCCGATCAGATGGAGTTTCTGATGGCCCACGTGCCGAAGTACTCACGGCTGCTGAGCTAGCCGCCGATAGGCGGTTCTTAACGCTTTCTTCTTTGGTTTGCTGACTCAAGGCCATGCCAGCCCTGCTGGTGCGCGCTGATAATGATTTGCATGAAGAACCTTGTCATTCTGATCTCCGGCGGCGGCTCCAATATGGCGGCCATTTTGAAAGCCGCACAAACCCAGCGCTGGGTTGACACTTTAGGCGCCCAAGTGGCCGCGGTGATCAGCAACCGGCCTGATGCCAAGGGACTGGAGTTGGCCAAGGCTCAAGGTGTGGCCACTGCAGTCGTTAACCACCTTTCTTACCCCAGCCGTGATGCATTTGACCAAGCCCTGATGGACTCCATCGATACCCACAACCCGGTATTGGTGGTGTTGGCAGGCTTCATGCGCATTTTGACGCCCGGTTTTGTGTCGCACTATGACGGCCGCTTGGTCAACATTCACCCTTCCCTGTTGCCAGCATTTACTGGTTTGCACACGCATCAGCGCGCGCTGGATGCAGCCTGCAAGTTTGCGGGCGCCACCGTGCACAGGGTCACGGCAGAGCTGGACCACGGCCCCATACTTGAACAGGCTGTGGTTCCAGTGCTGCCTGATGACGATGCCGACGACCTGGCGGCAAGGGTGCTGACGCAAGAGCACCTGATTTACCCGCGCGCTATCGCCAAGCTTTTGCGTGGTGCTGTATAAGAGTTCATGCACCCTAAAGCCTTACTGGACCTCAGCGCTGAACTGGTCCGCCTGACCCTAAAATTTGAACACCCTGCCGATGCGGTGGTGTCGCGGTTTTTTCGCGACCACCGCGCCTTAGGTCCGCGTGAGCGCGCCACCTTGGCCGAAACGGTGTACGAGGTGCTTCGTAAAAAACTGTTGTTTGACCATTTGGCCCCATCAGGAAGTGGCCCCAAAGAGCGCCGCTTGGCCATATTGGGGTTTCAAGCCCCCAGAGATTTTCTTAAAGGCGCCTTAAACCCGCAAGAGTTACGCTGGCTCGAGCAGTGCGATCAGGTCAACCCCCAAGACTTGATGGACCGCCACCGTCACAACTTGCCCGATTGGCTGGTGGCTTGCCTCAAGCCGCAGCTGGCTGACTCAGCGTTTTGGGCTTTGGCTGACAGCTTGAACCAAACGGCGGGTTTGGATGTGCGTGTCAACATCCTCAACGAAAAACGCGAGTCTGTTTTGAAAGAGCTGGTGGCCTCGGGCTTGGCGGCAGAACCTACGCCCTATTCCCCATGGGGGCTTCGCCTGCAAGGCAAGCCCGCTTTGAACAAGTTGGAGGCCTTTAACCGGGGTGCCTTTGAAGTGCAAGACGAAGGCTCACAGTTGTTGGCTCTGCTACTCGACGCCAAGCGCGGTGAAATGGTGGCGGACTTTTGCGCAGGTGCTGGTGGTAAAACCTTGGCCATTGGAGCTTGCATGCGCAATACGGGCAGGCTGTATGCCTTTGACACGGCGGGTCATCGGCTCGATGCCCTAAAACCAAGGCTGGCGCGCAGCGGCTTGTCAAACGTACACCCCGCTGCCATCGCCCACGAGCGTGACGACCGCATCAAGCGCTTGGCTGGTAAGTTAGACCGTGTGCTGGTGGACGCGCCCTGCAGCGGTCTGGGCACCCTGCGCCGCAACCCCGACCTGAAGTGGCGCCAAAGCCTAAAAGCCTTAGAGGAAATGTCAGTCAAGCAAACCGCGATTTTGGACAGTGCGGCCAAGTTGCTCAAGTCGGGTGGGCGCTTGGTATACGCCACTTGCAGCTTGCTGAGCCAAGAAAACGAAGCTGTTGCCCAAGCCTTCAGCCAAACGCACCCTGATTTTGAGGCCCTTTCGGTGCAAACCTTGTTGACCGACCTTAAGGCGCCTGAGGCCTCCAGCCTGTGCAGTTTGGGCGAGGAGGGGGCTACTTATTTGCGTTTATGGCCCCATGTTCACCATACCGATGGTTTTTTTGCTGCCATTTGGCAGAAAAAATAAACGGTTTTGGACCTATATCAAGCCCAAATTAGGGTTTTGAGGGGCTCGCACGTAGAATGTGCTGAGTTGACGATCGAAAGGGTGGATTTGTTCCACCCTTAGTTTTATTGATTTACGGAAAGTATTGAAACATGTGGATATCTGATTCGGCAGTGTTCAACGCCATCATTGACTGGCTGGCCCATGGTCTTTGGCAGGTCTCTTGGTGGCAGCAGGTGCTGGTGGCGTTGGTGTTCACTCACATCACCATTGCGTCGGTCACCATCTTTTTGCACCGCCATCAGGCCCATCGTTCTTTAGACCTGAACAAATGGGTGGCGCATTTTTTCCGGTTTTGGTTGTGGTTGACCACCGGTATGGTCACCAAAGAGTGGGCGTCTATTCACCGCAAACACCACGCCAAGTGTGAAAGCGCTGAAGACCCCCACAGCCCCCAAGTTTTTGGCATTCGCAAAGTGTTTTGGGAAGGTGCCGAACTCTACAGCGTTGAAACCCGCAACCAAGACACTATGTCTCGTTACGGTCACGGCACCCCCAACGACTGGATTGAGCGCAACCTGTATTCCATCTACAAATGGCAAGGCGTGGGCCTGATGTTGATCATTGATTTGGCCTTGTTTGGCGCCGCCGGTGCGGTCGTGTGGGCAGTGCAGATGGCCTGGATTCCTGTTACCGCGGCGGGTGTGATTAACGGTATTGGCCACTATTGGGGCTATCGCAACTTTGAAGCAGCCGACCACAGTACCAACATCGTGCCGTGGGGTATTTTGATTGGCGGCGAAGAGCTGCACAACAACCACCACACCTACCCCACCTCCGCCAAGTTGTCGGTCAAACCGTACGAATTTGACATCGGTTGGCTTTACATCTCTGTTTTGCAGGTATTTGGTTTGGCCAAGGTTAAAAAGACGCCGCCCAAGCTGGCTTTGGGTCAAGTCAAGCTCGTGGCCGACGAGCACACCCTAGAAGCGCTGATCAACAACCGCTATGAAATCATGGCCGGTTATGCGCTGGGCATGCAAAAAGCGTTCCAAGACGAGGTTCAGTCCCTTAAGGCCCGCAGTGCTGACCTGTCCATGATCAAAGCGGCCAACAAGTGGTTGCACCGCGATGAAGACAAAGTGCCGCAATCGGCCGTGCC
>CAMAXR010000077.1 GCA_945862195.1 Hylemonella gracilis
TCTTTGGCTAAATACATGGCGATTTGGCGGGGCCGCGCAATGCTGGCGGGACGCTTTTTAGAGTACATGTCCGCCACTTTGATTTTGTAATAGTCGGCCACGGTTTTTTGAATGTTGTCTACGGAAATCAAGCGGTTTTGGATAGACAACAGGTCGCGTAAGGCATCGCGTGCGAGCTGAATGGACACTTCTTTTTGGTTGAAGCGCGAATAAGCCAAAATTTTGCGCAAAGCGCCTTCGAGCTCACGAACGTTGGAGCGTACGTTTTTGGCGACAAAAAAGGCCACTTCTTCGGGCATATCGGTGCCTTCGGCCAGGGACTTGTTGATCAAAATGGCCACTCGCATTTCAAGCTCGGGCGGCTCAATCGCCACGGTCAGGCCCGAATCAAAGCGGGACACCAAACGCTCGTGAATGTCTGTCAAACCCTTGGGGTAGGTGTCACTGGTCATTACTATGTGTGATTTTTTGGCCAGCAGCGCCTCAAAGGCGTTGAAAAACTCTTCTTGGGTGCGGTCTTTGTTGGCAAAGAACTGCACATCGTCAATCAGCAGCAAGTCTAAGGAGTGGTACTTGTCTTTGAACTCGTCAAAGGTTTTGCGCTGGTAAGAACGCACCACATCGGACACAAATTGCTCGGCGTGGATGTAGAGGGCCTTGGCTTGTGGCCGGTCGTGCACGAGCTGATTGCCAATAGCGTGCATCAAATGGGTTTTACCCAGACCTACGCCACCGTAAATAAAGAGAGGGTTGTAAAGCTGACCCGGCGAAGAAGCTACATGCATCGCAGCGGCGCGTGCCATACGGTTGGCCGTACCTTCGATGAGGTTTTGAAACGTCAAAGTGACGTTTAAGCGATTTTTAGAGACTTGCAAGGCTTTGTCGTCGGCTCCAAAAGGGACGGCATCTCCACTGACTGGGGTATTTGACGGGACAACATGACCACCAAGCGACAGAAGGTGCGATGTTGAAAGGCCAATAGGGGCCGTCTGAATCTCGCGGGGCGTGAGTGCGAGGTCAATAGAAAGGGGCTGGCCGTACAACTTTTCCACAAGTTGACTGATGCGTTGAAGGTACTGGGCACGAACCCAGTCCATTTTGAAGCGGTTGCCCACAAAAACCACCAGCTTAGAGGCGTCTTCTTTCAACTCCACAGAGAGAGGGCGAATCCACGTATTGAACTGTTGCTCAGGAAGCTCTTGCGCCAGTTGTTCTAAGCAGCCACTCCATAGCGCAAGCCCTGCATCTGGGCCGGGAGGGTCAGGCAGAGCTTGGGAAAGGGAATCCTTCATGGACAAGACAAGCTGTGGATAGTTGTAATGATGAGCGCCTCGCCATTGTACTTAATCAAAAGCTTATCCACAGACCTCAAGGCAGTAGAAACAAAAAAATTGCAAGATTTGCTAGAAGCGTTGATAATGCTGGGTTTTTCAGAATAATTAGACAGGATTTCGTCATGAAACGCACCTACCAACCTTCCAAAATCCGCCGTGCTCGCACCCACGGGTTTTTGGTTCGCATGAAAACCCGCGGTGGCCGCGCGGTCATCAACGCACGTCGCGCTAAAGGCCGCAAGCGTTTGGCTGTTTAAGCCAAGCTGATCAACACCCGTGATTAAGCTCAAAACACGGGCCCAATTTCAAGAAGCGCTTTATTGCAAACCTGTGGGGCACACCCCCCACTTTGGAATGCATGTACTGACCAACCCTGAGCCGGGCTTCAGGCTTGGGGCTATGGTGCCCAAACGCTGGGCCAAAAGAGCGGTCACCCGCAACCTCATCAAGCGTCAGATTTACAACATCGGCCAATCTCAAATCACGCCCCCGGCGCACCACACCTTTTTGGTGCGGTTGAGGCAACGCTTTGACTTAGATCGGTTTCCAAGTGCGAGCTCGCGCGACTTACAGCGTTTGGTTCGCATGGAGCTGCAGCAACTGTTTCAAAATTGGTCGGAGGAGCGGTCGAAAAACGATGCAAAAGAAGCAATGCAAGCGACACAAACGAATCAGGCGCCATGAAGTTTTTTCTGCTGGGCCTCGTCAAAGGCTACCGCTTCTTGCTAAGCCCTTGGCTCGGATCGAGTTGCAGATTTGAACCCACGTGCTCTAAGTACGCCCTGGAGGCGTTACAGTCACACGGTGCATGGCGCGGAAGCGGGCTCACCGCTAAGCGACTTTTGAGATGTCATCCTTGGTGCGCGGGCGGTCATGACCCCGTACCCACGGCGGCCCCCAACTCGTCCCGCACACCTTAAGCACATGTTTAACCTTTGTATTTAAAAGACGCTCGTCATTACAGCTCTAAATTTATCTTAATATGAACGATATCCGCCGCACCATTTTGTGGGTTATTTTTGGTTTTTCTATGGTGTTGCTGTGGGATCAGTGGCAAATCCATCAGGGCAACCCGGCCACATTCTTTCCGCCCCAAAAGGCCGCACCATCGCCTGAAGCGGCGACCTCATCTAATGCAGCCAACTCCAACACCACTAAGGCTGCAACAGAGGCTAAAGACGCATCCATTCCCACTGCCAGTGCGCCTTTGCAAACGGTACCTCCATCTTCGAGTGTGGGCGCCGATGGGGTGCCTTTGACGCAGTCAGGTGACCAAGGGGCCAACAACCCTCAGCGCCAGCGCGTGGTGATTCAAAACGACGTTTTAAAGCTCACGGTGGATACCGAGGGCGGCGTGGTGGTGAAGTCGGAATTTTTAAAACATGATGACCAAGCTCAACCCCAGCAGTCCTTTGTGCTGTTGGACCAAAGCCGCGACCGGGTCTATGTGTCCCAAACCGGCTTGATTCCCAGTGCCGGTGGCGCGGCATTGCCCAATCACAAAACTCTAATGAGCGCGCAGCCGGGCGATTGGTCGATCAAAGAGGGTCAAGACGCCGTGACCCTGACTCTGAGCTCCCCTGTGGTGGGCGGCGTTCAGCTGCTTAAAAGCTACACCCTGCGTCGCGGCAGCTACGCCGTAGAAGTGCAACACGTTGCCGAAAACAAAGGCGCGCAAAGTGTGGAACCACAGTTGTACCTTCAGCTGGTAAGAGACGGCAACAAACCTGCAGGTGAATCGGACTTTTACGCCACCTTCACCGGCCCTGTGGTGTATACGGACGCCAAAAAATACCAAAAGGCTGAGTTCACCGACATCGAAAAGAACAAGCAAGAGATTGAAAAAACCTCTAGCAACGGCTACATCGGTATGGTGCAACACTATTTCGCGAGTGCGTGGTTGTTAGCCGATGGCATCAAGCGCGAATTGTTCATGCGCAAGGTGGATCAAAATTTGTACGCCGTGGGCATGATCACCCCCTTGGGGCTGTTGCCCGCAGGTGCCAGCGTCAAATTGGATGCCAAGCTGTTTGTGGGCCCACAAGAGGAGAAACTGTTGGAGTCTTTGTCGCCGGGCTTGGAGCTGGTGAAAGACTACGGCTGGCTCACCATTTTGGCCAAGCCCTTGTATTGGTTGTTGGATCAGCTCAACTTGTTGATAGACAACTGGGGTTGGTCCATTGTCGGCCTGGTGGTGTTGCTCAAGCTGGCTTTTTATTGGCTCAATGCCAAAGCTTACGCCAGCATGGCCAAGATGAAAGCCATCAACCCCAAAGTCATGGAAATGCGCGAGCGTCTGAAAGACAAGCCGCAACAAATGCAGCAAGAGATGATGCGCATTTACCGCGAAGAAAAGGTCAACCCACTGGGCGGGTGCTTGCCGATCGCCATTCAAATTCCATTTTTTATTGCGCTGTATTGGGTGTTGTTGTCCAGCGTGGAAATGCGCAATGCACCTTGGATTTTGTGGATCACCGATCTGTCCACCAAAGATCCCTATTACATCTTGCCGCTGCTCATGACCGTGACCACCGTACTGCAAACTTGGCTCAACCCCACGCCACCTGACCCCATGCAAGCCAAGTTGATGTGGATCATGCCGCTGATGTTCAGCTTTATGTTCTTCTTCTTCCCCGCGGGCCTGGTGCTGTACTGGCTGACCAACAATATTTTGTCCATCGCACAGCAATGGGTCATCAACCGGCAGCTGGGGGTCAACTAAGCCACGCACCCGAACCCATCATCGCCCTAGCCACAGCGCCAGGGCGGGGTGCGGTGGGGGTGTTGCGCATCAGTGGTCGCGGCTTAGGCCCTTGGGCCCAATCTTTGTGCGGACAAGCTCTTAAGCCACGCCACGCGCATTACCTGGCCATTCAAGACAAAACCGGCACGCCCATTGACCATGTGCTGGCCTTATTTTTTAAGGGGCCGCATTCTTTTACCGGCGAAGATGTGTTGGAGTTGCAAGCCCATGGCGGCCCTGTGGTGCTGCACATGCTCTTGGCCAGATGCATAGAACATGCGGCCGAAACGGCGGGTGTGACGGGTGTGACGGGTGCGGCGGGTGCGGCGGGTTTGCGGCTGGCCCAGCCCGGTGAGTTCAGCCAGCGCGCCTTTTTAAACGGCAAGCTCGACCTGGCTCAAGCCGAAGCCATTGCCGACCTGATCGATGCCAGCACGGAGGCCGCCGCCCGAAGCGCCAGCAGGTCGCTCTCTGGCGAGTTTTCAGCGCACATCCATAGGCTGACCGACGGCCTCACGCATTTGCGCATGTTGGTGGAGGCCACCCTAGATTTTCCGGAAGAGGAACTGGATTTTCTGCAGCAAGCCGATGCAGCAGGGCAAATACAAAAGCTCCAAACCCGGTTGCAAGAGGTGATGCTTAAGGCCCAGCAAGGTGCCTTGCTTAGAGAAGGGTTGCGCGTGGTGATTGCCGGTCAACCCAATGTGGGTAAAAGCTCTTTGCTCAATGCCTTGGCCGGTAAAGAGTTGGCCATCGTGACGCCCATTGCCGGTACCACGCGCGACAAATTGCAGCAAGAGCTTCAAATAGAAGGCGTGCCCATTCATGTGATGGATACCGCAGGGCTTAGAGACAGCGAAGACGTGGTGGAGCGCATGGGCATTGACCGCGCTTGGGAGGCCGTGGAGACAGCCGACGCGGTTTTGTTTTTAAGAGACTTAAGCCGCGCCAACGAGCTAGCGTACCAGCACGCAGACGAGGCCCTAAGCCTCGATCTGGACCAACGCCTAGGACAACGGATTCCTCGCATTGATGTTTGGAACAAAGTGGATGTGGTGAGTGGCGCTGCTGGTGATAAATCGGAGGAAAAGCAAAGCTCACCCGCTTCAAGCGTGGTGACACAGTTGTTGATTTCTGCCCAAACTGGCGCAGGCTTGGATGCGTTGCGCCAGCAATTGCTGCAATTGGCGGGTTGGCAAGGCGGCGCCCAAGACGGCTTGTTTATCGCGCGCGCCAGGCACGTCGCAGCCTTGCAAGAGGCCAGCCAACACCTACAGGCCGCGGCCGAACGGCTGAACATAAAGGGCCAGCAAGCTTCCGCGCTGGACCTGTTGGCCGAAGAGCTGCGTCTGTGCCAAGTGGCCTTGGGCGACATCACTGGGCAAGTCAGCTCCGATGAGTTGCTGGGTCACATTTTTTCCAAATTTTGTATTGGCAAATGAAAAAAATTTGTATCCGTGAAAAAACACACTAGAATTACAGAAACGATTTAAATCGTTTAAATGTTTGCGTTTGCTTTTGTGCGGATTCATTTGGAGGCAAAACATGTTGGATCACTGGATATTTAAAAAAACATCGTTTCAAGAACTTGCTGGCCTTGGCAAGGTGGGGGTTGCCCCGCTGAACCCCCCAAAGCCTGACAATGTGATTGCATTGCACACCCGTCGGCCCCGAGGCTTTAGCTTGGCGCGCCGCGATAAACTCAGCAAGGTGGTGGCCGAGGCCTTGGCCCAGGCGGGCATGGAGCGTCAGCAATACAAACTCAAGCTGTTGACGTTGGACTCCAAAAGCCATGAATATTTGGTCATGCTGGACTTGGCCAAGGAGTACTTGGCCTTTTCGTCCAGCCTGCGCCAAGTGGAGCGCACCATTGTCAAGGTGGCCCAACAGCGGCATGACATCACCGTGCGGTCTGTGTACTGGCAATTCAACGAAAACGACACCGCCCCAGTAGCAGCGACCAACGATTACTTGGCAGCTTAAAGATGGATGCGGTGCAGCTCGTGCTCGGCCACCGACAAATCTTCGGCCGTACCACTCAGCACCACCACATCGCCCGCTTGTAGCAAGGCACTGGCGGTGTCTTCTTCCAGCGCGCCATGTTGTCGACGCCACTGAACCAGACGCACTTGGTGCATGCGGGGCTCAATAGCGGCCCAAGCTTGGCCCACCGCATTGGAGCTTTCGGTTAAGGTGATGGGCAACAAGCGTTCTTGATGAATTTCATCCACCGAGTCGTCATCGGCCCCATGAAAATAGCCGCGCAAAAGGCTGTAGCGGGTTTCGCGCTGCTCTTGAATGATGCGAATCACACGGCGCATGGGGACACCCACCAGCGCTAAGGCATGACTGGCTAGCATTAAGGATCCCTCAATAGCTTCAGGGACCACCTCGGTGGCGCCAGCTTGGCGCAGCTTATCTAAGTCAAAGTCGTCCTGTGTGCGCACAATCGCGGGTGTTTGGGGCGCATGTTCTTTGATGTGGGACAGCACTTTTAAAGAGCCCGCAATATCGAGATAGGTAATGACCACCGCCCGAGCGCGCACCACGCCTGCTGCCATCAGCGCCTGCAAACGAGAGGCGTCACCGTACACCACCGAGTGTCCCGCCGCATTGGCCAGACGGACGCGATCCGGGTCTAAATCCAGTGCCATGTAGGGAATTTTTTCGCGCTCGAGCACACGCGCTAAGTTTTGACCGCAGCGTCCAAACCCACAAATCACGATGTGTTGGTTGACCTGTATGGATTTGCGTGCAATGTCCGTGACCTGCAAAGACATTAACAGCCAGTCGCTTGAAACCAACTTCATCACCAAGGTGTTGCTGTAGTTGATGATGATGGGCGCCACCAACATGGATACCACCATAGCTGCCAACACCGGGTTGAGCAGATTGGAAGGCAACAGGGACTGGTCTTGCGCCAAGGTCAACAGCACAAAGCCAAACTCGCCCGCCTGAGCCAAATACAAACCTGTACGCAAAGCCACCCCAGGAGCTGCCCCCAGCACCTTCGCCAATGCCGCGGTGATGGCGACTTTGAGCAACACCAACAACACAAGAAGCACCAACACCAACAACCAGCGCTCCCAAACCAGTTTCCAGTCCAGCGCCATGCCAATCGTGATGAAAAACAAACCCAAAAGCACATCATGGAAAGGGCGTATGTCCGTTTCCACACGGTGCTTAAAAGGGGTTTCAGCAATCAAAATACCGGCCGTAAAAGCCCCCAAGGCCATACTCAAGCCTGCCAACTCGGTTAACCACGCCAGGCCCAGCGTGATGAGCAAAAGGTTGAGCATGAAAAGTTCGTCGCTCTTGCGCAGCACCACCAGGCGCAGCCAATAGCGCATGACATAGGGCCCAATGGTCAGCAGCACGGTGAGCAACACCAGAGCTTTGATGCCCGCCTCCGCTAAAGAGGTCAGCAGCTCTTGCGGCGGGCTGCCTAGGGCGGGCACCATCACCAAAAGCGGAATCACCGCCAAATCCTGAAACAGCAAAACGCCCATGATGCGTTGCCCGTAGGGGGTGTCCAGCTCTTGACGCTCGGACAGCATCTTGACCACGATGGCCGTGCTGCTCATGGCCATCACGCTGGAAAGCACCAGCACGCCAGACCAATGCAACTCCCAAACCCCCGGCAGCCAAAAGGAGACGGCCAACCAACACAAGCCCGCCACCGCCATGGTGCACAGCACCTGAAACAGGCCCAGGCCCAACACATAAGAGCGCATGGATTTGAGCTTGGCCAAGCTGAACTCCAAGCCGATCACAAACATCAAAAACACCACGCCAAATTCCGCCAAGTGGCGAATGCCTGTGGAGTTTTGAGCGAGCGCCAAAGCGTTGGGGCCAATGACCACCCCCACAAACAAATACCCCAGCATGGGGGGGAGCTTCAAGGCGCGAAACACCACCACGCCCAGTACTGCGGCCAGCAGATACAACAGGGTCAATTCCAAAGCATTCATGTGCTCATCCTAGCAAGCTGAAGAGGGTCGATAAAATGAATTCATGTCACAAGCCCAATCGCCAAGCCCAGCATGGGTCCATGACCACGCCTCCAAAATTCTGCAAACTGCACTCGACACGCTGCAAATCGAGGCTGATGCCTTGCTGGGGCTGAAGGCGCAAGTAGGGCCCACATTGGTAGAGGCGGTGCACGCCATCCTGCGCACGACGGGGCGGGTGGTGGTCACAGGCATGGGCAAAAGCGGCCACATCGGCAGAAAAATAGCAGCAACGCTGGCGTCTACCGGTACCACCGCCATGTTTGTGCACCCCGCAGAAGCCAGCCATGGCGACTTGGGAATGATCACCGACCAGGACTTGGTGTTGGCCATTTCAAACAGCGGCGAGTCTGATGAGCTCAATGCCATGTTGCCCGCCGTAAAGCGCCAAGGTATATGCATCGTGGCCATCACCGGACATGCGTCTTCCACCTTGGCAGAGCTGGCAGACATCGTGCTTTTGTGTGAGATTCAGCAAGAAGCCTGTCCCTTGAACTTGGC
>CAMAXR010000078.1 GCA_945862195.1 Hylemonella gracilis
CGCGCATCGGCATTCAGCTTGACCGAGCCTTCGCTGCCATCGGCAGAGGCCACCAACTTCAGTTGGCCTTGCTTTTCAGTGTTTAAAAAGGTTTTTTGCTCGTAGCTGGGGGGTATGCCGGTGACGTTGGGCTGAATCCATATTTGCAAAAAATGCGTGGTTTCGTTGGGCGCGTGGTTGAACTCACTGTGCTGGACGCCGGTGCCCGCACTCATGCGTTGCACGTCTCCGGGGGGAATGCCTTTAACGTTGCCCATGCTGTCTTTGTGTGCCAAATTGCCCGACAGTACGTAGCTGATGATTTCCATATCGCGGTGGCCGTGGGTGCCAAAACCGGTGCCAGGGGCAATGCGGTCTTCATTGATGACGCGCAAATTGCCCCAGCCCATGTGATTGGGGTCGTGGTAACCCGCAAATGAAAAGCTGTGAAACGATTTCAACCAGCCATGGTCAGCATAGCCTCGGTCTTGAGATTTACGAAGGGTAAGCAAGAGTCACCTGTTAAAAAAAATTAAGGGGAGTTAAGCAATTGTGGTGTGCTGGATATTACTCAGGGTCGGCCCCCCTAAGCGATGTACATTGGAGGGAGTCAACCAATCTGGAGTTCAGGGCATGAAGAACAACCTCCACTTCGCCATCATCGGCGCTGGCATGGCCGGCGTGACCTGTGCCCGCACGCTGGTACAAGCTGGTCACCGCGTCACGCTGTTTGAAAAAAGCCGTGGCTTAGGCGGGCGTATGTCCACGCGCAACACCGAATTTGGCAACTTTGACCATGGTGCCCAGTACTTTACAGTGCGCGACCTGCGGTTTGCCGAAGCCCTAGAAACCGTGCCCGGCTTGTGCCGCCCATGGAGTGCCAACGCAGTTCGGGTGCTAGACCCCTATGGCAGTACCTTTGCGGCCGCCCTGCCCGACCGCGAACCCCACTGGGTACCAAAGCCCGGCATGAATGAACTCGTGCGCACTTGGGGCGAGCCTTTGGTGCAAGAGCACATGGTTCGGCTCCAGACTTTGGTAACCCATATAGAGCCTGACCACTTGATCAAGCAGCGTTGGCAATTGCAAACCGAAGGCCCTGAAGACGAACGCCGGGTGTTTTCGGGTTTTGATGGCGTTTTATTGGCGCTGCCCGCGCCGCAGGCACGTCAGTTACTGCAACGCTCCAAGCTTGCCAAAGACTGGGTAGAACGCATTGGCGATGTTTATGTAGCCCCTTGCTGGACCTTGATGTTGGCCTTTCCGCAAGCCATGCAACCAGGCTTGGGCACTTTGGGCCCTCAGTGGAATGCCGCACGCAGCACGCACCACCGAATTTCTTGGCTGGCCCGCGAAAACAGCAAACCCGCCCGCACCCCGATTGAGCGTTGGACGGTTCAGGCCAGCCCGCAATGGTCCCAAGAGCACCTTGAAGACGATAGCGCCCGCATCCAGTCCAAAATGCTCAAGGCCTTTGCCGAGGTCACCGGCATCTTGGCCGAGCCCAGCTTTGCAGCAGTTCACCGCTGGCGCTATGCCCAAACCCAAGAACCCTTAGGCAAGCCTTTTTTGTGGGACAAACGTTCGGGCTTGGGCGTGTGTGGCGACTGGTGCTTGGGCCACCGTGTAGAAAACGCCTTTGTTTCAGGTTTGGAGCTGGCACTCAAAATTTGCTGAACCCATGGCGGCTCCCCTAGGCAACATGGGCAATGGCACTCGTCGCTACATAGGCCGCTTTGCGCCCTCTACGACGGGCTACCTGCACGCAGGTTCCTTGGTAGCTGCTCTGGCCAGTTGGCTAGATGCCCGCTCGCATGGCGGCACATGGCTCGTGCGTATGGAAGATGTGGACCAACCTCGTTGCATTCCCGGTGCGGGCGAAATTATCCTGAGCCAATTGGCGGCCTGCGGTTTGTACCCCGACCAGCCCGTGGTCTGGCAAAGTCAGCGCACTGCCCTTTACCAGCAAGCATTAGCGCTTTTGCAAGCACAGCAATGGGTATACCCCTGCACCTGCTCGCGCAAAGACATTTTGACGGCGCTGCAAACCCTTGGAGAAGCACCTGCAAGGCATGAAGAGCGGGTTTACCCCGGAACTTGCCGACCCAATTCAATACCCCCAACACTCAACCCAAACGTCAAACACCCCACCTGGCGCTTCAACACAACGGCCTATGTGCGCACCCATCAGCTTCAGCTGGTGCATTGGCAAGACCGGTGGCTGGGCCCCCAACAACAAAACGTGACCGAAGCCGTAGGCGACTTTGCCTTGCAGCGCAGCGATGCTTACTTTACGTACCAGCTGGCGATGGTGGTGGACGACGCTCAGCAAGGCGTGACCCATGTGGTGCGCGGCGCAGACCTTGCCGACAACACCGCCCGCCAATTACTTTTGCAACAAGCCCTTAACCTACCCGCTCCGCAGTACCTGCACACGCCCTTGGTACTGGGTGAAGACGGCGCCAAACTCTCTAAACAAAACGGCGCCATAGCGCTGAACACCTCAGACCCGCTCAAGCTCTTGAACACTGCGGCCCAAACCTTGGGCTTGCAAACGGATGCGCTTGCAAACACCACACCTCTGCACGATTGGCTGCATGCCGCTGTGCTGCAATGGGCGGCAAGGTTTGGGCACACGGATATGTCCGATAAAATTTCCACGTGACCAGACTCCCCCCCAAAGATGCCCGCCGCCTGCCACCGGTAGGTGTGGAATTTCCCAAAACCATCAAAAGCTATGTGCGCCGAGCAGGCCGCACCACCTCAGGCCAAGCCAAGGCTTTTGAAGAATTGGGGCCGCTCTACTTGTTGAAGTACGAGCCAGGCTTGCAGCAATGGAACACGGTGTTTGCTCAGCATCGCGACGCGAATGCTGCCCCGGACAACTCATCACCCGTCGTGTTGGAAATTGGCTTTGGTATGGGAGACGCCACGGCCCATATTGCCGAACTCATGCCGCACACCCGCTTTTTATGTTGCGAGGTTCATGAACCCGGCGTGGGAGCCTTGCTCAAGCAGATCGGCGATCGTGGGCTGAGCAACATCCGCATTTTGCAGCACGACGCAGTAGAGGTGATCGAGCACATGGTGCCCTTGGGCAGTTTGGACGGTATTCATGTGTTTTTTCCGGACCCTTGGCACAAATTGCGCCATAACAAGCGGCGCCTGATTCAGCCCAAACTGGCGTCCCAACTGGCTGCCCGCCTGAAACCCGGAGGCTATCTGCACTGCGCCACCGATTGGGAACCCTACGCGCATCAAATGGTGCAGGTTCTGAGTGGTGAACCACTGTTGCGCAACTCCGAAAACGTCGACGCCGAAGGCTTTGCACCTAAACCCGCCTACCGCCCGCTCACCAAATTTGAAAAACGCGGTCTAAGACTTGGACATGGCGTGTGGGATGTGGTGTTCAAGCGCATTTAGCAACTAGGCCCATGGAGCGCCCTAGCCATTTACCGCTTCAAGATGGCGTCAGCCCAAGTTGTGTGGCACTGTCAAATGGCTCGTGGGGTTTGGTGCTTGATTTTTTAGCCCAGCGCCTGCCCGTGGTCAGGCCAGAACAATGGTTGCAACGCATGGCCGAGGGTTGGGTGCTGGATGAGTTTGGTCAGGCCCTTAAACCCAGCACCACTTGTGCTGATTTGCGCCAGCGCACCGCACAGGAACACCCGCGTATTTACTATTACCGGCATCTGGCATTTGAGCCACCCATTCCGCTCAAGGAGCGCATCTTGTTTCAGGACGAGCACCTGGTGGTGGCAGACAAACCGCATTTTTTGCCCGTAACCCCCACAGGCCGGTTTGTTAAGGAATCGTTGCTGGTGCGCTTGAAGCAGCAACTGGGGTTGAGCATGCTCAGCCCCATCCACCGCATAGACCGCGAAACCGCAGGAGTGGTGGTGTTTAGCGTCAGGGCGAAAGACCGAGCCGCCTACCAAGCCCTGTTTAAAGACCGCTTGGTCGACAAACTCTATGAAGCCATAGCGCCTTACAACCGCCATAGCCACCAGAACCATCACAGGCTTGTTGGCAATGACAGCCCTAAATATGGCCATTGGGATGGCGCCCAGCCCATGCTCTACCAAAGCCGCATCGAGCCCGATGTAAAGTTTTTTAAACAGCGCGAAGTTTCAGGCCCACCCAACAGCCAAACACATATAGAACGCGTGCATGAAGTGCAGCTGGAAAACGCAACTCTGAGCCAGCAACGATGGGCGCTGTACCGCCTTAAACCCATCACCGGCAAGACCCACCAATTGAGGGTGCACATGAACGCCTTGGGCCGACCCATCTTGAATGACCTGTTGTACCCCAACGTGGTGCACGGCCCAGGCCATGCCGATGACTACACCCGCCCGCTGCAACTGTGCGCCAAAGCCATTGCGTTTCAAGACCCCATCACGGGGCAGGCGCGTTTTTATGAAAGCCAGCTACACAACTTAGGCCAAACGAGTTGAGGGAAAACCATAAAACCTCAGAGGTTAATCGGGTATTAAAGTAGCCAATATATCAACTGTCGCTGAACCTTGGTTATGCCAAACAACACTTCAAGCTCACTGGTTCGTCGCAACTTACCTCTGTTGTCTCAATCCGTTCAAAGGCAGCTGGCGCTTAGGCACCGTGGGGTGTACGTTAGAGTGCCCTGCAGAACTCACCCTGAGGATTTATCTCTAGACCTGCTCGGGCAATTGGGGCTTTCAGACCTGTACCTGCACATCCATGCCAATTCAGGGCGTGATGCCCTGAGTTACTACATTCATCTCAGACTCGATGAGTCTTGTGCTCGGCAGTGGGCGCCGGGGTTTGACACCCTTGGCCTCCAAACTGCCATAGCCCAAGAGTTGCCCCAAGCCAGTCTTGCAAGTGAAATACTGGTGGCACTGCTTTTGGGTCCCATGCCTTATGAGTTTCCAAGCCTAGATGAGTTGATTTCGGCCATTCGCATTCGCATGCACATTGTTCAGGCTGCTCAAGAAACGTCGCTGGCGTTTCACACCAGTGAGGCGGAGAGACCCGAAGCCTTTTGGTCCTACAAAAAAGGCAGCGGCTTTGTGATCAAAAGCGGCGTCTCTTTGGTTGAGGCACTCACACAAGCCACTCAACCCAAGGTGTCGGGCTCTACCTTTGCGTTTTCGTGCTACCGGGCCACCGAATACGTGTGTTTGCTGGGCATTGCCCAAGAGATCGAGCATTGTCACCCTGAGATGTACCAAAACCTTCAACAACTTTGGTCACATCGACCCATCATGTCGGGTGAGTTTCACGATGTTTTTTTACGCGAGCTGGGCTCCATAGAACACCCGTTGCCGCCAAAGTATTTTGTGCCCGGAGACCGTGTGTGGTTTCGAAACCCCCATGAAGCCTCGGCTGATGTGGAGGGATTTGAAGGTTCATGGCTCATGTACCTTGGTAATGGCTTGTTCAATAATTTCTGGAATTGCAGCAAACCCTACAATTTCACACAAAAATGCGTAGAAATTTTTCATTGGCGTCATGGCATCTGCCAAGACCGGCATGGCGTGGCGCGCATGGATGAACAAAAAATTGTGCCCTTGATTCAAGCCAGCTTAGACCATCCTGAAGAACTCCAGCACATCATGAGCATCATGGCCCGATACAGAGAGCCTAGAGGGCTTTACACCGCTGCCGGAGGCTGTGTAGACACGTCTAGGGAGTTTTCACGCTGGGTTCGCCCCGGCACCTCGGACCTGATGCTGCCCAAATCATGAGGGCACGTGGTCGCCAGCTGCATATTGATTCACTCAAAATCATTGCCGCCCAGCTGATTGTGGCGCACCACTTGACGGCTTATGGCCCGTTGTCTAAAGCGCTAGACGAGCTACTGCCCACGCTGACTTACTGGTTGTTTCATGACGCTCGGCTGGCTGTTCAGGTTTTTTTAGTGGTGGGTGGGTATGTGGCGGCCATGAGCTTAAGTAACCTCAGCACAGCTTGGAATAGGTCACTTTGGGAGGTATGTGTAGGCAGGTACTGGCGTCTGGCAGCCCCCTGTTTCGTTGCAGTGCTACTAACTTGCTTGTGCACTGAAATTGCTCGTTTTGGGATGCAAGACGGCATGTTGTCAGCTGCTCCCTCACTGGTTCAGCTGCTAGGGCATGCGCTTTTGCTGCAAAACCTGTTGGGGCAAGAGGCTTTGTCGGCTGGTATTTGGTATGTCGCGATTGATGTTCAGTTGTTCGCGCTGATGGCCCTATTGGTGTGGGCTGGCACTTCCTTTAAGCCAATACTTTGGGCCAGACTTGCCTTGGTGGTCCTCATGGCGGCTTCATTGCTGTTTTTTAATTTGGATGAGCGCTGGGATGTTGGGGCCCTGTATTTTTGGGGTGCCTATGGCATGGGCGTATGCGCCTACTGGGCGGGTACGTCAAGACAACCTAGCAAGTGGTTGGGCTTGTTGGCCCTCGGGGTAGGGCTTGCACTGTTGTTTGAATTTAGAGAGCGCATTGCCGTTGCGCTTGCGGTGGCCCTGTGGTTAGGCGGCCTGCTTGGCCATCCTGCGCTGCTCGCAGCCTCTAAAGAGGCGTTGCCTTTGCTTGGCAAGCGCATCATCCAGTGGGGCGGTAGAACTTCTTACGCACTTTTTTTGGTGCATTTTGCGGTACTGACACTGGTGAACACAATGTATGCCAACCTAGCTCAGCCATCTTGGGCTGATGTTGCCGCATGCCTGGTGTTGTACTGGCTGGCCAGCATGGGGTTGGCTGCAGCTTTTGAAAGATGGGTGGAGCGACCGCTTCAAACGCCCCCTTGGATAAAGCCAGCTTAGTTTTTAAGCTGCTGCGCCACCCACGCCTGTACGCTGGCCAGTGCAGCGGGCAACTTAGAGGGGTCGGTGCCGCCCGCCATAGCGAGGTCGGGCTTTCCGCCGCCTTTGCCGCCCACTTGCTGGGCTACAAAATTTACCAACTCACCGGCTTTGACTTTAACCACACTGTCCGCAGTGACCCCCGCGGCCAATTGCACTTTGCCTCCATCGACTGCGGCCAGCACAATAGCAGCAGTTTTAAGCTTGTCTTTAAGTTTGTCTAGGGTATCGCGCAGGGTTTTAGCGTCAGCGCCTTCCAGCGTGGCGGCCAATACTTTGAGGGTCTTGCCGTCAGCAGCCTGAACATCTTGGGCTTGGGCCAAAAGCTCGTCGCCCTGGCTAGAAGCCAATTTACCCTTCAGGGCGGCCATGTCTTTTTCTAGCGCTTTAACTTGATCTAGCAACTGACCCAAGCGGGTATTGAGCTCAGAGGGCGCAGCCTTTAGCGTGCCCGCAGCCAAAGCCACGGTGTCTTCTAGCTCTTGCAAATACGCTAGTGCGTTGCTGCCCGTTAGGGCTTCAATACGGCGCACACCCGCAGCCACACCGCTTTCTCCCACAATTTTGAAAAGACCAATGTCGCCCGTGGCCTTCACGTGGGTGCCGCCGCACAGCTCACGGCTGGAGCCAATGTCCAGCACGCGCACGGTTTCTCCGTATTTTTCGCCAAAAAGCATCATGGCGCCGGTTTTTTGGGCGCTTTCAATGTCCATCACGCGCGCATGGGCTGCGGCATTGGCCAGAATTTCTGCATTGACGATGGTTTCAATTTGGCGAATTTCCGCGTCGCTTACTGCAGCGTTGTGCGCAAAGTCAAAACGGGTGCGCTCGGCATTAACCAAGCTGCCCTTTTGCTGCACGTGGCTGCCCAGCACTTCGCGCAGGGCTTTGTGCATGAGGTGCGTGGCGCTGTGGTTGCGCACCGTGGCCGCGCGCAATGCGCTGTCCACATGGGCCTGCACGGCGTCGCCCACCTTAAGGCTGCCACTTTGCAGCTCGCCATGGTGCCCAAACACATCAGCCTTGATTTTTTGGGTGTCCAACACATGAAACTGGGCGCTGCCGTGGTGGATCAGGCCCTGGTCGCCCACTTGTCCACCGGACTCGGCATAAAACGGTGTGGTGTCCAGCACCACCACGCCCACCTGGCCAGCCTTCAGTTCTTGTATGGGGGTGCCCTCTAGGTACAAAGCCAGCACTTTGGCGTTGGCCGTCAGGCCGTCGTAGCCCACAAAGTCGTTGCCCGCGCCGGAATAGTCCAGCGCTTTGTCCATCTTGAATTTACCCGCCGCACGGGCTTGGTTTTTTTGTTTTTCCATGGCCGCAGTAAAGCCCGCTTCGTCCACGCTTAAACCCCGCTCACGGCACACATCGGCACACAGGTCTAGCGGAAAGCCATAGGTGTCGTGCAGCTTAAAGGCCACCTCACCGGGCAACACCATCACGCCACCGGCCAAGGCGGTATCCAAAATGTGCATGCCAGTTTCAAGCGTTTCAAAAAAGCGCTCTTCTTCAGCCTTAAGCACGTCGGCCACACGCTGGGCGTTTTGCGCCAAACTGGGGTAAGCCGCGCCCATGAGCTGGACAAGGTCTGGCACCAGCTTGTGGAAAAACGGCGCCTTTTGACCCAGTTTGTAGCCGTGGCGAATGGCGCGGCGGATGATGCGCCGCTGCACATAGCCGCGACCTTCGTTGCTGGGCATGACGCCGTCAACCAC
>CAMAXR010000079.1 GCA_945862195.1 Hylemonella gracilis
GGTTTTTGGGCAGCCGCTTCCAACACCGCTTCTTGCAAGCCCGAGGCCTGAAGCTCGCGCATGCAGTCGGGCATGGCGCCCTGACCGGGCAAGATAACGCGGTCGGCCGCCCGCACGTCTTCTGGTTGGGATGTGATGTGCACTCGCCATGCGGTGCCCTGCGCAGCCGCCACAACCGCCTGCGAAACCGAGCGCAAATTGCCCATGCCGTAGTCCACCACCGCGACCGTTAACACTGAAGCACTCACAGTTCAGTTACAAATTCAGTTACAGAATGGGCTTACAAACTGCCTTTGGTGGAAGGAATGGTGCCTAGAGCGCGTGGATCGAGCTCTAGGGCCATTCGCAAGGCACGGGCAAAGGCTTTGAACACGGTTTCGGCCTGGTGGTGCGAGTTTTCGCCCCTGAGGTTGTCTATGTGCAGCGTCACGAAAGCGTGGTTCACAAAACCCTGAAAAAACTCAAAAGCCAGCTGGGAATCAAAGGTGCCGATCATGCCGCTCTTAAAGGGCACATGCATTTCCACCCCGGGACGGCCCGAAAAATCCACCACCACGCGGCTCAGCGCCTCGTCCAGGGGCACATAGGCGTGTCCGTAGCGGCGAATGCCTTTTTTATCGCCCACCGCCTTGGCCACCGCCTGCCCAAGGGTAATGCCCACATCTTCTACGGTGTGGTGGCCGTCAATGTGCAAATCGCCTTGAGCTTGGATGTCCAGGTCGATCAAGCCGTGGCGGGCAATTTGGTCGAGCATGTGGTCAAAAAAACCAATGCCCGTGGCAATCCGAGATTGCCCAGTGCCGTCCAGGTTGAGCTTGACCGTGATCTGCGTCTCAGCAGTTTGGCGGGTGACTTCAGCGGTGCGGGGTGTGGTCATGAAAGGGCTTGTTTCAGTGCATTTAAAAAGGCTAGGTTTTCTTCGGGCGTGCCCACGGTCAAGCGCAGACACTGCGCCAGCAAGGCGTGCAATTTAGACACATTTTTGACCAAAACCCCCTGCGCCTTCAAGGCCTCAAACGTGGCAGCGGCGTCGGGCACCCGCATCAAAATCATGTTGGCGTCGCTATTCCAGACCTTGATTTGCTTGAAGGCACCCAGTTCTTGCAACAAAAATTCGCGCTGTTGCTTGATTTGCAAGGCCTGCTGGGCAAATACATGGGCATGTTCTAGGGCAAACAAGGCACACTCGGCATTGAGTGTGCTCACGTTGTAGGGTGGGCGCACTTTGTCAATTTCGGCTACCAAAGCGGCAGGCCCCATCAAATACCCCAAGCGCACACCTGCCAAGCCAAATTTAGACAGGGTACGCATGAGCAGCACATGGCTATGGCGCTGTGGCTCGGCGCGCATGCGGTCCAGCCAGGTTTGCGAAGAAAAGGGTTGGTAGGCCTCGTCCATCACCACCAGCCCGCCCTGCAGCCCCACCAGGTCAATCAGCCGCTCAATCACCCCGGCATCCCACAAATTGGCACTGGGGTTGTTGGGGTAAGCCAAATAGACCAATGAAGGTTGATGGGTTTCAATGGCCGCGCGCATCGCGACTTCGTCCAGCTCAAAGTTGTCGGTGAGCGGCACGCCATGAAAAGCCAAGCCCTGCAACTGAGCGCTCATGGCGTACATCACAAAGCCGGGCACGGGGGCCAACACTGAGGCCCCGGGCACATCGCAGGCCATGGCCAACAAGGAAATGAGTTCGTCCGAGCCGTTGCCCAGCATCAGCGCCATGCCTTGCGGCATGTCTGCATAAGCGGCCAAGGCTTTTTGAAGCTGGTGCACGCGGTCGTCGGGGTAACGGTTCAAGGGTAAGCGCCCCAATCGCGCACCCAGTTGCGCTTGCAAGTTTGAGGGCAAGCGGAACGGGTTTTCCATGGCATCGAGCTTGATCAGTCCTTGCGAGGGCTGAATGGCATAAGCCTGCATGGACTGCACATCGGTGCGGATTCGAGCTTGCCAAGAGGTTGGCGTGGCTGCTGCGCTCATGCCCGACCCTTGGCTGTATCCGCTGCGTTGAGGCGCATTTCGGCAGCGCGGGCATGGGCCTGAAGACCTTCGCCATGCGCCAATACCGAGGCCACGCGGCCCAAAGTTTGCGCCCCAGCAGCGCTGACTTCAATCAAGCTGCTGCGCTTTTGAAAGTCGTACACCCCCAAAGGACTGGAAAAACGCGCCGTGCCGCTGGTAGGCAGCACGTGGTTGGGGCCGGCACAGTAGTCGCCCAGCGACTCGCTGGTGTAGGCACCCAGAAAAATAGCCCCTGCGTGATTGAGCAATGGCTCCCAGCGGTGCGGCTCTGAGCTGGAAATTTCAAGGTGCTCGGGGGCAATGCGGTTGCTCAGGGCGCAGGCTTCTTCCATGCTGCGCGTCAAGATCAGGGCACCACGGTCGTTCAGGCTTTTGGCAATGATGGCCGCACGCGGCATTTGCGGCAAGAGGCGGTTTATTTCAGTTTGCACGGCTTCTATATAAGCGGCATCCGGGCTGAGCAAAATGCTTTGCGCCAATTCATCGTGCTCAGCCTGGCTGAACAAGTCCATAGCCACCCAGTCGGGCGGGGTGGAGCCATCTGCCAGCACCAAAATTTCGCTCGGGCCTGCAATCATGTCGATGCCCACTTGGCCAAACACCCGCCGCTTGGCGCTGGCCACATAGGCATTGCCCGGCCCGGTGATTTTGTCCACCGCGGCAATGGTGGCGGTGCCGTAGGCCAAGGCGGCAACCGCTTGCGCACCCCCAATAGTGAACACACGGTGCACCCCCGCCACATAGGCTGCGGCCAAGACCAAGTTGTTTTTTTCGCCCCGCGGGGTCGGCACCACCATGATGATGTTTTGCACACCCGCCACTTGCGCTGGGATGGCATTCATCAGCACGCTGGATGGGTAGGCCGCTTTGCCGCCGGGCACGTAAATGCCCACGCGGTCTAAGGGGGTGACTTTTTGACCGAGCAAGCTGCCGTCTTCATCACGGTAACTCCAGCTTTCGCCACAGGCACGTTTTTGAGCCTCGTGGTAGATGCGCACTCGCTGAGCAGCGGCGTTGAGGGCGGTGCGCTGGTCATGGGGTAAGGCTTCAAAAGCAGCTTGAAGTTCCGTCGCAGGCAATTCCAAGTCTTGCAGGGACGCGGCTTGTAGGCCATCAAAACGGGCGGTGTACTCCAACACGGCAACGTCGCCTCGGGCACGCACATCGGCCAAGATGTCGGCGGTGCGCTGCTCAATGGCAGCATCGGTGTCGCCCGACCAATGCAGGCGGGCCTGAAAGCGCGCCTCAAAATCAGCGTCTTGAGTCGAAAGTCTGGCGGGCAAAGCCTGAAGCGTCATGGCTTGGCACCGTCAAAAGCATCGATGATGCGACGCAAGGGCTCGCGCTTGAGCTTGAGGGCAGCTTGGTTCACCACCAAACGCGCGCTGATGTCCATGATGTGCTCCACCTCGACCAAGTGGTTGGCACGCAAGGTGTTACCGGTGGAGACCAAATCCACAATCGCGTCGGCCAAACCGGTCAAAGGGGCCAGTTCCATACTGCCGTAGAGCTTGATCAGGTCCACGTGCACGCCCTTAGAGGCAAAAAACTCGCGGGCAATGCCCACATATTTGGTGGCTACCGACAAGCGCGCACCTTGTCGCACGGCCGCCGCGTAGTCAAAGCCTTCGCGCACCGCCACACTGATTCGGCACTTGGCAATCTGCAAATCCAGCGGCTGGTACAAGCCCGTGCTGCCCGCAGCCGATGCACCGGTACCGCCCCAGTCCATGCCGTGCTCCAGTAAGGTGTCAAGCCCGGTGATGCCCAAATCTGCGCCGCCGTACTGCACGTAAGTGGGTACATCGGTGGGGCGCACCAGCACCACCTGCACCTCAGGCTGGTTGGTGGTCAAAATGAGTTTGCGGGTGGTATCCGGGTCGTCCAGCACCCGAATGCCTGCAGCTGACAAGAGCGGCAAGGCGTCGTCAAAAATGCGCCCTTTGGACAGCGCGAGGGTGATCATGCGGCAGCGACTTTCAAGCGGTCAATTTTCGCACCAATGCCTGCCAGCTTGGCTTCCATGCGGTCATAGCCTCGGTCTAGGTGGTAAATGCGGTCCACCACGGTTTCGCCTTCGGCCACCAATCCGGCAATGACCAAACTGGCAGACGCCCTCAAGTCAGTGGCCATCACATGAGCACCCGACAAATGGCAGCCGCCTTCAATCAGGGCCACTTTGCCATCGATTTGAATTTGGGCACCCAAGCGCACCAGCTCGTTCACGTGCATGTAGCGGTTTTCAAAAATGGTCTCGGTCACTTTTGAAGCCCCCTGAGCCATGCAGTTGAGCGCCATAAATTGCGCCTGCATGTCGGTGGGAAAGCCTGGGTACTCGGTGGTGCGAAAACTCTGAGCCTTCAGGTGCTCGCGCGCCGGGCCTTGCGCGCGAATGCGGATGCCACCCTCCACCGCCGCCACCTCAACACCCGCAGCTTTGAGCTTTTCAATCACCGCTTCCAAATGGTCGGCGCGCGCTTGCTTAAGCAGCACATCACCACCTGTGGCGGCTACGGCGCACAAAAATGTGCCCGCCTCTATGCGGTCTGCCACCACGCGGTGATCCACCCCGTGCAGGGCTGGCACACCCTGAATGCGAATTTTGCGGGTGCCATGGCCCGTAATTTGCGCCCCCATAGCGATAAGCATTTCGGCCAAGTCCGGGATTTCGGGCTCTTGGGCGGCGTTTTCGAGCACGGTTTCGCCATCCGCCAGCACGGCGGCCATTAAAAAGTTTTCGGTGCCCGTCACGGTGACCATGTCGGTGTGGATGCGCGCACCGTGCAGGCGGGTTTGGCCTTGGGGCAAACGGGCATGGATGTAGCCATGCTCCACCGAAATCTCGGCGCCCATAGCTTGTAGGCCTTTGATGTGTTGATCCACCGGGCGCGAGCCAATAGCGCAGCCACCGGGCAAAGACACCGTGGCCTCGCCAAAACGCGCCAACAGGGGCCCCAAGGCCAGCACCGAAGCGCGCATGGTTTTGACCAACTCGTAAGGAGCCTCGGGGGATCTGAGCTTGGAGGCGTCAATGTGCACCGCGTCGTCTTGGGCCCGAACGGCCGACACGCCCATGTTGCGAATCAGCTTGAGCATGGTGGCCACATCTTGCAGGCGGGGCACATTGCGCAAGGTCACGGGCTGGGCTGTGAGCAGGGCCGCACACAGCTCGGGCAAGGCTGCGTTTTTAGCGCCAGATATGAGCACCTCACCGTGCAGGGGTGCGCCCCCCCGAATCCGCAGTTGATCCATGACTTATTTAGGCTGGGCCGCCCACTCGGCAGGGGTATAGGTTTTCATGGACAGGGCGTGCACTTCATCGGTGTGCATTTTTTGGCCAAGGGTGGCGTACACCCGCTGGTGGCGCTGAATCAAGCGCCGACCTTTAAACTCGCCCGACACGATGGTAGCGTACCAGTGGCGGCCGTCCCCCGAGAGCTCTAGGTGCTCGCACGGCAGGTGCGAGGCAATCAGTTGTTTCAGTTCTTCAGCCGTCACAGGTCGTCATCCTCGAATTTTGTAGCCGCTCTTGAGCAAACCCAACGCCACGGCACTGACCACGCCCAAAGACACGCCCACCACCGTCAAACTCAACCAAGGCGAAACGTCGCTCACCCCAAAGAATCCGAATCGAAACCCATCGATCATGTAAAAAAACGGATTCAGGTGGCTGATGTTTTGCCAAAAGTCAGGCAGGGAGTGAATGGAATAAAACACACCGCTTAAAAAAGTCATGGGCATGATCACAAAGTTTTGAAATGCGGCCATTTGGTCGAATTTTTCAGACATCAAGCCCGCAATCAGCCCCATGGCCCCCAAAAGGGCCGCGCCGAGCAGGGCAAACAACACAATCCACACAGGGTGCACAAGCTCCAACGGGGCAAACCACACGGTTACCAACAAAACGCCCGCACCCACCACCACACCGCGTGTCATGGCCGAACCCACATAGGCGGCAAACCAGCTCCAATGCGACAAAGGGGACAACAAGATGAAGACCAAATTGCCCATCATTTTGCTTTGCACCATAGACGAAGAGCTGTTGGCAAAAGCATTTTGCAGCAGGCTCATCATGACCAAGCCCGGAATTAAAAACGCGGTGTAAGACACTTGCCCGTACACCAGCTCGTGGTTGCGCAGTACATGGCCAAACACCATCAAATACAGCACGGCTGTGAGCACCGGCGCAGCCACGGTTTGGAAACTCACCTTCCAAAAGCGAAGGACTTCTTTGTAAAACAGGGTTTGCCAGCCGGTCATGAAGAGGCCTCCTGAACGGCGCCAGAAGATTTTTGCGACATCACATCCAAAAACACGTCTTCCAAATCGGGTTTGGTAATTTCCACGTCTTCCACCACCACGCCGCTGGCGCGCACAGCAGCCAAGGTGGTTTCAATTTCAGCAGCGTCGTGCGCAGGAAACTGCACCATGCGCCCTGTGACCCGCGCCATAGCAGCCAAATGTGGGGACAGCTGGCCTTCAATTTTGAGCTTGAGCACATGGCTCGATGCCGCCTGCAGCAAGGTGCTGGTTTTCTCTAGGGCCACCACCCTCCCCGCTTTGAGCATGGCTATGCGGCCGCATAGGGCTTCGGCCTCTTCAAGGTAATGGGTGGTGAGCAGCACGGTGTGCCCTTCACGGTTGAGTTTGGCAATGAACTGCCAAAGCGTTTGGCGCAATTCCACGTCCACGCCTGCGGTGGGCTCGTCCAACACAATCACCGGAGGTTTGTGCACCAAGGCTTGCGCCACCAGCACACGCCGCTTCATGCCGCCTGAGAGCTGCCGCATATTGGAATTGGCCTTGTCGGCCAGACCCAAAGACACCAAAAGCTCGTCAATCCAGTCGTCGTTGTGCTTGACGCCAAAGTACCCCGACTGAATTTTTAAGGCTTCGCGCACATTGAAAAACGGGTCAAAAACCAGCTCTTGCGGCACCACACCTAAGTTGCGACGGGCTTGGGCAAAGTCGGCCTGCACATCGTGGCCCATCACCGCGACTTCACCTTGGGTAGCGCGGTTTAAGCCCGCCAAAATGCTGATGAGGGTGGTTTTACCGGCGCCATTGGGCCCAAGCAAGCCAAAAAACTCACCTTGTTGAATGTCAAAACTGACGTTGTCCAGCGCTTTGAGTGAGGAGCTGGCTGGCCCTTTGGCAGAGGCGTAAGTTTTAGAGACTTGGTGAAAACGGATCGCAGGCACAGACATCAATACACTTTCAAGCGGGACTGGCCAGCAACTCATCCACGCCGTACAAACCGGCCAATTCACTCAGGCGGGCGGACATGCCCGTCACCTGAAAACGTTGGTTGCGCGCCTGCGCTTGACGTCGCAACTCCAACAACACCGCCAAAGCGGAAGAGTCAAAGTGCTCAAGGGCTGAGGCGTCAACCTGAAGTTCAGATGTTGAAACGGAGTCCGCAGCAGCCAACCGCTCCAAACTCTGGACCAAACAGGCTGCAGCGTCTCGGTGGGTCAAATCAGAG
Source organism: Hylemonella gracilis (assembly GCA_945862195.1). GTDB lineage: Bacteria > Pseudomonadota > Gammaproteobacteria > Burkholderiales > Burkholderiaceae_C > Hylemonella > Hylemonella gracilis_C. Next base: position 7,508 of record CAMAXR010000079.1, read on the forward strand.
GGTAGGGTCAGCACAGGTCAATTTTTTCGCGCATTGGATTTATTGCGCTCGGCCAATGTGGCAATCAGGCCATCAATGCCTTTGGCGTTGATTTCTTGGGCAAACTGGGTTTTGTAGGTTTGCACCAGCCACGCGCCCAAGACATTCAGGTCGTAAATCTTCCAAGCGCCGCTTGGGTCGGATATTTTTTCTAGACGGTAGTCCAACTGTATGGGCTCACCACGACCTTTGATCTCGGTGCGGACCACCACTTCTTTGTCTTCAGGATTGGCGCGCAGTGGCTTGAAGCTCACCACATGGTCGTTCACTTGAGTCAATGCCCCTGCATAAGTGCGCACCAACAAGGTTTTAAATTCTTCTTGCAAGCGCTTTTGCTGCTCAGGGGTGGCTTGCCGCCAGCCAGGGCCCACAGCAGACGCCGTCATGCGCTGAAAGTTCACGTTGGGCATGATTTTGGTGTCGACCAGCGCAATGATGCGGTTCATGTCACCCGACTGAATGGCTTTATCCGAGCGCAGCGTGTCATAGACATCAGTGGTGATGCGTTTGACAAATGCGTCAGCAGATTCGACACTGGCCCAAACAGGCGCCATCAGTACTGGGCTCACAAGCAAACCCAGCGCCAAAACGCACTGGAACATGAATCGACGTTGCATGGTGCTCACTTTAAAAAATCAAGGGGCTTATTGTGCGCTCTTAACTTGGTCATTGCTTGGATCATTACCAGAATCATTGCTGGGGTCATCATCGGGCGTTTCGGGCAAATCACCGTCCAACACTTGACTGAGGCGGCGTTGCAAGTAAGCGTCGCGCACAAAGGTGTATTTGTCTAGGGCGGCTTCCTCCAGCATATTGCCTGCCCGCAGCAGCTTAGCCCGCTGGTTGACCCCACGCAACACATAGGCAGAGTTTCTGAACGCGACATCGTCTTGTAGGGCGACCCAGTCGCCCTTGAAGTCCACCGCCAAGGCTGCGGTATCGCGCAAAGT
>CAMAXR010000080.1 GCA_945862195.1 Hylemonella gracilis
TACGTGCCGTTTGGCCCCTTTTTGGCGGCGGGGGGCGTGCTGCATTTGGTTTGGCCTCCTTTAGTTTGGCCACTTTAAAGCCCGGCATCCTATGTTCAAACTGGGACTCACAGGCGGCATAGGCAGCGGCAAAAGCACCGTGGCAGCCATACTGGTAGAGCTTGGCGCCACCTTAATTGATGCCGACGCCATTTCACGCGCCTTAACCGCCTCAGGCGGAGCCGCTCTCCCCGCCATTGCCAAGGCATTTGGGCCCAGCCTGATCCACTCCAACGGCGCGCTGGACCGCGACCTCATGCGCGCCAAGGTATTTGCCGACCCTGCGGCCAAACTGCAACTTGAAGCCATCATCCACCCCTTGGTGCGGCAAGAGTTGGTCCGCCAAATGGAAGCTGCCCAGAAGGTTGGAGCCCCCTGCGTGGTGTGCGAGATTCCTTTGCTGGTGGAATCTGGCCACTGGAAACCGCTCATGGATCAGGTGCTGGTGGTGGACTGCTCAGAGCAAACCCAAATACAACGCACCATGGCGCGCAGCGGCATGACGGCGCAGCAGGTTCAAGTCATCATCCAAAACCAAGCCACCCGCTCTCAGCGCTTGGCTGCTGCCGATGTGGTGGTGGTGAACGATGGGGTCACTCTGGATGAATTAAGGGCTGAAGTGGCGCGACTGGCTCCAAGCTTCGGGCTATGATGCGCCAACCGGAATTTCCAGCGTGATTCTTTACGAATACCCTTTTAACGAGCGCATCCGCACCTATTTGCGGCTAGAAAAGCTCTTCGAGCGCTTGTTTGAGTTGATGGCGCGCGACACCCCTACCGACCACCACTTTGCCATTGCCAGCATATTTGAGATCATGGACGTCGGGGCTCGCTCGGACTTGAAGTCCGACATCCTGAAAGACCTAGATAAACAAAAAAGCGCTCTTGCCGCATACCGCGGCAACCCCTCCATTGACGAACATATGCTCGATGAGGTGGTTGGCAAGCTGGACCAGTACTTCACCCAACTCAATGCCTTGCCAGGAAAAGCAGGAAGCGCCCTCACTGAAATTGACTGGTTGATGAGCATTCGCAGCCGCATTGCCATCCCCGGGGGTACTTGCGAGTTTGACTTGCCAGCCTACTACGCTTGGCAACACCGCACCCCAGAGCGGCGCCGCGCCGACTTGAACCGCTGGGTGACCACACTCATTCCGTTTGCAGAATCGGTGCTGCTGCTCTTGAAGCTGCAACGCGACTCGGGTGTGCCTCAAAAGGTCATGACCACTGAGGGCCAATACCAGCAAAACTTGCCTCAAGGTCGCACCTACCAGTTACTGCGCCTCAAAATTGACCCCTATCTGAAACTGATCCCAGAAATCAGTGGCAACCGCTTGATCGTGTCTATTCGGCTGATGACGCACGACGACTCAGACCGTCTTTTGGCCAGCACTGGCAATACCCCGTTTGAGCTGACCCTTTGCTCATGAGCTCGGCGAGAACAGTACCCTGCCCCGCCTGCGGGCAAGACAGTGTGTTTGCCCCGAGCAACCCCTACCGCCCTTTTTGTTGCGAACGTTGTAAGCACATAGACTTTGGCGCATGGGCCAGCGAGAGCTTTCGCATGCCGGCTGAGGCGCCGCCCGACGACCAAACTTTTGGCGACCCTAAGCTGGGCTGACGCTGCTGGAGCAAGTGGGCCCGCTGAAACCCCGCTCCTGCGCCAGCCAAGCCAACACGGGTAGGGTGCCAGGCAGGACCGGCTGGGCTACAACAGGTAATTGCTCCCAGCTGTAACTTTGCCCCTCCAGCATTTGCAAAGCTCCTTCCCAGGCTGACACTTTGCAAAAATTCAAGCGTACGAGGGCATGGGGGTAGTCCACCATTTCGGTTTTCCAGAGCTCGGCTTGGGTAACGTGCACCCCCAGTTCTTCTTGCAGTTCACGCGATAAGGCCGCCAGCACGGTTTCCCCAGCTTCGAGCTTGCCGCCTGGAAACTCCCAATAACCGGCATAGACCTTGTCCGCGGGGCGCGAGGTGAGCAAAAAAGCGCCATCGGCACGAATCAAAACCCCCACGGCCACTTCAGTGATGGGGCGATCACCGGCTTGAGACCGTTTGAGGTGGGGGTCTGCCACCAAAGGGGCTTGCTTACTCGGCAAGGAATCGCCAGAGCTTGACAAAGGGTCGTCCCTAAGCGGCACTGGAACTGGTGTGCCGCCCAGCATAGTCGCGGGCAAACTGGTAAGCCACGCGCCCGCTGCGCGAACCACGCTCTAGGGCCCAAACCAGGGATTCAGGCTTGGCCGCCTCAATGGAAGCGGTATCCACACCAAAAGAACTCAACCACTGGGCCACGATGGTGAGGTATTCGTTTTGGCTGAAAGGGTAAAAACTGACCCACAAACCAAAACGCTCGGATAGTGAGATTTTTTCTTCAATCACCTCACCCGGATGCACTTCGCCATCTTCAGTGTGGGTGTAACTGAGGTTGTCCTTCATGTACTCGGGCAAGAGGTGGCGGCGGTTGCTGGTGACATAAATCAGCACATTGGCCGTGGTGGCAGACAAGGAGCCGTCCAAAATAGACTTGAGCGCTTTGTATCCGGCATCACCCTCGTCAAAGCTCAAGTCGTCGCAAAACACAATAAATTTTTCGGGCCGATCACTCACGGCCTCCACCAAATCGGGCAGGTCCACCATGTCGGCCTTATCCACCTCAATCAGGCGCAAGCCCTGAGGTGCATAGTGGTGCAAACAGGCGCGGATCAGCGACGACTTGCCCGTGCCGCGCGCCCCCGTCAGCAGCACGTTATTGGCAGGCTGCCCGTTTACAAACTGCTCGGTGTTGCGCTGGATTTTTTCTTTTTGTGGGCCAATTTCCTTCAACTGCTCCAGCTGCATGGCCGCCACTTGGCGGATCGGCTCGATCACGCCGTGTCCAGAACTGCGCTTGCGGTAGCGAAACGCTATTGAGGCCGACCAGTCGGGCTGCGCCAAAGGCTGCGGCAACAGCGTTTCAATACGCTGCATCAATTGTTCGGCGCGCGTCAGAAGGCGTTCGAGTTGTTCTTGCATTACAAAATTTGAGAGGTCAGGACCGGTAGTCGGCGTTGATGGTCACGTACTCGTGGCTGAAGTCGCAGGTCCACACCGTGTCCTCAGCAGAGCCGCGGCCCAGCAACACCCTCACCGTGATTTCGCTTTGCTTCATGACACGCTGGCCATCTTCTTCGCGATAGGCAGGGTTTCGGCCACCTTGAAGAGCCACATGCACATCGTCCAAAAACAGGTCTATGGTGGACTGATCCAAATCGGCAATACCGGCATAGCCCACTGCGGCCAAAATGCGGCCCAAATTGGGGTCGCTGGCAAAAAAGGCGGTTTTAACCAATGGCGAATGCGCAATCGCGTAGGCCACATGTCTACACTCTTGCGCCGTGCGGCCGTTTTGCACCTGCACGGTGATGAACTTGGTTGCACCCTCACCATCACGCACGATGGCTTGAGCCAAGCGCCGTGCCACATCCATCAAAGCAGTTTTAAGAGTTACCCCTTCGGGGCCCGCCCAAGAGGTGATGGGCGCATGGGCGGCTTGGTTGCTGGCCATCACCACAAAAGAATCGTTGGTAGAGGTGTCGCCATCCACCGTGATGCGGTTGAAAGACCCTTCTGCCAGTTCATGCGCCAAAGCGTCCATGAGGTTGGAGCTGATGCAGGCATCTGTGGCCATAAAGCCCAGCATGGTGGCCATATTGGGGCGAATCATGCCGGCCCCTTTGCTGATACCGGTGATGGTCACGGTGGCGCCACCCACCTGCACTTGAGTGCTCAAACCCTTGGGCAGGGTGTCGGTGGTCATGATGCCTTCGGCCGCACGCATCCAGTGGTTGGGCTGCGCATCGGCCAAAGCGGCTGGAAGACCAGCTTCAAGCCGGTCTATGGGCAAGGGCTCCATGATCACGCCGGTAGAAAACGGCAATATTTGCTCAGGCTTCAGCGCCAAATGCTGTGCCAAGGTGGTACACGTACGCCGTGTATGGGCCAAGCCTGCCTCACCAGTGCCAGCATTGGCGTTGCCAGTGTTGATGACCAAGGCGCGAATGCCCGTCTTAGCGCTCAAATGCTCGCGACACACCTGAACCGGCGCGGCGCAAAACCGGTTGGTGGTGAACACGCCGCCTACGCAAGCGCCTTCGTCTAATAAAAACACGGTGAGGTCTTTGCGGTTGGGCTTTTTGATACCCGCCTCTGCCACCCCGATGCGCACACCAGGAACGGGCAACAGGTCTGCGGCTTGGGGTGCCTTGAGGTTGACAGCCATGGAAAAAACCTTGAATGAATTAACTTAACTTGCCGTGGCAAAACTTGAACTTTTTACCGCTGCCGCAAGGGCAGGCTTCATTGCGACCCACCCGCGGCAAATTGCTGACCGGCTCTGTGGTGGTTTCCACCTCACCGGTTTCTGTGGGTGCGGTGTAGGTGATGTTGGAAATACGCTCCGCCTCTGACTCCAACGCCTGAGCGGCCTGATCGATTTGTTCGGCAGACTGTATGCGCACCGTCATCATCAAACAGGTGACCTCATTGCGCACCACATCCAGCAACTGCCCAAACAGCTCAAAAGCCTCGCGCTTGTACTCTTGCTTGGGCTGCTTTTGGGCGTAGCCCCTGAGGTGAATGCCTTGGCGCAGGTAGTCCAAGGCGCTTAGGTGGTCACGCCAATGGGTGTCTATGCTTTGCAGCAGAACCACGCGCTCAAAACTGGTCAAGTTGGCGGACCCGGCTTGGGTCAGTTTGGCTTCAAAGGCGGCATGGGCGGCTTCGAGCACTTGGTGCAGCACGTCTTCATCGGTCACAGAGCTGGCTTGGCTTACCCAGCTCAGCAAATCCAAGGGCACTTGCCACTCGTCTTGCAGCTGCTTTTGCAGGCCGGCCACATCCCACTGTTCTTCTACCGATTCTTCAGGCACATACTGGCGCACCAAATCTGTAAAGCAGCCTTCGCGCAACGATGCAATTTGGGCCGACAAGTCTTGCGCATCCAAAATGGCGTTGCGCTGCTGGTAAATAACCTTACGCTGGTCGTTGGACACATCGTCGTACTCCAGCAGCTGTTTGCGGATGTCAAAGTTGCGTGCTTCTACCTTGCGCTGCGCGCTTTCAATGCTGCGCGACACCATACCCGCCTCAATGGCTTCGCCCTCTGGCATTTTCAGGCGGTCCATGATGGCTTTAACCCGCTCGCCCGCAAAAATGCGCATGAGCGAATCGTCCAAGCTCAAGTAAAACCTAGACGAGCCGGGGTCGCCTTGGCGGCCGGATCGGCCACGAAGCTGGTTGTCAATTCGGCGCGACTCATGGCGCTCAGTGGCAATGATGCGCAACCCTCCCAAAGACTTGACCTGTTCGTGGTCTTTGACCCACTGCACACGCAGGGCGTCTGTTTGGACTTGGCGCTCTGATGGGCTCAGCGCCTCTTGGGCTTGCACGGTTTCAATGGCTTTTTCGACGTTGCCGCCCAACACAATGTCGGTGCCCCGACCGGCCATATTGGTGGCGATGGTGATCATGCCGGTACGGCCCGCTTGGGCAATGATGTCGGCTTCTTTGGCGTGCTGCTTGGCATTGAGCACTTGGTGCGGCAACTTGGCCTCTTGCAGCAGGCGGGCAATGATCTCCGAGTTTTCAATGGAGGTAGTGCCCACCAAAACGGGCTGCCCACGTTCATGACATTCGCGAATATCGGCAATAGCCGCCACGTATTTTTCCGGGGTGGTTTTGTATACGCGATCGTGCTGGTCGTCACGGCGGCTGGGCTTGTTGGGCGGAATGACCACGGTTTCTAGGCTGTAAATTTCCTGAAACTCATAGGCCTCGGTGTCGGCCGTTCCGGTCATGCCGCTGAGCTTGTCGTACAAGCGGAAGTAATTTTGGAAGGTAATAGACGCCAAAGTCTGGTTTTCGGCCTGAATAGACACGCCTTCTTTGGCCTCTACCGCTTGGTGCAAGCCATCGCTCCAGCGGCGGCCCGTCATCAAGCGACCGGTGAATTCGTCCACGATGACAATTTCACCGTTTTGCACCACATAGTGCTGGTCACGGTGGAACAGGTGGTGCGCCCTCAGGGCGGCATACACGTGGTGCATGAGGGAAATATGACTGGGGTCGTACAAGCTCGCGCCTTCGGGCAACAAGCCGGCCTGGCTCAAAATGCGTTCAGCGTTTTCGTGACCCTGCTCAGTCAGAAACACTTGGTGGCTTTTTTCATCAACCGTAAAGTCGCCCGGGGTAATCACACCTTCTCCCGTGCGAGGGTCTTCTTCGCCCTCTTGCCGTTTGAGATTGGGCACCACTTGGTTGATGGTGATGTACATGGCGGTATGGTCTTCCGCCTGCCCGCTGATGATCAAAGGCGTGCGGGCCTCGTCAATCAAGATCGAGTCCACCTCGTCCACAATGGCAAAGTGCTGGCCACGCTGCACACGGTCAGTGGCTTCGTACACCATGTTGTCGCGCAGGTAGTCAAAGCCAAATTCGTTGTTGGTGCCGTAGGTGATGTCCGATTGGTAGGCGGCTTGCTTGTCTTCTCGGGAAGCGTTGGGCAAATTCACGCCCACCGTCAAACCCAAAAAGCCGTAGAGCTTGCCCATCCAAACCGCGTCCCGGTTGGCCAAGTAGTCGTTCACCGTGACCACATGGACACCTTGGCCAGCCAACGCATTCAGGTACACCGGCAGCGTGGCGGTGAGGGTCTTGCCCTCACCTGTGCGCATTTCGGCAATCTTGCCTTGGTGCAAGGCCATGCCGCCCAGCATCTGCACATCAAAGTGGCGCATTTTCATGACACGCTTGGAACCCTCGCGCACCACGGCAAAGGCCTCTGGCAACAGATCGTCCATAGCCTCTCCGTCTGCCAAGCGCTGTTTAAAGCTCTCGGTGCAGCCGCGCAATTCGTCATCAGAGAGGACCTCGTAACGAGACTCTAGAGCGTTGATGCGGGTGACGGTGGTTCGGTACTGCTTGAGCAATCGCTCATTGCGGCTACCAAAAAGTTGGGTGAGGAAGTTATTGAACATGCAGATCAAGCCTGTTCAGAGGCCGACGTCAGGGGTGAAAACAGCCTTGGATTCTACCGTTTGGTCCTAAGCTGCAATTCAGAGCTTGGCTTGGAGTGCTGGCGCTGCATCTGTCCAGCTTTTAGGCGGTGTGGCAGCACGGCTGGCGGTGAGGAATTTTTGCGGGTCTTGAGGTACACCGCGCACCAAAACCTCAAAATGCAAATGGGGTCCGGTGGAGCGTCCGGTATTGCCCACATCGGCAATGCGCTGGCCACGTTTGACCAAATCGCCCTTACGCACCGCAGATCTGGACAAATGGGCGTAACGGGTCAGCAAGTCTTGGCCATGATCGATTTCAACCACTTGGCCGTATTCCGCCATCCATTCTTGGGATACCACCACACCACCGGCAGCCGCATAAACGGGAGTACCAACAGTTGCCACAAAATCAATACCAGTGTGCATGGCGTTGTGGCCGCTAAAAGGGTCTATGCGCCAACCAAAACCAGAACCCATGTGACCTGCAACGGGCTGTTGGGTGGGCACCATCATGGAGCGGATTTTTTGTTCCATGAGTCGGCTTTCCATGATCGACAGCATGTCGACCCGCAAGTCGCCGACTTGCTCCAAATCGCTCATGACCGATTTGACTTCGCTTAAAGACAAAGAACGCCCTTCAATCAAGGCGCCGCCACGGCCCGGCTGCACTTTAATTTCGGCCGGGTTGAGGCCCGCCAAGCCCGACACCCGCTCGCCTAAGGCTTCCAATTGCATCATCTTGGCTTGCATTTCGCCTAAACGTCGCGCCATGGCGTCTAAGTTTTCGCTCATCAAGCGGTCTTTAAGGGCAAATTCATCCCTCACTACCAAACGCACCAAGCTGCTCACCACGGGCCAGCCATCGCGGGCGCCCTTCAGAAAAACAAGGTGGTAAAAGCCTGCGGCCAACAACATCATGACCAATGCCATGGCGCCAAGCACCAATGTCAAGCGAGTGCCGCTGAGATAAATGGAACGCGACCTTGCAATCCAAGCGTCCGTGATAATGACCTGCATCAACCTACTCCATCAGTTTTGATGTGAAACCTTCTGCAAAAACCCTGAGCATCCAAGAAGCCAGCCAAGCCTCGCCTTCTTTAGCCCGGCTCAGCGAACTGACCCGGGAGTCCAAGGCGCGGCTCCAAGCCATTGCCCCCCTGCTGCCTGCAGCCATGCGCCAAGGCATCCTAGCTGGCCCCATTGCAGGAACGGAATGGTGCATATTGGTAGCCAACAACTCCATGGCCGCCAAACTTCGACAATACGTTCCCGACATGCAAACCCGCCTTCAGCAGTTGGGTTGGGACGTGCAGTGTATACGCTTAAAAATACAGAATTGA
>CAMAXR010000081.1 GCA_945862195.1 Hylemonella gracilis
ACCCCCTGGCCCATCCCTTGTGCGCCCAGGTGAAGAGCCACGCGTCCATCGTCGGTAAATCGGATGTCAGCTGGCTCTTCAAGAATCCCCCCAGCAACCTCTAAAAAGGAACACACGCCAATGCCACGCAAGCGGCCGCGCGCCAAAGCAGCCGCTCGGCGAGATTCAAAACCTTGCCAATCAGCCAGCAACAAAGTCTTGTCCAAGATGGCTTCAAACTCCCCACTGTCGTAGGTCAACCCATTGGCCGCTTTGTAAGGCATCGCAGAGGCAGGCACCAGATTGCGGCGACGCAAGGTGTCGCGTGGCAAGCCCATTGCATGAGCAGCCTCATCCAGTAAACGCTCGACCAGGTAAACGGCCTCTGGACGTCCGGCGCCGCGATAAGGCCCTCCTGACATGACGTGGGTGTGAACCATTCGCGAGCGCAAAGCCAGGCGAGGTATTTGGTAGACGCTAGACAGACAGTTATAAATGTTCATGGTGCTCACCACCGCGATGTAGCCCGAGGTGTAGGCCCCTATGCCGCACAAAACATCGGCCTTTAGACCGGTGATACGGCCCTCACGGTCAAACGCCATGCGTCCCCGCAAGTGGGTGTTGCGGCCGTGCGTGTCTGTCAGAAAACATTCCAGTCGCGTAGCCGTCCACTTGACAGGCGCGCCGACCAATCGACTGGCTAAAAGTAAGGCCGCATATTCTGGATAGGTTTGAGATTTCAAACCGAAGCCACCCCCCACATGAGGCGTGAGAACTCGCAGCCGCTCAGGGGCCAAATTGAACACCTGATTCGTCAGCACGCTGTGGATGGTTTTGACCCCCTGGGTCCCAGCCACCAGCGTGTAATGGTCTCTTTCTGCGTCATAACTGGCGATCGCCGCACGCGGCTCGATCGGCGAACCCGTGAGCATCGGGTCTTTTAATTCCAGCTCTTGAACATAGTGCGCCTCGGCAAAGGCGCGCTCTAACTCGGGGCTGTCGCCCTGGGACCAATCCATCGCGACATTACCCAAAACCGCCGCATGCACTTGCGGCGATTCTGGAAGCAGCGCTTGCTGCAGGTCGGTGACGCAAGGTAAGTCGACGTAATCCACTTCAACGGCATCTGCGGCATTCAGGGCTTGCTCCAAAGTGTCTGCCGCCACTAGGGCCACAGGCTCGCCAAGATGCCGTACTCGGTCAGTGGCCAAAATTGGGATGCCAGAGCAATACATGTTTTGTCCGTTAGAGCCCTTCATGACCACCAAGGGCATGATGCAACCCAAACCTGCCGCAGCAACATCAGCGGGCGTCAGCACCAGACGAACACCGGGCATGGCACGCGCAGCGTCCGCATTGACCGATGTAATTTCTGCGTGGGCGTAAGTACTTCGCACAAAACAAGCGTGCAACTGTCCGGGAAGGAATACGTCACTGGTAAAGCAGCCCTTACCTTGAACCAAATCGGTCAGTTCATCGTGGTCACCCGACTGGGCGTTGGAAAATTTGAATTCTTGCGAAGTCATAGTTGCTTTGGATCTAAGTAATCAAATGATCGCTGATCATGAGTGCCGATTTAATTCGGGTTAACACTTGCCCAAGTATCAAATTTTCATGCAAAGATTTAACGCCTTTTAGGCAAATTTCACACCTATTTACTTCCCCCCGAATAAGGCCCCAAGATTCCCATGACCAAAGACATTCTCGCAGATGTTCAGACTTCTGTTGTTACCTTGACACTTACCCGCGAACATGCCGGCAACATGTTTGACTTGCCCATGATTCATGAGATGACCCAGCAAATCAACGCCGCCGCAGATCATGCGCACTGCGTTGTGATTCGCGGCGCAGGTGCAAACTTTTGCCGCGGCCGAGATCCTTCAACGGCTGGCCCGCACGCAACCCCGATGGCTTTGCGCGACAAATTGTTGTCGCCCATCATGGGTCTCTATGACGCCATTCGTTTTTCAAGGATTCCCGTGATTGCCGCCGTGCAGGGCGATGTGCTGGGCCTGGGCTGCGCGATTGCGGGTGTTTGCGACATGACGATTGCCGACGAAAGTGCGCGCTTTCAGCTTCCCGAAATGGAATACAACTTGCCCCCCACGCTGGCCATCTCGGCCATCTTGGACCGTGTCGGGAAAAAAGCCACCGCCTGGATGGCCTATTCACTCGACAAATTGGATGCGCACCGAGCACGTGAAATGGGGCTGGTGAACTCGGTTGTGCAAGTCGGCCAACTTGACGCTGAAGTTCAGCGCGTGCTAACCACCTTGACCAGCCGCGATCTGATGTCGGTCATGGCTGTGAAGGAGTATCTCAACTACGCGCCTGAGTCGGGGCCTGCAGTCCGTTCGATGGCTAGTAATTTGCTGGCCTTGGCTTTGTCTACACAAGCGGCACGCAAGGCCTAAAGGATCAGCGGCATGACGACACCGCTCTTCGTCCTTGAAGAAGCCACGATCGAGCAGTTGCAAAGCGCCATAAAAGTTGGGCGGGTCAATTGCGTAGAGGTCGTGCAGCGTTATATCGACCGCTGCCGGCGCTACAACGGCGTCGCCACCCGACTGGTCACTGCCCAAGGAGAGTTCTTGGCGGAGCAGCCCCCCGGAACGATCCGCGCAGGTCAGCCCCTGAGCTTTCCACGCCAGACCGTTGCGGCCAGCGAGTTTCTTCCGGACCTTGCCCGTTACCAAGGTCCACCCATCGAGTTTGGCCGCATGGACGCCACCGCCTCTGACCCTGACGTGCAACAACAATTTGGCATGGTGCAAGGCATTCCCCAAGTGGGCCAGTTGAACGCACTGTCCACCTTGAACATTCGCGGAGAACGCTCGGTCACTTGCCGAGGTGACTATGACCTTCACCCCAGCCTTGGCCCCTTGCCTCCCGGTGCGCCCCCGGCTTGCGAGATCTTCAGACATTACCCGGACGCCTTAGAGCAAGCGGCAGCACTGGACTCCCAGTGGGGCGAAAACCCTGACCTAGAAGATATGCCGTTGTACGGCGTTGTCTTCTCTGTCAAAGATGCCTTTGACACCAAAGACATGCGCACAACTGGCGGCGCCGACGCCCGCTATGACATAGATTTCCCAGCGCGTGACCATATTTTGGTAGAGCAATTGCGCAAAAAAGGGGCCATCATTTTTGCCAAAGCATTGATGACTGAATACAACGGCCGCGCCGGAGATCCCGGTGGCAAGCACCAGCCGGATGCCATATTTCCTTCATTGCTGGGCTACCAGCGGAGCACTTGGGCGGGTACGCCCGTGAATCCCTATGACACCACGCGCTCGGCTTCGCTGGGCTCGAGCTCAGGTTCTGGCGTGTCAGTGAGCGCTAATTTAGTGATGGCAAGTCTTGGCGAGGAAACTCGGATGTCAACGCGCGGACCGGCCAATCACAATGCCGTCGCGCTCATCTTGCCGCACAAAGCCATGCTGGGATTTGATGGGGGTGCCATCGGAGCCGATATTTATTGCGACCGCACGGGTATTTTGTGCCGCACGCTGACCGACTGCGCCAAAGTATTGGACGCGCTCAAAGATCCGGAGCACGGTTATTACGACCCACGCGATCCCTACACTACGGTGCCGCGTTCGAGCGTGCTTGAAAACTACAGCCAACATATTCCGCGCGGCGCCCCATCGGGCGCTCTGCGCGGTCTGCGATTGGGTGTCATCCGGGAATCTATGTTGTCCGCTGACAGCAAAGCTGCACAACCCATCACGCAAGCCGCAGCGAGGGAGATTCAGGCCGTTTTAGGTGACCACTTGCAGGCCACATTGGTGGAGTCCTCTGACCCCTTGTGGACGCCTGATGCCAGATGCGAGCGTATGAGCGTGGACTACCGCACAGCATTAGCGAAATTGGTGCCGATTTTTATGCCCGAGCTACTTTTCCGGCTCAACCCAGATGGCAGTCCTGTTTTTCCTGACTTTGCCAAAAGTATTGAGCGCACCGAATTTGCACCCGGTGTTTTTCACGGTCAAGGTGCCATGCGACCCATTGACTATCTGGTGGCCTTGGCAGACTTGCGCATCGAGCCGCCTTCAAACCTAGACATCTCAACGGTGCAGCAGCAAATACTGGCAAACACTTTTAGGTTTCACATCAGTCAGTACCTCAGCCGCCGCGCCGAAGACTGGGCTGAGCGCGGCATGAATGAAACCCTCAACGACTGGCAAACGCTCAATCAGCGTTCCGCCTTTTGGGGTTACGACCACCGCGCAGCCTTTAAAAACTGGGAAGACTTGCGGGACCCGCGCAACCCGCTGGGGGGCCGCCAAGGTGTTGATGAGCGTATCATGCTGCGTGAGCTGCTTCGTCGGGTGGACATGATGGTGATCTATGAAAACCGTCTCGATGCCTTGGTGCGCCTACACACGCCGCTACCACCTGGGGTGATTGGCGGTGCCGACGAGCCCGGACTAATTGACCGTTTGCGCTACGAACATTTCTTTGGCCCCAACGCCGGTTTGAGTGAAATGCTGGTGCCCGCAGGCTACGTAGACGTGGCCTACGACGCCAAGTTCATACTTTCCCCAAATTGCAAAAGCTATCAGTTTTCGGCCAACGACAAACCAACGACTTTGCCCTCCCCAGGCTTGCCCTTTTCGTTGGTCTTCCGAACTGAACCTGGCCGGGAGGATGTTGCCCTGCGTATCGCATCTAGCTATGAACAAGCCTCTGCCCGCAGAATTCCGCCACCACAGTTTCCTTGAGACTCAAACGACAAGGCCTGTGCACCACATTAAAGGAAACATCTATGAAGTGCTGAGATGGGACATATTGAAAAAATTAAAAGTATGGAGGATGCGCAGACCAACGACGCTCGCATCACGAACAATGACCATCGCCCGCTTCCTGTCATTGACCTAGGACCGCTGATGCGTGGCGAGGCTGGTGCGGTAGAAAATATTGCCACCGCTTGGTGTGAGGCCTGCAAAAACCTTGGGTCCTCTGCGTCGTCAACCACGGCGTTGACAAAGCGCTGATTGGTGACATGGAGCGTCAGTCGCGCCGATTCCACAACGGTCTCACAGTCGATCAGAAAATGGCTGCGCGAGTCATGCGTGATCATAAGGGCTTTATCCCATCCAAGGCCACCATCCTCACGCACTCGCACTACCTCGCACACACCAAAATGGATAGCGTGGGGTGCTTTGTTGTGGCAACCGACTTTCCCAAGGAACATGCCGAGGCGCAAAAAGGGACACAGTTTTATGGGCAAACGCCATGGCCCTCGTAAGCCACTTTGCCTGGCTTTCGTGACTCCGTGTCAAATTACATGCAGGCGATCAAAAGCCTAGGGCTTTCATTACTGCCCGTATGGGAGCAAGCGCTCGACTTAAAGCCTGGTTTCTTCAAGCCCTCGTTCACCGACCCCTACTGCTATCTGCGAATGGCCAAATATCCCAAGGTGGACTTTGTGCAAGACAACGACCGCTATTCCTTTGTTTGGTTTATCAACACCGACTTAGAGGCCGTTGCGGAATGTCTGCCTAGCTGCCGACCCGAATCGGGCCCGCCCAAGTACGAGCCACAGTGTTACTAGTCGTTCTTTGAGTGGTACATGAAACGCACCCTTGTGTATTACGACGACTTGACAAGCTCGGAGGTCAAACCTTTAACAAGTGAGCGCTAAGAAGTTGGTGCAGTAAGTGAAAAAAGCCACTGACCGAAATCAGTGGCTTTTCCATTTTGGTGGGCCCACCTGGACTCGAACCAGGGACCAAAGGATTATGAGTCCTCTGCTCTAACCAACTGAGCTATAGGCCCGATCGAAGGGGGCATTGTACGGATGTGCAGCTAGGTGCTCTCTTACTTAGACAGCCTTACTTGGACTGGCTTAGCGCCGAGCCAACCAGCTTAGACGTGATGTCCACGATTTGAATCATGCGGTCGTAAGCCATGCGGGTTGGGCCAATGACGCCTAAGGTGCCCACAATTTGGCCATCTACTTCGTAAGGTGAGCTGACGACCGAAAGCTCTTCGTATGGCACGATTTGGCTCTCGCCCCCAATGTAGATGCGCACCCCCTCGGCCTCACCGGCAATATCCAGCAGACGAATGAGTTGGGCTTTTTGTTCAAACAAATCAAATGCGCGGCGTAAATTGCCCATGTCGCTGGAAAAGTCGGTCACGGATAGCAAGTTGCGCTCTCCCGCAACCACCACTTCATCTTGCGCTTGGCTCATGGCGTCGGTTCCGGCGTTCACGGCGGCTTGCATTAAAGAGGCAATTTCAGATTGCAGGGTTTCAACTTCGTGCTTCAGACGGTCACGAACCTTTTCAATGGTGAGGCCCATGTAATGCGCGTTCAAGTAATTGGAGGCCTCGATAAGTTGCGCAGTGCTGTAATCCATTTCGGTAAAGAGCACGCGGTTTTGCACATCGCCCTCAGGCGACACCAAGATGACCAAGATGCGCCGCTCAGAAAGGCGCAAAAACTCAATATGCCGAAACACCGAAGCACGGCGTGGGGCCACTACTACTCCCACAAAATGCGACAAGTTGGACAACAACTGAGCGGCATTAGAGATGACCCTTAAGGGTTGGTCTGGCGCCAAGCTTGGGGCGGCGATGGCTTCGCGCTTGGCGGTGAGCATGGTGTCTACAAACAAACGGTAGCCCTTGGCGGTGGGCACACGCCCTGCAGAGGTGTGGGGGCTTGCTATCAGACCCAGTTCTTCCAGGTCCGACATCACATTGCGGATGGTGGCAGGAGAAAGCTCTACACCCGAGGCGCGGGAGAGCGTACGGGAGCCTACAGGTTGCCCTTCGGTGATGTAGCGTTCCACCAGCGCTTTGAGTAAAAACTTGGCACGTTCGTCCAGCATGAAACCATTTTAATGATGTAATTTGCGTATGCAGACCCCATTCCATCAGGTTGCGCTATTTGGCAAATACCCTTCAGCAGGTCATGGGGGTGCAGTCTCTGCATCCAGCTCCGGCCCCGCACTTGAAGCCATTGCCAACTTTTTAATCAAGCAAGGCTGCGAGGTCGTGCTAGATGCCCAAACAGCCAGCCACACAGGTTTAAAGGGTTACCCCGTAATGGAGGTGGCAGACATTGGGCGCCAATGCGATTTGGGCTTGGTAGTGGGCGGCGACGGCACCATGCTGGGCATAGGCCGCCAACTGGCTGCCAATGGCTTGCCACTTATTGGCATCAACCACGGTCGCTTGGGGTTTATGACCGACATTCCCTTCAACAGTTTTGAAGCGGTGCTCACCCCCATTCTTCGGGGTGAATTTGAACAAGACATTCGCAGCATCATGCAAGCCAAAGTGTTGCGCGAGGGTAAATGTGTGTTTGATGCCTTGGCCATGAACGATGTGGTGGTGCACCGCGGCACGTCCACCGGCATGGTGGAGCTGCGCATCACCGTCAACGACCGGTTTTTGGCCAGCCAGCGCGCCGATGGCCTGATCATCGCAACCCCCACGGGCTCCACGGCATATTCTTTATCCGCTGGAGGCCCGATATTGCACCCCTCTATTCGGGGTTGGGTGCTGGCTCCTATTGCGCCGCACACCTTGTCTAACCGACCTATCGTGATTGATGAGAACGCAGAAATCACGATTGAAGTGGTCTCCGGGCGCGATGCCAGCGCCAACTTTGACATGCAATCCCTCACGTCTTTGCTGCATGGAGACCGCGTCGTGGTGACCCGGTCGGCGCATCAGGTACGATTTTTGCACCCCCTTGGTTGGACCTACTTTGACACCTTGCGCCAAAAATTGCACTGGAACGAAGGGGGCAGCTAAAGTGAGCCTCAAGCGCATCGTCTTGCGAGATTTTGTGATCATCAGCGAACTTGAACTCGAGATGGCTGAAGGCTTTAGCGTATTGACCGGCGAAACCGGCGCCGGTAAATCTATATTGATTGACGCCTTGCAAATGGTCACCGGCGCTCGGGCAGACAGCCTGTGCATCCGAGAAGGTGCAAGCCGCACAGAAGTAAGCGCCGAATTTGACAGCTGCTTGCCCGCAGTCACAGCTTGGCTGCGCGATTCGGGTTTTGAAGAAGGTTTTGACCAGGGCACCACGCTGCTATTGCGCAGAACCCTAGACACCCAAGGCAAAAGCCGCGCTTGGATCAACGGCAGCCCCGCCACCGCCACGCAATTGCGGGAACTGGGGCAGCAATTGTTAGATATTCACGGCCAGCATGCTTGGCAAAGCCTCACCACTGGGGCGGCCCAGCGCGACCTGCTAGACGCCTATGCCCGCATAGACACCCATACGCTGCAAGAGGCTTGGGCACAATGGCGCTTGGCTGTAAGCCAGTTGGAGCAAGCGCAATCTTCTCAACAACAGCTGCAACAAGAGTTGGACCGATTGGTCTGGCAAATTGCCGAGGTGGACAAACTTAGCCCCCAAGACGG
>CAMAXR010000082.1 GCA_945862195.1 Hylemonella gracilis
CGTAGCCATAGTGCTTGTCGACCCCGCTTTTAATGACAGGCCAGTTTCTCAACAAACCGTCTGCCACGGTTTCAGAGCTTTGCTGCACCGAAACTTCAGTGATCAGTCGGAAAGTCTGCACAGACTGGGTCTTGAGCTCTAAGCTGAACGATTCCAAATCCAGATTTTGCCGTATGGCGCCAGACTCTGTGCCGCCAAGGTCATACAAGCGAGAAGGTGGGCCAGCCAGTCGACCCTTCAGTGTCAATTCGCCCATGGGCGTGCTGATTTCGGGCAATTGCTTACGTTGCTCAAAGTTGCGAGGCACCCAACCCCGTTGCACCACAACTACGTCGTTAGTGCCCGAAAGTTGTAAGGGTGTGAGTACATAAAAACCGGCGCGGCCTTGCATTTGACGATTGTCCAAATACACCGTGTGTTCGGCCAACCAGTGGCCCGTTAATTGCACGAGCCGACCCGTCAGCTGATGGGCTTGACCTTGAGCTGATACAACATCTGCCCCGAACAAAATTGGCAAAGCCGCTTGGGCCTTCCATTGAGCGTCTATGGCTTCCTTTTGAGCAGCCCTTGAAAGCTGCCACTGCCCAAGAGCTGCTGTGGTGAGTACGCCTAAGGCTGTGGCCATCCACAGCACGCCCTGTCGCCATGGAAGGCGAGAGAGATAATGCATCCATGACTTATCTTGTTGCATTAGCGTTTTTGGCCATTTTGGCCAGTTTGGGCACCGCCTTGTTTTTCATGATGAAGGACGGACGCCAAGGTCAACCCAAAACCAGCCACATGGCGCGTGCTTTGGCGTTTCGGGTGGGGTTTTCGGTGCTGTTGTTCATCTGTTTGTTGATTGCTTGGAAACTTGGTTACATACAGCCTACAGGCATTCCTTCTGGTGCATAGGTTAGACGCTAAAAGCAGGGAATAAAAAGGCCGCTTGTAAGCGGCCTTTGATTTGAAGGTTTTAATGTCCCTTCTACATCCAATACACAAGGATGTAGAGACCTAGCCAAACCACGTCCACAAAGTGCCAGTACCAGGCGGCACCCTCAAAACCAAAATGACTGTCAGGGGTGAAGTGGCCCTTTTGAATACGCAAGGTAATGAAGAACAACATCAACATGCCCACAAACACGTGAAAACCGTGAAAGCCCGTGAGCATGAAGAACGTGGAGCCGTAAATGCCTGAATTGAGCTTGAGGTTCAAGTCGTTGTAGGCGTGGGCGTATTCGTAGCCCTGAACAAACAAGAAAATCAAGCCCAAGGCGACTGTGAGCCACATGAAGGCCAAAGTTTTGGCACGTTGACCATCGCGCAAGGCATGGTGGGCAATTGTGAGGGTCACACCAGAAGTCAACAGCAACGCGGTGTTGATGGTTGGCAGAGGCCATGGGCCCATGGTGCTAAAGGGCTCCACAATATTGGCTGGAGATGTGGTGGCACCTGCCACCATTGAAGGCCATACGGCTTTAAAGTCTGGCCACAGCAAAGCATTTTTAAGAGCGCCCAGTTCGGGTATGGAATGCACCCGCGCCCACCACAGTGCCGTAAAGAAGGCTCCGAAGAACATGACCTCAGAAAAAATAAACCACGTCATGCTCCAGCGGAAAGACAGGTCGATTTTGTGGCCATACAAACCGCTTTCGCTTTCACGCACGCTTTGGCTGAACCACTGATACAGCACGACCAGCCACCACACCAAGCCAAAGAACAGGGCGTAGCGTCCCCAGTCTTCACCATTGATCCACTGCGCCGCACCCAAAATAACAAAAAACAAACCAATGGAGGCCATCATGGGATGGCGGGATGGTTCCGGAACAAAGTAGTACGGTGTTGTGCCGTGTGTGCTTGAGCTCATGATTTCTCCAATGATTCCAATTCTTAAACTGAGTGGCTATGCCTTCAGCCTGCCACGATCCAGTTGACCAAACCGATCAACAACAAAACAAACAAAAAACAACCCCCAAGGCCCACTGCAATGATGTGAAAGGGGTTTAACCTGCCCACATCAGCTTGAAATTCGCTGTTTTTACGAACACCCAAAAACGACCAAGCCACCGCTTTAATGGTCTGCCATATAGAACCCTTGGGCACATGCCGGCTGAGCGGCTGATCGGAAATGGGATTGGAGCGAACCGGGTTGCTCATGGGCACATACCTCTCATACGCCCATACCTTTTAGATTCAACGCCACAGGCGCAGGTGGCGTTTGGGCGCCCACTTCAAAAAAGGTGTAAGACAGGGTGATAGTGGACACGTCTTTAGAAACCCGTGGGTCAATCACAAACACCACTGGCCAGCTTCTTTTTTCGCCAGGCTCAAGGGTGTATTGGTTGAAGCAAAAGCACTCCAGCTTGTTGAAATGCTGAGCCACTTGTCGTGGTGCATAGCTTGGAATGGCTTGAGCCGACATTTTGCGGTTTTGAACGTTTTCAAATTCGTACACCACGGTCATGAGTTCGCCAGGGTGCACCTGAACCGAATTCTGGGCGGGCTTGAAAGTCCAAGGGCCACGGGCATTGGCATCAAACTCTACTGTGATGGTGCGGGTGACATCAACCTGGGTGTTTTGTGTGTTAACCGAACGCACGCCCGTGCTGTCGCGCTCGCCAATGGCCAAAATATTAATGCCAGTCAATTCGCATATGGCTTTGTACATAGGTATCAAGGCATAGCCAAAAGCAAACATTCCTGCAGCCACCAAGGTAAGCTTACCGAGCATCTTGAAGTTTTCTTGGTACAGGTTCACGGTCTAGCGTCCCAGCAGCACCATCTTGGCAAAAAACCCCAACAAAAACACCACAGCAACCGAGGCCAGAATCAGCCCCAGTCGCATATTGGATTTTTTTTGTTCTGGCGTCACGTGCAAATCAGCCGATAACACGAGTTGCCGTAGCGTCTAACTTGGGTGGGGTCTCAAAGGTGTGGAAAGGTGCGGGAGAAGGCACTTCCCACTCCAAACCTTCAGCAGCTTCCCAAGGTTTTTGAGGCGCTTTCTCACCTTTGCCCAACATGCATGGCAAAACCACAAAGATAAAGAAATACACCTGAGCCAAACCAAAGGCAAACGCACCCACAGTGGCCAGTGCATTGAAGTCGGCAAACTGCATGGGATAGTCTGCGTAGCGGCGGGGCATACCGGCCAAGCCCAAGAAGTGCATGGGGAAGAAGGTGACGTTAAAGGCAATCAAAGACCACCAGAAGTGAATCTTGCCGCGGGTTTCGCTGTACATCACACCGGTCCATTTAGGGACCCAGTAATAAAAGCCGGCAAACATGGCGTAAAGCGAGCCCGCCACCAACACGTAATGAAAGTGCGCCACCACGTAGTAGGTGTCTTGCAGTTGGATATCAATAGGTGCCATGGACAAAATGAGGCCGGTAAAGCCGCCCATGGTGAACACAAAAATAAAGCCCACTGCAAACAGCATGGGAGTCTCAAAGGTCATGGAACCTTTCCACATGGTGGCCAACCAGTTGAAAATTTTCACGCCAGTGGGCACCGAAATCAGCATGGTGGCGTACATAAAGAACAACTGGCCCGTCACAGGCATGCCAGTGGCGTACATATGGTGCGCCCACACAATGAACGACAAAATCGCAATAGAGGCAGTGGCGTACACCATAGAAGCGTAACCAAACAAGGGCTTGCGCGAGAACGCAGGAACAATATGGCTGATGATGCCGAAGGCCGGCAATATCATGATGTACACCTCAGGGTGGCCAAAGAACCAGAAAATGTGCTGGTACATGATGGGGTCACCACCACCAGCAGGATTAAAGAAGGAAGTGCCGAAGTGGCGGTCTGTGAGCGTCATGGTGATGGCGCCTGCCAACACAGGCATCACAGCAATCAACAAATAGGCAGTGATGAGCCATGTCCAGCAGAACATGGGCATTTTCATGAGCGACATGCCGGGCGCGCGCATGTTCAAAATGGTCACGATGATGTTAATAGAACCCATGATGGACGAGGCGCCCAAAATGTGCAGGGCAAAAATACCCGCGTCCATGGAGGGGCCCATTTGCAGGGTCAAGGGGGCGTAAAGCGTCCAACCAGCAGCGGGCGCACCACCGGGCATAAAGAAAGAGCCGGCCAACATCAAACCCGCAGGAATCATCAGCCAGAAGCTGAAGTTGTTCATACGGGCAAAGGCCATGTCCGAAGCACCAATTTGCAGCGGAATCATCCAATTCGCAAAGCCCACAAACGCCGGCATGATGGCGCCAAACACCATGATTAAGCCATGCATGGTGGTGAGCTGGTTGAACAACTCGGGGTTGACCAACTGCAAACCAGGCTGAAAGAGCTCGGCACGAATGCCCAAGGCCAAAACACCGCCGAACATCAACATGGTGAAACTGAACAACAAGTAAAGCGTGCCAATGTCTTTGTGGTTGGTGGCATACATCCAACGGCGCCAGCCGGTGGGGGCATGGTCGTGGTGATCGTCATGGGCGTGATCGTGGGGGTGAAGTACGGCACTCATGCAGGTTTCCTTGTGAAAACTATTTCAAAAATCGTTAAAACAATCAAAATCAACGAGCAGCTTTGATTTCAGCAGGCTGCACCAATTGGCCCGTCTTGTTGGACCAGTTGTTTTTGGTGTAAGTGATGACGGCTGCAATATCGGTGTCGCTCAGCTGCTTCCATGCGGGCATGGCGCCATTGGCCTGCCCATTCAGCAATATGGCAATTTGCTTGAGCTTGTCGGCGTTCAAAACTACAGCGGACCCATCCAAAGCCTTGATGGGGCCAGCGCCCTTACCGGTGGTCTGATGGCAAGCAACGCAGTTGGCGGCATAAACTTTTTCACCACGCTTGGCCAAGTCTTCCAGCGCCCATACCTTGTTGGGGTCATCGGCTTTTGCGGCCATTTTTTTCATTTCTCCGTCCACCCACTTGGAATAGTCTTCCGCGGACAGCACTTTCACATGAATTGGCATGTAGGCGTGTTCTTTGCCACACAATTCTGCACATTGGCCGTAAAAGTCACCGGTTTGTTCGGCACGGAACCAGGTATCGCGAACAAAACCCGGAATAGCGTCTTGCTTGATGCCGAAAGCGGGCACCATGAAGGCGTGAATCACATCGTTGGCAGTGGTGATGATGCGAACTTTTTTGTCGACAGGCACCACCAAGGGATTGTCTACTTTGAGCAGATAGTTGTCAGTGGCTTCAAGCTTGCCGGACTGCGACATTTCACGATGTGCATTGTCTAAGGTGGATACAAACCCAATACCTTCCCCCTCGCCCTTGATGTAGTCGTAACCCCATTTCCACTGCATACCTGTGGCCTTGATAGTCAGGTCGGCGTTGGTCGTATCTTTCATGGCCACCACCACTTTGGTAGCGGGCAGAGCCATCAAAATCACAATAATGAAAGGCACCACCGTCCACGCAATTTCAACCGCAGTGGACTCATGAAAATTAGCGGGCTTATGGCCTTTGGACTTGCGGTGTTTGAAGATGGAATAAAACATCACACCAAACACGCCCAAGAAAATCACAGTACAGATGATGAGCATGAACCAATGCAACCAAGCTTGCTCTTGGGCAATTTTGGTCACTGCGAGTCCCAAATTCAGCTGATTAACCCCAGGCCCACCTGGAAGATCATTCACAGTTGGGGCAGCCCAAGCGGTGGAAGCCACCCCCAAAACTGCCGAAGTAAACAAGGTGGCCAGAGGATTCGAAATACGTTTCATCATGTTGAAGACTTCAGTGTTGTATCTGGACTGACAGGCACCACCCCAAGGGTTGAGGCAGAACCGTGTTCAAACCTCGCGAATTGTAGCCGAGCACATATTTTGGGAATCCGCTCCAACGTCAAATCAGGGTTTTGAGGGGGCTGTTTTGTTGCGACGCAACATAGACTTCAACTCCTGCACCGGCACTTCCGTTTGCGGGGACATGCGGATTCGTAGCTTAGGCTTAAAGGCGTGCCCATAGACAATTTCAAAAGTCAGTTTGAGGCCTGAGTCGCGTTGCGCACGGACTTGCAAGGCTTGATGCAACTGGCGCAACCACCCGCGCCCACGCAAGCCCTCAAAGCGCTGAATGTGCAAATTGCGACCCAACTCGCGCAGCTCCTGCAACAAACGTTCAGGCGTTTCAAAGGTAAGTTCAATGCGCTCCATATCCATGACAGGTTCGGCGAATCCAGCCTGAACCAACATGTCGCCCCAGTCGTGCATGTCGGTAAATTCATGCGCCGGAGCTGGCCATCCCAAGTCTTGGTAAAGCTGGCGCAACTCTCGCAAGGTGTCTGGCCCCAAGCAAGAAAACATCAAAAATCCGTCTTCGCTCAGTGCCGAATGCCAATCTCGAATCAGCGCAGCGGGGTCTGCCACCATGTGCAAGCTCATATTGGCCCACAACATTTGAGCCCAAGCGGGGGGGGGCTGTTGGCCAAAAGCCAAAGCAGTGCTTGAGAACCACCGCTTGGGCTGCCACCACGGCGCTCTCCAAAGTTGTTTCAGGTGGGCCGCGCTGGCCGGATGACCCGCCCTCGCCCAGCAAGATGCCTTGGGGTAGGCCTTTGCCACCATGTCTTGGACAGCAAGGCCTGAGCGCAAGGGCTCCCAATGCACCCAACGCTCGGGCTTAAACAACACCCATTGCAAACGCTCGACCATGCGGCGCGCAACCTCGTTGTGCAACCAAGGAGAAGATTCGATGTGCCTTGACTCCCATCGCCTGGCGGCTTGCGGGTCTAGGGTGGGAGGTTGCGGCGCGCTCATGCCGAATGAGTATATTGACCCCATGCACGGCACCTCCCGCGGCTCGGCTCCAAGCCGATCCTCATTCAATTTTTTTAGCCATTCCTTCGGGGCAAATACCTTTGGGGAAAGTCCCTCTTGGATGGACCGATGCTTGTCGGCAATTCCATCTCAGTGTGAGATTTGCCGGGCCTGGCCCAGCAAGGTCTTGTGCGACTCCTGCGTGACACGGTTTGCACAGCCTCAGGTGCGTTGCAGTGCTTGCGCCTTGGCTTTGGACGATTCACAGGCACAAGCAAAGACATATTGCAAAGTTTGCGCCCTTTCTCTTTCTAACAAATCGCTCAGGGGCTCACCAAGTTGGGCAATGGACGCATGCGTGGCTGCGGTGGACTATGCCTACCCTTGGGCAGACCTGATCACCCGCTTTAAATTCAAGCAATCCACCGGGCTGGCTGCATCGTTTGCCCAACTGATGCTCGCCGCCCCTTGGGCCCAGCCCGCCCTGGACCAAGCCGACCTGCTCCTGCCCATGCCGCTTTCCACCGCCCGCCTGAAGCAACGTGGTTTTAACCAAGCGCTCGTATTGGCCAAACGTCTCAAGACCTCGCAGGAACCTGGCCTGAAACTCAAGGCGGATGTGCTGCAACGGGTGTTGGACACGCCACCCCAAAGCAGCCTTAGCCGATCCGAGCGCCTTCACAATGTGCGGCATGCCTTTGCTGTGAACCCGCAGCGGCTGAGTGATGTGCACCAAAAAAGAGTGGTGCTGGTGGACGATGTGATGACCAGCGGCGCATCCTTAAATGCGGCCGCTCATGCCCTGCGAATTGCCGGGGCCGAGCATGTGACGGGGTTGGTGCTGGCCCGTACCCCAGAGCCTGACTTTTAAACCTTAAACCCGCATGTTTCACATCGTATTGGTAGAGCCCGAAATTCCGCCCAACACAGGCAACGTGATTCGGCTGGCCGCCAACACAGGCTGCACCTTGCATTTGGTGGAGCCCTTAGGATTTTCCATGGAAGACCGCTACATGCGCCGGGCGGGCTTGGACTATCACGAATACGCGGAGGTATCTCGCTACCCCAATTGGCTGGCCTTTTTAGAGCAAAGCCAACCCGATCCTGCCCGCATGTTTGCGATGACCACCAAAGGGCAATCCAATGTGTTTGATGTGACCTTTGCAGCAGGTGACTGGTTGGTGTTTGGCTCCGAAACCCGGGGCTTAGCGCCCGAACTTCGGGCTCAATTTGAGCCGACACAACTCGTGCGACTGCCCATGCGCCCGGACCAACGCAGCCTCAATTTATCTAACGCCGTAGCGGTAACGGTGTACGAGGCTTGGCGGCAACTGGGTTTTGGGGCTCAGGCGTCCAGCCACTGACAAATGGCCTGCCACTGCGCCAAGTCTTTTTGTACACGGCCAGGCGCCACATCAAACAGGGTCAGTCCCCGGGCTGCCAGATGGATGTAGTTTTGCGTGTCTCTGAGGTAACCTAACACCGGCACGCCAATAGAGCCCACAAATTCATGCAGTTTTTCGGCAGAGATGGTTCTGGGGTCCACCCG
>CAMAXR010000083.1 GCA_945862195.1 Hylemonella gracilis
TGGGCACATCGGGCGCCTGGATGTCGTTGCCCTGGAAGGTGGCTTTGCCTTGCAAGGTCATCAAATTCAGATCATTTAAGGGCAACTTGAGCTTGAGCTGTACATCGGCCAGCCCGGTGGCCGTGGTTTGCGCCAACAAGCTGCTGAAAACGTTGGTGTGGGCGTTGTTATGGGCGTTGGTTTGGGTGCCGCCAAAACCACGCGCCAAGGTGAGCACATCTTGCAGCGGCCCTTTGGTTTCCAGGCCCACTTGCAGGGTAGGGTCGCGCAGAAAATCCTCAATGCGCAAGCTGGCTTTTTGCAGGCGCAGGCCTTGCGGGCCAGGCATGCGCGCGCTCAGGTCTTTCACGCTCAGGCTGTTGCGATCGATCAGCAGCTCACCCTGCACTTGCGTGAGCTGTGGCAGGGGCAAAGGCGTGCTGCCTTGCAGCTTCACACTGCGGGGCGCGGTGAGATACACACCCTCTTTAAAGGTGCCTGAAATCCGAAATTCGCCCTGCTCTGCGGAGGTAAATGGAAACACATTCAAATCCCCACGGGTTTTGAACTTGACTTGGCTGCCTTTGCCCTGCACCAGCGCATCTCGCAGATAGTCGCGCACGTCCTTGGACACATCCAACGGCAGGTATTTGTGCACTTTGGCCACATTGGCGCGCGCCAGACTGCCCTGCAAATCGAGCAGAC
This sequence comes from Hylemonella gracilis, assembly GCA_945862195.1. Classification (GTDB taxonomy): domain Bacteria; phylum Pseudomonadota; class Gammaproteobacteria; order Burkholderiales; family Burkholderiaceae_C; genus Hylemonella; species Hylemonella gracilis_C. The sequence goes on from CAMAXR010000083.1 coordinate 685, forward strand.
CAAAGTCCCATTCTTTTTGAGCCAGCAACTGCGCCGCCCGAGGCGCCTCTGAGGTTTGCCACTTGATTTGTGCCTCGCCTTGAGTGTCATCATTGCTGAACTTCAGGTTGGGCAACTGCAGCTTGACCTGCGGCATGGCCGCTGAAAAAGGACTGTTCCGGTTGACCTGCCAACTGATATCGGTGCTGAGTTGCCCCACCGCGATAGCAGGGTCTTCAAACAAGCCCGGCCACTCCATGCGGCCGGACTGAATAGAAACTTGCGCTTTGCCGCCCTCGGGCTGGAATTCAAAGTCGGCGTTGAGCCCGCGCACGCCTGGTCGGCCCATAGTGTTTTGGGGCGCGGGATTGGGGTGCTCTTGCGCCAGAAGCTCCAGGCCGCGCACACGTCCGCTGGCGCGCAAGCTGGCAAGCACATCACCCGTTGCGGCACCTGCACCCGTACCCGTCCATTGCGCTTGAAGCTTCTCCACCTGCCCCTTGGGCTCCAGAGAGGCCAGCTGTTGTTGCACCTGCTTGGGCAGGGGCAAACGCAGCGCCACACGGGTCATGGCTTGCAAGTCGAGTTGATCGGCCTGAACCTCCCACTGCTGAGAAGCTTGGGCATGGCGCAAGCGCACATTGCCGCCGGGCCAATGCAGGCCATCGGCCAAGGTCCATTGCAGGTCTTGCGTCCACCATTCTTGCTGGTCGGCCTTCCAAAGCGCGCCCCAGCGGCCGCTGAGATGGTTCACCTTTAGAGGCTCGGCGCTGGCGCTGCTTTGAAACTGGGCTTGTTGCAGCAAGGTGTCCACCGTCAGCTCGCTCACCCTGCCGCGCTTGACGTCGGCCCACAAGCGCACCGCGGCGTCTCCGCTGGCCCGGGGCTGAAAGGATGGTTCTTGCGAGGTGGGTTCTTTCCAACTCCACTCCTCCCAAGGCAAGGTCGCCAAGGCCAATCGGTTGAACTGGGCAAACACCTGCCCGTCCCACTGCCGCCATTGGCCAGAGTGCAGACTCAGCAGGGGTTCTTTAAAGCTGCCCCGAAGGCTAAAACGCTCGGCCGAGGCTTTGGGTGGGGTGGCATCCAGCCGAAACTGGTGGCTGCGGCCGGAGTTGCGCAGCACCGCCTCCACCTGTTGCAGCTCCAGTGTGGGGCGCTGGCGGAATTCATCGGTCCAGCGCAAGGCACCCCCGCGCACGACCCACTCGGTCTGAGAAAACACCCAATCCGCCGCCTGCCCTTCGTCTGGGGTCAAACCCGACACATCCACACCGGCCACCCACACATGGCCTTGGGTATCGCGGCGGATGTCAAGCGAGGGGCTTTCTATATAGATTTGGTCCAGCCCCAAGCGCCACAGCGAGGTGGGCGAAATGGCCACCCACACGCGAGGCAACACCAGAGCCTCTTGTCCTTGAGAGTCTGAAAAACTGATGTTCTTGAGCTCAAAAGAAGGCACCAAGCCGCCTGAGCGCGCTTCGAGTTGGCCGATACGCACCGTAAGCCCCGTGCGCAGCGAAGCTTGTTGCTCCATCCAAGGCCGAAATTCATCGATTCGCGGCACAATCACCCATGTGAGCACACCCCACCCGGCAGCCAGCACCACCCAAAGCACGCCCGCCACCCACAACAGGCCATGTGTGAGAGAAATCAGGCGTTGAAGTGAAGTTTTAAACAAAGATGCCAAGCACAGACGACCGGGAAACTGCCCCACAGATTATGACCCGCCAGCTTTGGTCTGATCACTCGCATTTTGCGCGCCGCGTGCGCAGGCGTTATGCGTCATATGTGTCGTATCTGCCCCCTGGATCGCCGGACCGGGCATCTATTGAAACCTTGTTTCAAAGCCTGCGGGCCCAGCATCCCTTGGCCGATGCACTGCGCATCACCCGCCAGCTGGTGTTGGAGCGCCTGCTGACCTTAGATTGCGACGATAAGGCGCCCTTGGCTTCGGTGATGTCTTGCATGACCACCTTGGCCGAATTTGCCCTGCAACACGCCTTACAAGCCAGCTTGGATCAACTTGACGCCGAACACGGCATTCCGCAAAACCGACCGCTGGCGCAGAGTTTGGCGGGCCCCGCGCAGCGTTGCGCTTTTTGGGTGGTGGGTATGGGCAAGCTGGGCGCGCGCGAACTGAATGTGTCGAGCGACATCGACCTGATTTATGTGTACGACCAAGACGGCCAGACCACCGGCAGGCCGGATGGGCGGGGACAGATTTCCAACCAAGAGTACTTTGCCAAAGTAGTGCGCTCTGTCCACCAGCTGGTGGGCGAGCCCACAGAACACGGTCTGGTGTTTCGCATGGATTTGGCGCTGCGGCCCAATGGCAATTCCGGCCCACCCGCGGTGTCGCTGAGCGCACTGGAAACCTATTTTGTGTCGCAGGGCCGCGAGTGGGAGCGCTTTGCCTGGCTTAAAAGCCGCGTGGTGGCAGGAACCGTGGCTGCGGCCCCTGCCCTGCGCAGCATGGTGCTGCCCTTTGTGTTCAGGCGTTATTTGGACTACAGCGTGTTCGAGGCCCTGCGTGTGCTGCACCGCCAAATCAGAGAGCACACCCTAAGCCGCAGCGCGGGCCGCCCCGAGCGCCAACAAGACATCAAGTTGGGGCGAGGCGGCATCCGCGAAATTGAGTTCACCGTGCAGCTGCTGCAAGTGGTGCGCGGCGGGCAGTTTCCCGAGCTGCGCACCCGCCCCACCCTGGACGCCTTGCGCCGACTGGTGAACGCGCACCTCATGTCGGCCAGCACCTCGGCGGCGCTGCAAGCCGCGTATGTGTTTTTAAGGCAGGTGGAGCACCGCATTCAGTATTTGGACGACCAGCAAACCCACGTGTTGCCCGCCCAAGGCGAAGACCTGCTGTGGATCGCCCAGAGCCTGGGCTTTGATGATGTGCCCGGGTTTATGAAGGCGCTCGACACCCACCGCGACTTCGTGGCCATGGAGTTTGACCAGCTGCTTGGTGGCGATACCCCAAACCGAGGCACTGAGCGAGGCACTGAGCCCACCACCGACCTCATCACCAAGGTCGCCCCCAACACCCACTCCCCTTCCAGCGACTGCCCAGTGCTGCCTGCGGTACCCCAAGCCTTTGTAGCGCGCTTGGCGCTTTGGAACCAGCTGCCGCGGGTGCAAGTTTTGCGAGAAGTCTCTAAAGAGCGCTTGTTTAAGTTGGGCGCACGCACAGCCCAATGGCTGCAAGAAGGCCGCGCCGAGCTCGACGCCGCCCTGAAGTTGGCCGACTGGCTCGAAACCCTGTTGCGGCGCGACAGCTATTTGGCGCTGCTGCTGGAGCGGCCCGCCGTGCATGAACGCTTGCTCAAACTGCTGGGCGCGGCGCGGTGGCCCGCGCGCTACCTGATGCTGCACCCGGGCGTGATGGACGAGCTGGCCCACCCGGACCTGCTGCGCGAGCGCTTGGACACCCGCGCCCTAGAGTCCAACCTGGAAGCCCGCCTTAAAGCCTTGCAAGCCGCGGGAGACGACGACGAAGAATCACTGCTGAACCTGCTGCGGCGGGCCCAACACGCCGAGGTGTTTCGCACCCTGACGCGTGACGTGGAAGGCGTGATGACGGTGGAGCAAGTGGCCGACGAGCTCAGTGCCCTGGCCGACTGCATGCTGGGCATCACGCTGCGCTGGTGCTGGAGCCGCCTGAAAACCCGCCACCGCCCCGAGCCGCAACTGGCCATCTTGGCCTACGGCAAGTTGGGCGGCAAAGAGCTGGGCTACGGCAGCGACCTGGATTTGGTGTTTGTGTTTGACGACGAGGACGAGCGGGCCAGCGAGGTCTATGGCCAAGTGGTGCGCAAACTCATCAACTGGCTGACCGTGAAAACCGGTGAAGGCGATGTGTATGAAATTGACACCGCCTTGCGCCCCAACGGCAACGCCGGTTTGCTGGTCACACGGTTTGAAGCCTTTGCCGCCTACCAGCTCCAGCGCGGCAGCAACACCGCTTGGACGTGGGAACACCAAGCCATGACGCGCGCTCGCTGCGTGTTGGGCAGTGCCGATTTGCGCGCGCGCTTTGAGCGCGTGCGCCATGAGGTGATTGCCACCGAGCGGCCCACGCCCGCCCTGCGCCAAGAAATCATGGCCATGCGCGAGCGGGTGCGCGCGGCTCACCCCGTTAGAGCAGGCTTGTTTGACGTGAAGCACAGCCCCGGCGGTATGGTGGATGTGGAGTTTGCGGTGCAGTTTTTGGTGTTGTCGCAGTCGTGCAGGCACCCCGAGCTCACGGCCAATATGGGCAATATTGCCCTGCTGCAGTTGGCCCAAAAGCTGGGGCTACTGCCCCAAGGCGTGGGCAGCGCTGCGGCCGATGCCTATCGCGAGCTGCGGCGTTTGCAGCACCATGCCCGCTTGAATGAGGCGCCCACGCAGCTGGAGGCCCAAGCCGCAGGCCCCGAACAGGCGGCTGTGAAAGCGCTTTGGCTGACGGTGTTTGGGTCGCTCAGCGCTGCTGCCTGATTTTTTGCACCAAGGCGGTGGTGGAGTAGCCGCTTACAAACGGCAGGGCACAGGCTTGGCCGCCCCAGCTTTGCACCAAGGCGGTTTCGGGCAGCGTGCTCATGTCGTAATCGCCGCCCTTGACCAACCAATCGGGGCGAATTTGGGCAATTAGGGCTTCGGGGGTGTCTTCCTCAAACCACGTCACCATATCCACCGCGGTCATGGAGGCCAGCAGCGCAGCGCGGTCGTCTTGGTGGTTTAAGGGGCGCTCGGGGCCCTTGCCCAGGCGCTTGGCTGAGGCGTCGGTGTTCAAAGCCACCAACAAACTGGCTCCTAGGGCCCGGGCTTGAGCCAAGTAAACGGCGTGGCCCTTGTGTACCACGTCAAACACGCCATTGGTCATGACCAAAGGCCGAGGCAGCTGGGCCAAACGTTCGGCCAACTGGGCTCTGGGGCACAGCTTGTTTAAAAACAGCGGCAAAGATGCATAAGACGGGGCTTGAAAGCTCATCGCAGCATCGTAGCAGGGCCTTCTTGAGTGTCCGTTTGTCCGACCAGTGGGCATAATGCGCATCGATGCGATTAGTTTCTGTGACCATTGAGTCCATCCCCATCGGAAAGCCACTGGCCTATCCTTTGCGCGATGAAAAAGGCCAGCTGCTGGCCAAACAAGGCTATGTATTTCAAAGGCGCGACGAACTGCACGAGTGGGAGCAACGCGGCGTTGCCTTTTTTGTGGACGAAGAGGAGTCCGAGCTGCACAACAAGGCTTTTATTGGCAAGCTCATCCACATGGTGCACCGCGGTTCGGCTATTGGCGAAATAGCCAATACCCGTATCGCAAAAGTGCTGCCGCTCAACCCCCCCGAAGATGAGCCCGACGACACCGGTCCACCCGACTGGCTGGACCTGCAGGTGCAAGCCAATGCGGTGCTGCGAGATGTCGAGTCGCCCCGGTTTTTGGCCAAGCTGCAGTTCCTCAACCGGCGTTTGATGCGCCTTTCAGCCAGCACGCCCGACAGCTGCTTGTTTGCATTGTTTCACCTCTCGGCCAGCGAAATCAAGCTGTACAGCGCCACCCACGCCATGCTGGTGAGTGTGATGTGTGTGTTGGCCGCGCGCGAGGTGTTGAACTGGCACGAAGAAGAGCAACGCCAAATTGGACTGGCCGCTTTGACCATGAATATTGGCATGACGGAGCTGCAAGACCAGTTGGCCGCACAAATCCCCCCCTTAGAACCCAACCAAAAAGAAGCGGTTGCCCACCATGCCGCCCGAGCGGTGGACCTGCTTAAAGCTGCAGGGGTGACCGATGCGGTGTGGTTGGATGCCGTGCAGCTGCACCATGACGTGCCGCCTGGGCCTATGACCGACCGCACCCCGGCCCAGCGCATGGCCCGCTTGATTCAGCGGGCCGATATTTATTCGGCCCGTTTATCGCCCCGCGCGTCGCGCTTGCCCATGTCACCCGCAGCGGCCATGCAAGCGAGCTATTTTGATGAACACAAGCAAGTGGATGAAGCGGGCGCCGCCCTGATCAAGGCCATAGGCATTTATTCACCGGGCTCGTTTGTGAAACTGCACACCCAAGAGGTGGCGGTGGTGGTGCACCGTGGCCTCAACACCACCACGCCCAAAGTGGCGGTGCTGATCAACCGGGAGGGCATGCCCACGGTAGAGCCCGTGGTCCGCGACACCGCCAACCGCGACTACCGGATTGTGGCGAGCGTGCCGCACCGGGACGTAAAGCTGCAAATCAACCTAGAGCGCATGCTCACCCTCACCACGGGCAACCGCGGCTTTCGGGGCTAGTGGCTTAAGTGCTGGCCGAGGCGGCAGGTGTAGCTAAGGCCGTCAACTCTTTGCGAAAGCGGTTGAGCTCTTGCACCGAGCCAAAGCTGCGATCCATAAGCAGGCTCAGGTTGTGCAAGATGCGGTCAACCACTTTCCCTTCCCACACCGCATCAAATTTAATTTGACCATCTAACCAGCGCTCGAGCCACTGGGGGTCGGGCAGACGGCTTTGAATGGTGTCGCGCGGAAACAGGTTTTTATTGACATGCAAGTTGGTGGGGTGCAGGGCTTGGGCCGTGCGGCGCGCGCTGGCCATGAGCACCCCCACCTTGGTAAAGGCCGACTTGGCCTCATTGCCAAAGTTGGCAATAGCGCGGCGCATGTACTTGAGGTAGCAGCCGCCGTGGCGCGCCTCGTCTTGGCTTAGGGTGGTGTAAATGTGCTGGATGACCGGCTCGGTGTGCCACTCAGCGGCTCGGCGGTACCAGTGGTTGAGGCGGATTTCGCCGCAAAAGTGCATCATCAAGGTTTCGAGGGCGGGAGCGGGGTCGAACTCAAAGCGCACATCGTGCAGTTCTTGTTCGGTAGGGGCCAGGTCGGGGCGAAAACGGCGCAGGTACTCCATGAGCACCAGCGCATGTTTTTGCTCTTCAAAAAACCAAATTGACATGAAGGCCGAAAAATCGCTGTCATGTCGGTTGTCGCGCAAAAACATTTCGGTAGCAGGCAGCGCCGCCCACTCGGTGATGGCGTTCATTTTGACGGTTTGGGCCTGCTCGTCGCTGAGCAAGTTGGCGTCAAAACGGTCCCAAGGCACGTCGGTGTCCATGTGCCAACGCACAGCCTCCAGCTGCTTAAAGAGCTCGGGGTACAACATGGCGGTCATCACAATAGGCCTTGAACGTGGGGTTTAAAAAAGCTTGATCTGCTTACTGAGGCGCGGTGCTGGCAAAGCTGGGGCGGGTTTCCAGTCTTTCGAGCATCTTCACCAAGCTGGGGTGGCGGTTGCGCCAGCCCAGCTTGGGAAAACGAAAATCTAAATACGACAGGGCGCAGCCCACCGCTATGTCGGCCAGGCTGAAATGCCCCCCCGAACAAAAAAGCTTGTCACCCAAGCCTTGGGTCATGGCCACCAAGCTGGCGTCAATTTTGCCGATTTGGCGGTCAATCCAGGCTTGGCTGCGTTGGTTCTTGGTGCGCCCAGTCCAAACGGTTTCCATGCGGGCCAGCAAAGCAGCGTCAAGGACGCCATCTGCCAAGGCTTCCCAGGTTTTCACTTCGGCGCGCTCGCGCCCCACGGTGGGGATGAGCTTGCCCACGGGGGACA
>CAMAXR010000084.1 GCA_945862195.1 Hylemonella gracilis
CCCTTGATGGCGTCTACAAACTCAAAGCCTTTGCCGGCTTCATTGGGTTCAATTTTGAACACCACGTGGCCATATTGACCCTTACCGCCAGACTGACGTACAAATTTGCCTTCGGCTTCGTCCACGCTCTTGCGAATGGTTTCCCGATAAGCCACTTGGGGCTTGCCCACGTTGGCTTCCACGCCGAACTCGCGCTTCATGCGGTCCACAATAATTTCCAAGTGCAGCTCGCCCATGCCGGAAATGATGGTTTGGCCGGACTCTTCATCGGTTTTAACGCGGAACGAGGGGTCTTCTGACGCCAAACGCTGCAAGGCAATGCCCATTTTTTCTTGGTCGGCCTTGGTTTTAGGCTCCACCGCCTGTGCAATCACAGGCTCAGGGAAAATCATGCGCTCGAGCATGACTATGGCGTCTGGGTCGCACAAGGTTTCGCCTGTGGTCACGTCTTTCAAGCCCACGCAAGCAGCAATGTCGCCCGCACGAATTTCCTCAACCTCTTCACGGTTGTTGGCGTGCATTTGAACAATACGGCCGATGCGCTCTTTTTTGCCCTTGATGGGGTTGTAAACGGTATCGCCCTTGGTCAGCACACCGGAGTACACGCGAACAAAGGTCAACTGGCCCACAAAGGGGTCGGTCATCAGCTTGAACGCCAAAGCAGAAAACTTCTCGCCATCGTCGGCCTTACGGGTCACTGGCGCCTCATTGGAGTCAGTGCCTCCCACGGGCGGAATGTCGACTGGAGAAGGCATCAACTCAATCACGGCATCCAACATGCGTTGCACACCTTTATTTTTAAACGCGGTGCCGCACAGCATGGGCTGAATTTCGCCCGCGATGGTTCGGGTGCGCAAACCTGCAGTGATTTCTTCTTCTGTCAGGTCGCCTTCTTCAAGGTACTTGTTCATCAATTCTTCTGACGACTCAGCAGCGGCCTCGATCATGGTTTCGCGCCACTTTTTGGACTCTTCCAGCAAGTCGGCGGGAATTTCTTCGAAGTTGAACTTCATACCCTGCGAAGCTTCATCCCAGATGATGGCTTTCATTTTGCGCAGGTCAATCACGCCCTTGAAGTTTTCTTCAGCGCCGATCGGGATCACGATCGGTATAGGGTTGGCCTTCAAGCGCAGACGCATTTGGTCGTACACCTTGAAAAAGTTAGCGCCTGTTCGGTCCATCTTGTTCACAAAGGCCAAGCGCGGCACGCGGTACTTGTTAGCCTGACGCCAAACGGTTTCAGACTGCGGCTGCACGCCGCCCACCGCGCAATACACCATACAAGCGCCATCCAACACGCGCATGGAACGCTCCACCTCAATGGTGAAGTCCACGTGGCCGGGGGTGTCAATGATGTTGATGCGGTGCTCGGGGAAGGCCATCTCCATGCCCTTCCAGAAACAGGTGGTAGCCGCAGAGGTGATGGTAATACCACGCTCTTGCTCTTGCTCCATCCAATCCATTGTGGCCGCGCCATCGTGAACTTCGCCAATTTTGTGGTTCACACCGGTGTAAAACAAAATCCGCTCGGTGGTGGTGGTTTTCCCAGCGTCAATGTGCGCCGAAATGCCGATGTTGCGATAACGCTCGATGGGTGTCTTGCGAGCCATATTGAATCCTTGGTAGACGAGGTAAGTTGATAACGATATTGATTGCCCCGATTCCGAACTTGCGGCACCAGCTGCTAAGGGCCTAAGGCTATCGGGAGGTGTACAAGCCTACTACGGACCCATGACACCAAACCGACCACCCTCGGCCCAAGCCGACTTACCCAATCAGAAGCGGAAGTGAGAGAACGCCTTGTTGGCTTCAGCCATGCGGTGCACTTCGTCACGACGCTTCATGGCGCCGCCACGGCCCTCTGTGGCCTCAATCATTTCATTGGCCAAACGCATGGCCATAGATTTTTCGCCACGCTTGCGGGCGGCTTCCTTGATCCAACGCATGGACAAAGCCAAACGACGCACGGGACGCACTTCAACGGGAACCTGATAGTTGGCACCGCCCACACGGCGAGATTTAACTTCCACCATGGGTTTGACGTTGTTGATGGCTGTAGTAAAAATTTCGAGGGGGTCTTTGCCAGTTTTTTGACCCACTGCATCTAGGGCGCCATAAATGATGCGCTCTGCAACGGCTTTTTTTCCGCCCTCCATGATGACGTTCATGAACTTGGAGAGCTCTACGTTTCCAAACTTAGGATCCGGAAGGATTTCACGTTTGGGGACTTCGCGACGACGTGGCATTTTTTCACCTCTTAACTTCAGTTGACGCCCCGGGGTTACCCCCGAACATCTTGGGAACTCAAATAGATCCCACTTACTCGACCCACACAAAACCCCTTTGTGCTTGAGGCCGTTTGCCAACTTTGCCTGCCCAGCAAAGCCAGCAAAAACTTGGGCTTTTAAGCCTTCTTAGGACGCTTGGCGCCGTATTTAGAACGTGACTGTTTGCGGTCTTTCACGCCTTGCAAGTCCAAGGAGCCACGCACGATGTGGTAACGAACACCGGGCAAGTCTTTCACACGACCGCCGCGCACCAGCACCACAGAGTGCTCTTGGAGGTTGTGGCCTTCACCGCCAATGTAAGAAATCACTTCAAAGCCATTGGTTAAACGAACCTTGGCCACCTTACGCAAAGCCGAGTTAGGCTTTTTAGGTGTGGTGGTGTAGACGCGGGTGCAAACGCCGCGCCGCTGCGGGCAGTTTTGCATGGCCGGGCTTTTAGACTTGATCACCTCGACCTCGCGGCCTTGACGAACTAATTGATTGATGGTTGGCATGGAATCAGTTTCCTACACAGGATTTTCGCAAAGCCGATCAGTATATCGCCTATTGCACAGATCCGCAACGGTATGCACTGTTTTGAACAGGTTTTACTGAATCCACAGCCTAACCGCATCCCATGCGCGCGCCAACATACCGGCCTGCTCTACGCCTTCGAGCGCCGTAAGGCTGATTTCAGACAGCACTTGCTCTCCTACGTAGACCTTCAACACCCCTACGCCTTGCCCCTTGACCACAGGCGCCACCAAAGGGCTGGGGCGCAGCACCTCAGACTTCAAACGGTTGGCGCTGCCGGCAGGTACGGCCACCACAATCGGCTCGGGTCGACCCAACTGAATTGTGGATGCCTTTCCCTTCCAAATCACGGGTGACATGACCGCCTGATTGGCGTCAAAAAGCTTGATGGGCTCATAAGCCAGATAGCCCCAGTTCAGCAGCTTTTGCGACTCGTTGGCGCGGGCCTGCTCTGAGCTGGCCCCCAACACGACCGACAACAACCTTCGCGAACCGCTGCCCGGCCCGTTCTGCGGCGCAGAGGCCAAATGGGGGTAATCGCGCTTGGATGAGGCAATCAGGCAAAAACCGGCGGCTTCGGTGTGCCCAGTTTTCAAGCCGTCCACCGTGGGGTCGCGAAACAACAACAAGTTGCGGTTGGTGTCGTTGGCAGAAGGGGTGCCCGGGTAGCGGTATTTACGCAAAGCGTAATAGTGCATGTGCTGGGGAAAGTCCGCCATCAAGCGGGCGCTTAAGGTTGCCAGATCTCGAGCAGTGGTGGTGTGGCCCGCCTCAGTGAGGCCTTCGGGGTTTTTGTAGCTGGTGGACCTCATGCCCAAGCGGGCGGCTTGCTCGTTCATCAGCTGCACAAAACGCTCCACCGTGCCGCCCACACCCTCTGCCAGAACCACGGTCGCGTCGTTGCCCGACTGCACCACCATGCCCTTAATCAGGTCTTCCACCGGCACCTTCATTTTGGGGTCAATGAACATGCGAGAACCGGGCATGCGCCAAGCCCTTGGGCTGACCGGCAGGGCCTGGTTCAAGTCCAGCTTGCGGGCGCGCAAGGCATCAAACACCAGGTAAGCCGTCATCAACTTGGTTAAAGACGCGGGCTCTACGGGGCTGTCCGCGTCCTTTTGAGCAAGCACCTGATGGCCTGCCGTGACATCGATCAACACATAGGCCCTTGCTGCAATTTCGGGCGGCTGCGGCATGCCTTGACCCAAAACGGTATTTTGGCTTTGCGCTGCCGCAGACATAGGGTGCCCCAACATGGCTAATGTTGCCCATAAACCACAACTGGCAAGCCAAGCCGCAACCGAAGACATGGCGGTAGCGCTCATGAGACGCCTTGGCTCAGATGCCGCACCACCAAGCTTTTAAGCAAGGGCAGTTGGCCATGGAAAAAATGTGATCCCCCGGGCACCACCGTCACCGGCAAGACCTGAGGGCGCGCCCAGTTCATCACGTCAGACAGCGGCACGGTGTCATCGAGCTCGCCATGAACCACCAAGGTGCGCTCGTGCAGGTCTGCGGGAATCTGCGACACCTCAAAACGGCTGGCTGCAGTCCCCACCAAAATCAGCGGGCCAAACTGTCCCAGTTGGCGCTGCTGCAACAATACATCCAGCGCTTTGGTGGCCACAAAGGCTCCAAAAGAAAACCCGGCCAAGGCCAACGGGCCAACAGGCGCCAAGTGCTGAACCACCGCCAAAAAGTCTTGCGCCTCGCCTACGCCGTGATCGTGTACCCCCTCGGTGTCACCCACCCCCCTGAAGTTGAAGCGAACCGAGGTCCACCCCTTAGACACAAAGGCCCTGGCCAGCGTCTGAACCACCTTGTTGTCCATAGTGCCGCCAAACAAAGGGTGGGGGTGCGCAATCACGGCCACACCTTTTGCCGCCAAGCCTGGCTCTGCAGCATCTGGTGCCGGCGCATCCACCAAGACTTCAATTCGACCCGCGGGGCCTTGGATCCATAGTTTTTGCGTATTGGCGTTCATCTGAGACCTTGTAAATGACGTGGGTTGCAGGTCTAACGTCCTAAGTCTGAGGGGGTCAGCAAGCGCTGCACCACCTGACCATTTTGCAAGTGGGAAGCCACAATTTCGTCGATGTCCGAAGTGTCCACATAGGAGTACCAAACCCCCTCGGGGTACACCACCAATAGGGGCCCACCCGCGCAGCGATCTAAGCAACCGGCTTTGTTAACGCGTACCCGCCCTGGCCCCGACAAACCCGCCGCCTTGACTTGGGATTTGCAATGGTCAAACGCCTCTTGCGCTTGGTGTTGGGCACACGAAGCCTCACCATTTTTGCGCTCGTTCAGGCAAAAAAACACATGCCGCTTGTAATAGGGAGCAGGCAACTCTGGTTGAGAAGCCTGGGCTTGAGTCACTTCGGTTGCAGGTTGAGGTTGGGTAGTCATGGGCGTCTCATCGTTGGGATGTCTGTTTATAACGGTAGATAAAGGTATCTAACTGGACCCTGATTTATTGGGCAGCAACATGTACGACACCGCATAAACCAGGACCGCATAGGGCCAGCACCACCCCAGCCACTCCAGCACGCCATAAAACCGAGCGCCGCTGCCCAAATCCCAATGTTGCAAGGTTTGTTCAAAGTACACCGAAGAAGCGGCCTGGTTGATCAAGCTCAGGCTCACCACCACGACCACACACAGGCCCCCTGCGCAGACACGGGCGGATGCATTTAAAAAGGCCCCGGCCAGCAACAGGCTCAGCACCACGCCCACACCCGCAGGCAGGTCCCACCAAGCCCACAAATAAGGCCACCCCAAACTCCAGGCGCTGGACAGGCAAGAAGCCACCACACCCGCAATCAACACAGCGCCCATCACAGCAAAGCGTTGTATGCGTTTGCGGGTGATGCAAAAGCCCAGCAGGCTCGGGGCCAAAGCAGACAACATCACGCAGGCCACCAAGGCGGATGGCAGCAGGGGCTGCAGTTCGGTTTCTCGGATGGGCAATAGAGCCAAAAACGGTGTGTCCTCCAGCAGCTCCACCAAGCACGCCTCCACTTGCTCCACCACCCGCCCCAGACCAAAAGGCAGAGCCAAGGGGTACAACAGTGCGGCTGGCCAGAGCGCCAACAACACCAAACCGCCTCGCGACTCGGGCACAAACCAGCGCGCGCGCAAATGGCTCCATCGCTCTAACGCGCCCAACTGGTGCAGCATCAAAGCCACCCCCGCACCTAACACGCCTCCCAAAAAGTTCAGCAAAACATCTAAGTTAGAGGGCACGCGCGCGGGCAAATACACCTGCAAAGTTTCTAGGGTGAGCGACAACACCGCGCACAACCCCGCGGCCAAAGCAGCCGCCCACCGGGCTTGGCCCGTTCGGCAGGCGCCCACCGCCAAAAACAGGCCCAAGGGCGCATAGCCCCAGACATTGATCCACAAGTCAAAGCGCGTCCAGTAACGGGGCAAGGGCGCCCACCAAAACTCCCAGGGTGCAGCACCTAAATTGCGCCAATCGGCAAATGGAAACAAGCTGGCGTAAACAATCAGTCCGGCATAAGCCAGCGCCAAAGGCCAGGCTGAAGATTTGTGTAAGTCTGCAGCTTTAGTCAAGACTCAGCCTCTCACACCAACTCAAAACGGCTTGACCACCACCAGCACCACCGCCAGCAACATCAGCACCACAGGAAGCTCGTTGAACCAGCGGAACCACACATGGCTGCGCTGGTTAAGACCCTGCTCAAAGCGGCGCAGCATACGGGCGCATATATGTTGGTACACCACGGCGGCCAGTACCACCAACAGCTTGGCGTGCATCCAACCGTTGCCCGGGCCCGTCAAGCCAATGCCGTAGCCCAGCCAAAGCCACACCCCCAGCAACACCGCAGGCCCGGCCAAAATGCCCGTGAAACGCAACAACTTTTGCGCCATCAGCAAAAGCCTCGCGTATTCCGCCTGCGAGTCTGGCGACACCTGTGCCAAATTCACATAAATGCGCGGCAGGTAAAACAAGCCCGCGAACCAACTGGCCACCAACACAATATGAAGCGACTTGACCCAAAGCATGCGGTGCTCTCCTGTGAATGGACGGATTGTGAACGAGGCGATTGTCCAAAAAAAACCCCGGCACATGGCCGGGGTGTCAAGCCTTTTATGCTGTCACACATCAAGGCCCCGCTCAGGGAGGAAAAGCGGGGGGCATGTGCCCGCGGAAAATGTAACAAAGCCCATGCGGCACCACAAGCCTAAGTTCACCTGACAGACAACTTACGCGCACACCTGTTGCACCGCACTGTCGTGGTGCATGAGTTGCACACGTAACACCATGACCTACGCCATGACGTAGCGCCCAGATTCGCTGGCGCGTCTTTTTCGGGCAGAATTTGCGTCATGACACCCTTTGCACCCTACCCTCATGGCCGTCCGCGTCGACTCCGGCGCGACGATTTCACGCGCAACTTGGTTCGCGAGCACGCCGTGAGCGTGAACGACTTGATCTACCCCGTTTTTGTGCTCGAAGGCACGCGCCAACAGCAAGCTGTGGCTTCCATGCCGGGCGTGGAGCGCCTGAGCCTGGACCTGCTGCTGCCAGTAGCCGAGGACTGCGTCAAACTGGGCATTCCGGTGATGGCGTTGTTTCCGGTGATTGACTCGTCCCTGAAAACACCCGATGGCACCGAAGCCATCAACCCCGAGGGCTTGGTGCCGCGCGTGGTGCGCGAGCTTAAGGCGCGGTTTCCGCAATTGGGAGTGATGACCGATGTGGCCCTAGACCCCTACACCAGTCATGGTCAGGACGGCTTGATTGACGCCACGGGCTATGTGCTCAATGACGAAACCTTAGAGCTGCTGACCCAACAAGCGGTGGTGCAAGCTGAGGCAGGCGTGGACATTGTGGCGCCCAGCGACATGATGGACGGGCGCATCGGCTCTATTCGGGCCATGCTTGAGGCCAGCCTCCACATTCACGCCCGCATCATGGCCTACAGCGCCAAATACGCCAGCGCGTTTTACGGGCCGTTTAGAGACGCGGTGGGCTCTTCAGGCCAACTGGGCAAAAGCAATAAAAAGGTGTACCAAATGGACCCGGGCAACACCGACGAAGCCCTGCGCGAAGTGGCCATGGACATTGCCGAGGGGGCAGACATGGTCATGGTCAAACCGGGCATGCCATACCTTGACATCGTGCAGCGCGTGAAAGCCGAGTTCCGCGTACCCACCTTTGCCTACCAAGTGTCAGGCGAGTACGCCATGCTCAAAGCTGCTGCGCAAAACAGCTGGCTCGACCACGACGCGGTGATGATGGAAAGTTTGCTGGCCTTCAAGCGCGCTGGAGCCGACGGCGTGCTGACCTACTTTGCCCGCGACGTGGC
>CAMAXR010000085.1 GCA_945862195.1 Hylemonella gracilis
TCAAACCAACGGCACACCCGTTTTAGCCTGAATCTGCTCACGGCTCACGCCTGGGGCAAGCTCCACCAGCTTTAGGCCTTCGGGGGTCACATCCATCACACCCAGGTCGGTGATGATGCGGTCCACCACTGCCACGCCGGTCAAGGGCAAGGTGCATTCGGGGATGATTTTGAGGTCTTCGGTGCCGTCTTTTTTGCGGGCCACGTGCTCCATCAGCACGATGACACGGCGCACGCCAGCTACCAAATCCATAGCGCCGCCCATGCCTTTGACCATTTTTCCGGGGATCATCCAGTTGGCCAAATCGCCTTTGCCGCTGACTTGCATGGCACCCAAAATGGACAAATTGATTTTGCCGCCACGGATCATGGCAAAAGACTGTTCGCTGCCAAAAATAGACGTGCCTTTGATGGTGGTCACCGTTTGCTTGCCGGCGTTGATGAGGTCTGCGTCAACCTCTTCATCCACCGGAAACGGTCCAATGCCCATCATGCCGTTTTCGCTTTGCAGCCAAACTTCTTTATCGGCGGGCACAAAATTAGCCACCAAGGTGGGAATGCCAATGCCTAAGTTGACGTAAAAGCCGTCTTCAAGCTCTTGTGCGGCGCGGGCCGCCATTTGTTCATGGTTCCAAGACATGGTCAGATGCCTCCTTTTTCGGTGATGGTGCGCTTTTCAATGCGCTTCTCAGGGCTGGTGTTGAGCACGATTCGGTGAACGTAAATGCCGGGCAGGTGCACATCATCTGGGACCAGTTCACCCACTTCCACAATTTCTTCAACCTCCACCACGCAAATTTTGCCAGCCATAGCCGCTACGGGGTTGAAGTTGCGGGCAGTTAAGCGGAAACGCAAGTTGCCCGATTTGTCGGCCACATGAGCTTTAACCAAAGCCACATCGGGCAATAAGGCGCGCTCCATCACGTAGGTTTCGCCATCAAATTCTCGCAACTCTTTGCCTTCTGCCACCATAGTGCCCACTCCGGTTTTGGTGAAAAAAGCGGGTATGCCCGCACCACCAGCGCGCAATTTTTCGGCCAAGGTGCCTTGGGGGGTGAATTCAAGTGCCAGCTCACCGGCCAGGTACTGGCGCTCAAACTCTTTGTTTTCGCCCACATAACTGGAAATCATTTTTTTAATTTGGCGGGTTTGGAGCAACTTGCCCAAACCAAAGTCGTCCACGCCCGCGTTGTTGGAAATGGCCGTGAGGTTTTGAACGCCCGAGTCGCGCACCGCTTCAATAAGGGCTTCAGGGATGCCGCACAAACCAAAGCCGCCCACGGCAATCAGTTGGTTGCTTTGAATCACGCCTTCAAGTGCTTTGGAAGCGCTGGGGTAAATTTTGTTCAAGGGAGTCTCCTAAAGGGTCCATAAAGAGCGCGGAAGGGACCCGTAAAGGGCCCATGATTGAGCTGAGCTGATTTTAATGAATCAAACCTTTCATAATTGACCCATTCCAATCTTTATCTAGTTCCCACCACTTCGCACCATGACTCCACAGGACCTACTGGCCACATTTGGCTCACGAGAAAGCATGGACTACGACCTGGTTATTGTGGGGGCAGGTCCGGCGGGGCTGGCTGCAGCCATACGCATCAAGCAGCTGGCCGTCCTTCGCCAGCAAGAAATTTCGGTGGTGGTGCTGGAAAAAGGTTCAGAGCCTGGCGCACATATTTTGTCGGGCGCCATCATGGACCCTATCGCCCTGACCGAACTGCTGCCCGACTGGAAGGCCCAGGGCGCACCGCTGAATCAGCCCGTTACGCAAGACACTTTTTTGTTGCTAAGCGAAACCGGAGCCACGCGCGTGCCCGATGCTTTGCTACCTCCCTGCTTTGACAACCATGGCAACTACATTGTGAGTTTGGGCAACGTGGTGCGCTGGCTGGCCCAACAAGCTGAAAACTTGGGGGTAGAGATTTTTTCGGGTTTTACTGCTGCAGAAGTGCTTTATGACGAAGCTGGCAGTGTGCGTGGCGTGGCCACAGGCCATATGGGCTTGGGCAAAGACGGAGAGCCCACCGACCACTTTCAGCTGGGCATGGAGCTGTGTGGCAAATACACCCTGTTTGCCGAAGGTGCGCGCGGGCACTTGGGCAAGCAGCTCATTGATCACTTTAAGTTAGACGCGGGCAAAGACCCGCAAAGCTACGCCATTGGCATCAAAGAGCTCTGGGAAATTCCGCCCGAACGGCACCAAGCTGGCTTGGCGTTGCACAGTTCTGGCTGGCCGCTCCAGGCAGACACTTATGGCGGTTCCTTTATGTACCACCAAGAAGACTGCAAGCTGGCCGTAGGTTTTGTGGTGGGGCTGGACTACCGCAACCCGCACCTGAGCCCTTTTGAAGAATTTCAGCGCTTTAAAACCCACCCCAATATCCGTTGGTATTTTGAAAACGCACAAGGCCAAGTGGTGGGCAAACGCTTGTCTTATGGGGCGCGGGCCATTACGGCAGGTGGCTTGTTGTCTTTGCCTGAAACGGTTTTTCCAGGAGGCGCACTTATTGGGTGCGAGGCGGGCTACTTAAATGCCAGCCGCATCAAGGGCAGCCACGCCGCCCTTAAAACTGGGATGCTGGCCGCAGAAGCCGCCTTTGAAGCCTTAATTCAAAACCGCCAGCGCGACACGCTGACCGCCTACCCCCTAGCTTTTAAGGCCAGCTGGCTGCATACCGAGCTCCATAAAGCCCGCAACTTCAAGCAATGGTTTAAAAAGGGTCGCACAGTAGGCACGCTGATGACCGGCATTGAGCAATGGGCCTTGCGTGGCCGCATGCCCTGGACGCTGCACCGCACCCAAGCCGACCACACCCAGCTACTGCCAGCTGACCAATGCCACCCCATTGACTATCCCAAGCCCGATGGGCAGCTGACGTTTGACCGCCTGAGCAGCGTGTTTGTTAGCAATACCAACCACGAAGAAAACCAGCCTGCGCACCTCACCTTAAAAGATGCGTCGGTACCCGTGCGCATCAACCTAGAACGCTTTGCGGGGCCCGAGGCCCGCTACTGCCCGGCGGGTGTGTACGAGTACGTTAAAAACGAAGACCAGTCCAACCGACTGCAAATCAACGCCCAAAACTGCGTGCACTGCAAAACCTGCGACATCAAAGACCCCACGCAAAATATTGTGTGGGTCACCCCTGAAGGCGGCGGCGGCCCTAACTATTCAGGCATGTGATTCGGGCATGTAATATGTCCACAAAAATTAAGACCAAAACCAAGATCTCTAGGAGCACCGCATGATCAGATACAGCGACGAACACGTTTGGATTCGCATGGAAGGCGATGTGGGCGTGGTGGGCATCACCACTCATGCACAAGAAACGCTGGGCGACATTGTGTTTGTAGACTTACCCACCATAGGCAAGCTGTGCGTGCAGCATGAGGTGGCCGGTGTGGTGGAGTCGGTTAAAGCCGCAGCCGATGTGTTTGCCCCTGTAGCAGGCGAAATTGTGGAAGTAAATGAACAAGTCCGCGACAACCCTGCCCTTGCCAACACCGACCCTCAAGGCGAAGGCTGGTTTTTTAAGATGAAGTTGGTGTCCTCCGAAGAGTTGAACGCCTTGATGGACGAGGGCACTTACGTGATGTTTGTGCAAAACACCTAAGCGCTGCACTTAAAGCCCGCCATCTAGCGCACCCAAACTGGGCACTAAGCCCAGCTCCACCGCTATAAAAATTGGCACGAGGTTTGCTTGAGTGTTGTTAGGCATGTGCCTGGCATAACTGGAGTACCCCCCGATGAGCGCTTCGCAATCTATTGCTTCCGATGTTCTGATTTCTCCCGAGCAACTCATGAACTTAATGGCCAGCGAGCCATTGGTCATCATCGATACGAGAGATGCCGACACTTACGCCCTAGGTCACATTAAAGACGCCATCAACCTGCGCGAAATCTTTACCTACTTGGCCACGTCTACCCCAGAGGGCCTTGAAGACTTAACTGCCACCTTTGCCATGCATTTAGGTGAAGCTGGTTTGTCTGGCAAAGAAACTGCCGTGTTTTATGAAGACGCTCTTAACAGCGGATACGGCCAATCTTGCCGAGGCTATTACCTGCTGACCTGGATGGGTTACCCCAAAATCAAAGTGCTCAATGGCGGTTTCTCCGCCTGGAAGGCTGCAGGTATGCCGGTATTTGAGGGACCTGTAACTCCTAAGCCCGCCCAATTCCCTGCCAAATTAACCAAAGCCGATGTCATGTTGACCAAAGAAGACATCATCGAAGCGCTGGACACCGAAGTGGTTTTATTGGATGTACGCGATGTGGATGAGTGGATTGGCGAAAGCTCCAGCCCCTACGGCAAAGACTTTGCACCACGCAAAGGTCGACTGCCTGGCGCCACCTGGATCGAGTGGTACCGATTTATGAAGCCCTCAGCACAAGGCCCCATGTTCAAAACCCCTGATGAAGTGCGTGCCGAATGTGCAAGTGCAGGCATTTCTGTAAAAGACACCATTTACCTCTACTGCTTCAAAGGGGCGCGCGCATCCAACACCTTCTTGGCCCTCAAGCAAGCAGGCTTTGAAGACGTACGCATGTACTTTGGTTCTTGGAACGAATGGTCCAGAGACGACGACCTGCCTATTGAGTCCGGCCTGCCCTTCATGTTCACGCAGGATGCCGAAATGCCCCTAGCGGCCTAATTACCTTTAGCCGCTTTCATATCTTCCTCTCCACCTCATTGATCAGTTAAGGAATCTCATGTCAAGTTCTGAAGTTTTGGAACCCGTTCAAACCGTTAAAGCCTATTTGCGCCCTATCGACCGCACGGGTCTGCTGACATTTGCCGACAAAGGTCGCAACAATCCGGCATCTCGCGGCACCAATAAGGTTCACACCGTCATGGAGGGGCAATACCGCTCCTTAAGCTATGTCGGCAACCACCAACCGGTGGTGGTGGACGAACCATTGCACCTGTTTGGTGAAGACACCGCACCAGCTCCGGGCGAAATTGTGTTGTCGGGCCTAGGCGGCTGTTTGGCCGTGGGCATTACCGCTGTGGCCACGTGGAAGCAGGTCAAGCTCACCAAGCTTGAAGTGTTTTTAGAGGGTGACATTGGCAATCCGGCGGCCTGGGGCGCAGGCGGGGCATTAGAAAAAACGCCACCTGAAATGGGCTTTCAAGCTATTCGCGTGAAGGTGGTGGTGGAAGGTGATGCCAGCCGTGAAGTACTAGATGAAATTGTGCAGCACGCCAATTTTTATTCGCCCGTAGCCAATAGCATGCGCAACCCAATTCCCTTCACCATCAGCCTCGCGGATTAACCCTATGAACCCCTCTGATCTCCCTTTGGGCCTGGTTAGAGAAGCGTTGCCAGACCAGCTTCAGGATGCGCAAACTTTGCGGGCTGCGGTTCACGCCTTGGTAGAAGGGCCTTTGCGCCAGCAAGCTGAGGCGATAGACCGGGGGCTCTACCCCAAAGACATTTTGCAAAGCCTAGCGGCAGCAGGAGCCATGTCAGCCCACCTAGAGGCACCTGTAGGCCATTCGGATTTTGCTTTATGCATTGACGCTATGGCAGAGGCCTCAGCCGTTTGTGGCGCCACAGGGTTCATGATGTGGTGCCACGCTGTTTGCGGCTTGTACATGCAGCAATCTGGCAACCCTGCACTAACACATCAAGCCTTGCAAGACCACGCTACAGGCTTGCGCCTTGGTGGCACCGCCATGTCCAACCCCATGAAGAGCTACGCCCAAATAGAGGGCTTGCTACTCAAAGCCACGCCGGTGGCAGATGGCTTCATAGTCAACGGCAATCTGCCTTGGGTCAGCAACTTAGGGACAGACCATTACTGCGGTGCATTGGCGGGTGTTGACGCAACAGACAACGCAGCCGCTTACGAACTGATGTTTATGGTGCGCTGCGATGCCCCTGGGGTTGAACTGCACCACTGCCCAAGTTTCTCAGGTATGGAGGGCACAGGCACTTATGCCTTGCGTCTTAAAAATTACCATGTAGGTGCCGACGACCTCATAGCCGCACCATGTAAGCCCTACATAGCCCGAATCAGAGCCGCATTTATCTTGCTCCAATGCGGTATGGGTTTGGGCGTGACACAAGGGGCCATTGACTCCATGTGGCAAGTGGAACCTCAGCTGGGCCATGTGAATCAATTCCTAGAAGACCGCCCTGCAGATTTACAGGCCGAGCTGGACGCTTTAAAAACCCGTATCCACCTTTTGGCTCATACCCCCTATTGCCCTGACACCTCTTACCTGCTAGATGTGCTGGATGCTCGTGCTCATTGCTCTGAAATCAGCCTTCGTGCGGCACAGTCGGCATTGATGCATCAGGGTGCTAGGGGTTACCTGCTCAGTTCTGCAGTCCAGCGCCGAGTGCGCGAATCTCATTTTGTGGCTATCGTGACACCGGCTATCAAGCACTTGCGTAAAGAAATAGCCCGCTTGAGCGCAGAAATCATGCCCGCGTGATGGCATTCTCTAAATCCTTAGCCAATGACCAGTCTGCAGACTCCCCTGCAGCAGCTAGCCCACAGCTCTATATTTGTTTAGCTTGTGGTTGGATTTACAACGAAACCGAGGGCGACATCGACTCTGGGCTTGCGCCGGGCACCCGCTTTGAAGATATTCCAGACGACTGGGTCTGCCCCTTATGCGGCGTTACCAAATCTGACTTTGAGCCCTACACGCCACCCAATTTGCAAGACTTACGGGCACAGACAAAGTCACCTAGAGCTTCTAGCCCCGCAACACACTATGCACGACGCAATGAAGCTGGTGTGGTGATTGTGGGTGCGGGTCATGCAGGTTGGCTTTTGGCCAACAACTTGCGCCAAGCTGATGCGCTTATGCCCATCACACTGGTCACTGCCTGTGCTGGCCATCGGTATGACAAGCCCCTACTATCTGTGGCGATGGTAAAGGGTATCGAACCCGCCGACCTCGTTCGTGAAACAGGTGCAGCCGCAGCGCAACGCCTGAACATCAAGCTCCTTGCCCACACACAAGCCCTTCGCATCTGCACTGAAAGCCAGCAGCTTCGCACCAGCAGAGGCAGCCTGCGCTACCAACACCTGGTATTGGCTCACGGGGCTCAGGCCATTTCCCCCCCGTCTTTACCTGAAGAGCTGTGCTGGCGCATCAACCACCTTGATGCCTACCTTAAGTTTCGCAACGCGCTTGTGGCATCGCTCCAACCGGATTCAACAGGGCAAACAGGGGCCAAAGATGTGCTGATTGTTGGCGCTGGGTTGGTGGGGTGCGAGCTTGCCAATGATTTGGCTTTAGGTGGTCACCGCATTACTTTGGTGGAATCAGCAGACACCCCATTGAGCCGCTGGCCCGATGAATTGGCGGGTAACCCGCTGCTGCATGCATGGAAAGATTTACCGATTCGGTTTTTGGGTGGCGTACAGGTGCAAAAGGTTGAACGCATCAAGGAACGTTTTAGAGTGACCACCCAATGTGGTCAGCGATATGCAGCAGACCATGTAATAGCTGCCGTTGGGTTGGCCACGCCGCCTCAGTTGGCACAAACCGCCCAACTGAAGTGGAATCAAGGCATAGAGGTTGACCCCACTTCAATGGCCACAAGCCAAGCACATATTTATGCGCTTGGAGACTGCACCAGTGTGAACGGAATAGCCAGCCGATTTATTGAACCCATTTCCCGCCAGGTGGCAACCTTAAGCGGCACATTGCTGGGAGCCCAAAATGTGCCCGCCTATGAATACAAAACTTCTGCGGTACGAGTCAAAACCAGCACGTTGCCCATGACGCTTGAAACGATGGCTTAGGAGGCCATCAGATCATTTGGAAGGCGTCGTGAACATTTGGCCGCCATCCACATTAAGTACGCTGCCACTCAAATAACCGCACAGTGGGGAAGCACAAAAAACAGTCAACTTAGAAAGTTCGTTCGGCTCGGCAAGGCGTGAGAAAGGGAATGAAGTCGTCAATTCCTGCCAGCGGTTGGAATCCCCCCACTTTGCTTGAGCTTGGTTTTGGAGCATTTGCTGCATGCGGTCACTTCGGGTCGGAGAAGGATTGATACCAAATACCCTAACGCCCTTTCGCAC
>CAMAXR010000086.1 GCA_945862195.1 Hylemonella gracilis
ATGGCTGAGTAGGTTTGTCCATTGCCGGTGATGCTTTGAACATTGGCAAAATAGCCAGGCTGACCCGCCGCAGGGTTGTTACTTAAGAATGTGATGGGGTTGGTCATACGCTCATCAAACACCCGAAGGTCAGCCTCCAAGCCACGCTCGGGCCACTGAAGCAAATAGCCAAGTTCGCGGCTCAACATCTGCTCGTTGCTCAGGTTGCCGGACGGGCTGTACGCCACATAGTCCGCCACTCCGGATTTGCGATACACGACCTGCGCGTACTTTTCAATGAAACTGGGTGGACGGTTGGCCACCGCAACACCCCAGCGCAGGGTATGCCCTTGTGCCCATTGCCAGTTGATCATGGCCCGGGGTGCCACGGTTTCGCCCCCCAGCGTGCTGCGCTCCAGCATTCCGCCAGCGTTGAGCAGCCATTTGGGCGCAAAACGCCACTCCAGGTGGGTGAACCAGCGAGAAAAGTCGTTGGTGAAGGTGGCATCGCTGTCAAACCAGGGGCGAGACACCATGGTTTCGCGCCGCAACTCGGCTCCCATCACCCAGCGCAGCTCATCCCATGGTTGCCAATTGTGTTGCGCGGAAATATGGTCGGTCGTACCCTGAGCTCCGAAGCTAATGCTTATGCCGTTGTAAGGTGATGCGGCGTCTAGATAGGCGAATTGATCGGTCACGCGTTCTTGTGTTCTAAAGGCCTGAACCGCCAGGTCCCGCCGTGCACTGAGCACATGCTTGTAATCCAACTGCGCAAAAGTTTGATCAATTACTCGAGTTCGGGGGGCATTGCCCACCTGATCCGAAAAACCTGCTCCCGCCGATACCCAGCTTTGCCCTGCACGCAACTCCAGTTGGTCGCCCGCTCCTAATGCAATATCGCCCCTGAAATTTAGCCGACTCACCCGCACCGGACCGCTGGCGCCTTGTAGGTTTTGGTCAGCACGTTGGTCTGCCGTCAATCGGTAGGTGGCGCGCTCGTCAACCCAACCCAAGCTGGCCAAGCCATCTTGAATGCTCCGGTCCCCTGCCCCCACCTGAACGGTTTGACCTAGGGTGGACGTGCTGTGGCGCGTGAGGATGTTGACGGTGCCTAAAAAAGCTCTTGCGCCATAGCTGGCAGAATTGGAACCTCGATGCACCTCTATGCGTTCAATGTCCTCCAAAGACACCGCTTGCAAGCCTGGGCCCGCGCCGCCACTGAACACTGGGGAATACACCGCCCGCCCATCCACCAAGACCTGAAGGTTGTAGTTGTTGTCGGCCAGTTTGATGTGGTAATTGCCCTGGGGCGCATTGCTTTCAAATGAATTGCTGACCGAAAAACCCGGCACAAAACGCAGCAAATCGGCCACATCACGGGCACCGCTCATGCGGATCATCCGGCGGTCGATCACGGTTACCGCACCGGGGGCGTCTTGCAGCGGCTGAGGCAAACGAGACACCGAAACCACAACGGGTACATCTCGCAGCAACTCATCCTCTTTGGCCATGGCCAAACCCGCTACAAAGAGCATGGCCGCCCATACCAAGAGCCGTTGAAAGTGTCGAATCTTCAAAATGAAGGCGGAATAGGGAAATAGGGAAATAAAAACAGGTAAAAAGCACAGACCAAACCCAGATTTTGCCTGTGTAGCAACCTTAAGTTGCCCCGATGCAAGAGTGTGCTTTGAACTCGGCGCAAAATAGCACCATGTCTGAACGTGTGATTCCTTTGATTGACCAGCGCCACTTGGCGCCCAAATCCGTCCCAGTTCTTACGACTGCCTTGCCCAAGTTCCAAGTGCTCGGACAAGTGCAAGACCGCTTGAACCGGCCGCTGCGCGACTTGCGCATCAGCGTGACCGACCGGTGCAACTTTCGCTGCAGCTACTGCATGCCCAAAGAGGTGTTTGACAGCAGTTACACCTACCTACCCCAAACCGCCCTGCTGTCGTTTGAAGAAATCACTCGTCTGGCTCAATTGTTTGTAGCTCAGGGCGTACGCAAAATTCGCCTCACAGGCGGCGAGCCGCTGCTGCGCAAAAACATTGAGGTGTTGATAGAGCAGCTGGCGCAAATGCGCACCCCAGATGGCGCGCCCCTAGACCTGACCCTGACCACCAACGGGTCATTGCTCAAGCGCAAAGCCCAGGCCCTTAAAGACGCTGGGCTGCAGCGCATTACCGTCAGCTTGGATGGGCTGGACGATGCGGTGTTCAAGCGCATGAACGATGTGGATTTTCCGGTGGCTGATGTGCTCGAAGGCCTGGAAGCCGCTCAGGCCGTAGGCTTGGGCCCCATCAAAGTGAACATGGTGGTCAAACGCGGCACCAACGATGATCAAATTTTGCCCATGGCGCGGCATTTTTTAGGCAGCGGCATGGTGCTGCGGTTTATTGAATACATGGACGTAGGCGCCACCAACGGCTGGCGCATGGACGAAGTGTTGCCCTCTGCCGAAGTGGTGCGGCTGTTACAAACCCAGCACACTTTGATACCCCTTGAAGCCAGTGCGCCTGGCGAAACCGCTCAGCGCTGGGGCTATGCCAACGCACAGGGCCAGCACGACCCCGCTTTGGGTGAAATTGGCGTGATCAGCAGCGTGACCCAAGCGTTTTGTAGCGATTGCAACCGGGCCCGCTTGTCCACCGAGGGGCAACTGTATTTGTGTTTGTTTGCCTCTCAAGGGCACGACCTGCGCAGCCTGCTGCGCAGCGGGGCCAGCGATGAGGTTATTCAAGCGTCCATCAGTGGTATTTGGGCTCAGCGGGACGACCGCTATTCGCAGCTGCGTAGCCAATTACCCTCAGCCACAAGCGAAAACCCAGCCGCCACCGCTGCGCCACGTCGGGTGGAAATGAGCTACATCGGGGGCTGAGGTATTGGTGCCCAAGTTGCCCCTCATCAACAAACCAGACATCAGCAGCGCTGACATCACGGGTTTGGTCCTTTGCGGTGGGCGCGGGCAGCGCATGGGGGGCGTGGACAAAGGCTTGCAGCCCTATAACGGCATGCCCTTGGCTCGCCATGCGCTCAAGCGGCTGCAACCGCAAGTTGGCCAATTGGCCGTGAATGCCAACCGTCATTTGCCAGATTACCAAGCCATGGGCGCACCCGTATGGCCCGACGAAGTGGCCGACTACCCCGGGCCCTTGGCGGGCTTTTTAACTGGCCTCCTGCATTGCACCACCCCCTGCCTGCTGACGGTTCCGTGCGACGCACCGCGTTTTCCCGCCGATTTGGCCCAGCGCTTGTTAATCGCCCTCAACCAAGACCAGTCTGACATAGCCATGGCCTGTGGAATGGACGCATCCGGCCTTGACGCATCCGACTTCTATAAACGCCCCCTCAAACCCCAACCCGTGTTTGGTCTCATGCGCGTGAGCGTGCTGCCCAGCCTTCAGCAATTTTTGGCCCAAGGAGTGCGCAAGGTTGAGCTCTGGGCCCAGGCGCACGCCTCCAGTTGGGTGAACTTTGACCAGCCGCAAGACGACCCGCTGGCTTTTTTTAATGCCAATACGCTCGATGAGCTGCGTTACATTGAACGCACCTCTTCAAGCCACGCCCCATGACCCAGGACTCCTCCAACGACCTGACCCCCCAGCAGGTTTGGGAGCTGATCGACCAACGCATCAGCTCCATAGCGCAGAACCCCGCAGCACATGACCCGGCTCTTCAGGAGTGCCTGCCCTTGTTGCAGGCCCTAGACCGGGTTCTGGCTCAAGACGTGACCTCGCCCCTAGACGTGCCGCCCCACCACAACTCGGCTATGGACGGCTACGCCTTCATGAGCAGCGCACTGGGCCCAACATCTTCTGAAGACGTGCAATTGCAAGTGGTGGGCACCGCGCTTGCGGGCAAGGCCTGGAGCGGCGCTGTTTCAGCCGGACAATGCGTGCGCATCACCACTGGTGCGGTCATGCCTGCAGGCTTGGACACGGTGGTACCCCAAGAAATGGCGCAACCGGTTCAGCTTGCGGCCCCGCCACACGCCATACGATTTAAAACGGCGAAACTGAAAGCGGGCGCCAACCGCCGCCTCAAAGGTGAAGACGTGGCCCAAGGCAGCGTGGCGTTGCACCAAGGCCAAAGGCTTAACCCAGCCGCGCTGGGTTTGATGGCCAGCTTAGGTCTGGCCCAAGCTGTGGTGTACAGGCGCCTGAAAGTGGCTTATTTTTCAACTGGGGACGAGCTGTTGACCCTAGGTGAGCCGCCCCGAGAAGGCGCGTTATACGACAGCAACCGCTACAGCATATTGGGCCTACTGAGCCGCTTGGGTTGTGAGGTGCTGGATTTGGGCGTGGTGCGGGATGACCCCCTGCAGCTTCAAGCCGCTTTTGAGCAAGCCTCGGCTCAGGCAGACGCCATCATCACCAGCGGGGGCGTGAGCGTGGGGGACGCAGACTTTACCAAGACCCTGATGAAAGAGCTGGGCGACGTGGCGTTTTGGCGCATTGCCATGAAGCCCGGGCGTCCCATGGCCATGGGACGCATGGGACAAGCCGTGTGGTTTGGTTTGCCAGGCAACCCCGTAGCGGTGATGGTGACGTTTTTGGCATTGGTGCGCCCTGCTTTGCTCAAGCTCATGGGCCTACGCAACCAAGACATCGGTGGCCCACCCATGCTTAAGGCGCGCAGCGCAGAAGCTATCAGCAAAAAACCAGGCCGTACCGAATACCTCAGGGTAAGCGTCACCCGCCATCACGATGGGCAACTCCAGGTGGCCACCACCGGGCTTCAAGGCTCTGGCATGCTGAGTTCTATGGTGCAGGCTCATGGCCTGATGGTGCTGCCTCACCACCAAGGCAACGTGGCCATAGGCGATGAGGTGGACGTGATGATGTTTGAAGGCTTTATGTAAAGCAGGCCTAGGCAGACGCCGTTTCGCCCGCGACTTCTTGTTTGCTGGCTCCAGGAGCGTGCTTGCGAGCCAACAACGAATACATGGTGGGCACTACAAAAATGGTGAGCAAGGTGCCCAAAGACATACCGCCCACAATCACCCAGCCAATTTGAATGCGGCTTTCAGCACCGGCGCCATGCGCCAAGGCCAAAGGCACCGCGCCAAGCACCATAGCGCCAGTAGTCATCAAAATAGGGCGCAAACGCTGGCTGGCCGCCTTGATGACGGCTTCTTTCATGGCCATGCCCTCTTCGCGCATCTGGTTGGCAAATTCCACAATCAAAATGCCGTGCTTGGTGATCAGCCCCACCAACGTGATCAGACCAATTTGCGAATACACATTCAGTGAGCCGCCGCTCCACTTCAGGGCCAGCAAAGCCCCAATCATGGACAAAGGCACCGAAAGCATGATGACCAGCGGGTCCACAAAGCTCTCAAACTGGGCGGCCAACACCAAAAAGATAAACAATAAGGCCAGCGCAAACACAATGGTTAATGAGCCTTGGGAGTTTTTAAATTCACGCGAGGTGCCGTTGACGTCGGTGGAGTAACCCGGCTTGAGCACTTTGGTGCCCACTTGGTCTAAAAAGTCCAGCGCCTCGCCCAAAGAGTAGTTAGGCGCCAAGTTGGCTGTGATGGTCACCGCACGGCGCTGGCTGAAGTGGTTGAGCTCGCGCGGGGCCACGGCTTCGCGGATTTTGACCAGAGAGGCTAAAGGAATCATGGCATCGTTGCGCCCTCTGACAAAAATCTTTTCGATGTCATCGGGTGTATCGCGGCCAATGCTTTGGGTTTGGACAATCACGTCGTATTGGTCGCCCTGTTTTTTGTAGCGGGTCACCAAGCGCCCGCCCAGCATGGTTTCTATGGCGCGGGCGATGGCGTCCACATTCACCCCAAGATCGGCAGCTTTTTCACGGTTGATGTCGATCTTCAGCTCAGGCTTATTCAGGCGCAAATCCACATCGGGCGTTAAAAAGCCCGGGTTTTTGGCGATTTCATCCATGAACTGGCGGGTCACTTGGTTGAGGTCGTTGTAGCTCTCTGACGTCAGAATCACAAAGTTCACAGGTCGCTCTCTAAAGCCTTGGCCCAAAGAGGGTGGCGTAATAGGAAACGCCTGCACGCCGGGCAGCCCATTGATTTTGGGCTGCAATTCGCGGGCAATTTCAATGGTAGTGCGCTTGCGCTCGTCCCAATCCACAGCGCGCAAAAACACATTGGACTGGCTGACCGTGGGGTTACCAGTGACCACGTAAATACGGTCAAACTCGGGGTACTTTTCACCAATACGCTCAACAGCTGCGGCGTATTTGTCGGTGTACGCCAGGGTGGCACCGTCGGGCGCGTTAATGACGTTCAAAATCACGCCTCGGTCTTCCAGGGGGGAAAGCTCACGTTTCATGGTGGGCAACACCGCATAGATGGCATAACCCACCCCCAGCATGAGCAACACCACCACCCAGCGCTGAGACAACACCTTGCGCAAGGCCCATTCATAGCCGTTGGTAACACCCACCAAAATGCGTTCCATGCCCCGGTCAAACCAGCCCGGGTTGGGGTTGTGCTTTAAGAGCTTAGAGCACATCATCGGCGACAGTGTGAGCGCAATAAAGCCCGACACAATGACCGAACCGGCCAAAGCCAAGGCAAATTCAATAAAGAGTCGGCCGGTTCGTCCTGGCGCAAAAGCCAAGGGCGCATACACCGCCGCCAAGGTGAGGGTCATGGCCACCACGGCAAAGCCCACCTCCCGCGCCCCTTTGATAGAAGCACTAAAGGGGTCCAAGCCCTCCTCAATATGTCGGTAAATGTTTTCCAACACCACAATGGCGTCGTCCACCACCAAGCCAATAGCCAGCACCAAGGCGAGCAGGGTGAGGGTGTTGATGGTGAAGCCCGCCAAGCCCATGAGCGCAAAGGTACCAATCAGGCTGACCGGAATGGTGACGATGGGAATGATGGACGCCCTAAACGTGCGCAAAAACACAAAAATCACCAGCGCCACCAACACCACGGCTTCCAAAATGGTTTGGTAAACGTTTTTGACGGAGCGGTCGATGAACACCGAGTTGTCGTTGGCAATGTCAATGTTGATGCCGGGCGGCAAGTCGGACTGCAACTTGGGAATCATGGCGCGCACGCCTGCGCTCAACTCCAGTGGGTTGGCTGTGGCTTGACGAATCACCCCTGCCGAAATGGCCGACCGGCCGTTGAGACGGACCGCGGTACGCTCTTCGGCAGCGCCCTCTTCAATTCGGGCGACATCCCGCATCTTGACGGGGAAGCCGTTGACGGTTTTGATCACAATATCGCCAAACTGAGCAGGGCGAATCAGGTCGGTGTTGGAACTGACTGAAAACTCCCGCTGGCTGCTTTCTATCCGGCCTGCGGGCACTTCCAAATTGCTGCGCCGCAAGGCGTCTTCAGCATCTTGGGTGGTGAGTTTGTAGGCGGCCAAACGGTCTGGGTCGAGCCAAATGCGCATGGCGTACTTGCGCTCGCCGTAAATGCGCACGTCAGCTGCACCCGTGACAGTTTGCAGACGGGGCTTGACGATGCGGTTGACCAGTTCATTGATTTGCAGCGCGTTGTAGGTGTCACTCGAAAAAGCCAGCCAAATCACAGGAAACGCATCAGCTTCCACTTTGGCAATCACCGGCTCTTCAATGGCCTGAGGCAGCTTGTTTCGCACGCGGGCGGTGCGGTCGCGCACCTCGGCGGCAGCGGCATCAGCGTCTTTTTCTAGGCGAAAGCGCACCGAAATTTGCGCGGTTTCAGCTCGGGAAATGGACGTGATAACGTCCACCATGTCAATACCTGCAATAGAGTCTTCCAGCGGCTTGGCAATTTGCGACTCCACCACCTCTGCGGAAGCGCCCACATATTTGACCGTGACGGTGACCACCGGCTCGTCAATTTTGGGGTATTCGCGCACCGGCAGCTTGGTAAACGACACGGCACCAATAAGCAACACCAACAGCGAGAGCACCGTGGCAAATACGGGACGGCGAATCGAAATTTCAGGCAATTGCATGGATGCCTCCTATGAAGATTGGGCGCTCAAGCTCAAGCAAGGGTTCGCACCCGTGCTGGCCGC
>CAMAXR010000087.1 GCA_945862195.1 Hylemonella gracilis
TGACTGCTCCTCTGCAATAAGCCTAGCCAACAAGCGGCGAGCTTGAATGGGGCCCACATCGGTTTTAAGCGCCACAGGAAAAGCCGTGCCCGATGCTTCGCCCAGGGATCGCTGTTGCTCTTGAAGCATCGCTTCGTCTTCTTGAAAGGTTTGATGCGTTTGGTGCCGTATAAATTCTGTGAGCTCGGCATCTTCTAGGCTGTAGTGGCGCGCCACACCCCAAAAATAGTGCGAGCTTGTCAGCGTTTCAGGGGTGATGAGGTTCATCACCCTGCGCTCAAGTGCTTGCGCTGGTGTGCCATCTACCGGGTATGAGCCGTTTTCAACCAAACAATAAGACGGGGGCTTGAAGATGGTGGTGTGCCAACGGTTGATACGGGTGGTGAAGCCGGTGACCTTGACATAAAAAGGTGGTGGTTCGCAATTGGGCA
This sequence comes from Hylemonella gracilis, assembly GCA_945862195.1. Lineage (GTDB taxonomy): Bacteria > Pseudomonadota > Gammaproteobacteria > Burkholderiales > Burkholderiaceae_C > Hylemonella > Hylemonella gracilis_C. The sequence continues at coordinate 432 of CAMAXR010000087.1, forward strand.
TTTTGCGGTGCACCCGCACTTCCTGCTCGTCGGCGGTAGAGGTCGCAGGGGCTTCTGCCACGGCCTCGTTGCCAATGGTGCGCTCATGCAAAAAGGACTCATGCGACAAGTCCAGCAGGTTGTCGTTAAACAACTGGTAGTTGGCTTGGGTAAGGGTGTAGCCGCTGCACGCTGTCCATGCGGGGTCATCCATCCAGTGCACATCTGGTATCAGGTCTGGATTGGCTTTTTGGGGGTCGCCCAACCAAATCCATGTGAATTTGTAGAGGTCGACCACAGGAAAGCTGCTGACCTTGGCTGCCGAAGGAATTTGCTCTTGGCACGGAATGCGAACGCACTGGCCCGTGGGGTCAATGCGCAAGCCGTGGTAGGTGCAACGCACGGTGTCGTCAATCAGCTTTCCGAGCGATAGGGGCACGCCACGGTGCGGGCATTTGTCTGCAAGTGCTACGGGGCGGCCATCGGCCGCTCTGTACATGACGACCCGCACATCAAGCAAGGTACGGGCTAATAAATTTCGGCCAATTTCGCTAGAAAAAGCAGCCACGTACCAACAGTTTTTTAACCACATGATGTCAGTCGCCTTTGATATTGCTGAGTTTGATGATTCGGCCATAACGTGCGACTTCGCTTTCAATAAAGGTGCTCAGTTCAGGGCTGGAGCTGGGTGAGGGCTCTAGGTAGGCGGATGCAAATGCTTTACGGAGTTCTTCGTCTGCCAGCGTTTTATTAATGGCTGTATTTAATTTGCTCACGATAGCTGGGGGTGTGCCTGCGGCGGCCATTAGGGCATACCAGCCATCAAATGCAAAGTTTGCAATGCCCGCAGAAGTGATGGTAGGTAAATTGGGGGTTAGGGCAGATACTTTGTCTGCCGTAATGGCAAACGCCTTGACCCTTTTGGCTTCAATAAAGCTAGCAGCTGAAGTGATGCTGATCATGCCCAGCTCCACTTGGCCGCCTGCAATATCGGTCATGGCAGCGCTGCAGCCCTTGTAAGGAATGTGCTGCATGTCCAGGGTGGCTGAGGCTTTTAAAGATTCACCTGCCAGTTGGTGAATAGAGCCATTGCCACAAGAGGCATAAGACAACTTGCCCGGCCTTGCTTTGATGTAAGCAAGAAGCTCTGGCAGCGTATTTACAGGAACATTATTTGTGCTGAGCAACAAAACCGGTGAACGGGCCAACATGGCCACTGGCGTAAAGCTTTTGACCGCATCAAACCGCGTTGCCGGATAAAGCAGGGGATTGATGACCAAGCTGTTGGTGGCCAACACAAGGGTTTTGCCATCTGGCGCAGATTTGGCCACTTGTTCAAAAGCAATGTTGCCACCCGCGCCGGGTTTGTTTTCAACCACTACGGTTTCGCCCAGCTCAACCTGAAGACGTCGCGCGACGGCGCGAGCCGCGCTGTCCGCGCCACCTCCCGGCGTAAACGGCACCATGATGCGCAGAGTTGAATCTGTTTGGCTCCAAGCTGATTGGCCAGTGGCCAAGCACTGAAGCAGCGCCAGCACTAAAGCCCATTGTTTCCATGAATGCATAGATATCTCCTCTTTGTTTAATTTGATACTAACTGACCGTAAAAAGTGCTCTAAAACATCAGACGCTCATTGAGAAACCCTAGCCTTTTACAAGGGCCACAGATTTACAAACGTCAGGCCCTAATCTCCGCAAGCAGTTCCGGGTGGCGGTCTAGCACTTTGAGCAGTTTCACTAGCGCCAATGGGGGCTTTGTTTTGCCAGTCTCGTAATGCGAGAACGCGTTAACGCCGCCGCCAAAGATTTCAGCGGCTTCGCGTTGGTCAAGGTCTAGCTTTTTGCGGATGTCGGTGATGAAGTTGGAGGGTACAAACGCGGCATTAACCTGACGTTGAAAAGCGCCTATTTCTTTCATCACGCGCTCGGTTTCAGCACCATCGTGAATCGATTCGGCGCATCCCGGGCAATAGTGTCCTATCACGGCGGGAATAACGGTGCTCATGCCCTTGTACGTATACGTTTTGTCACGGGTGTCGTGGATCAGTTCGGCAGCGCCGCAGCTGGTGCATTTCATGTCATAGCTCCTTGAAAGAGACGATCAACAAACCATCCACCACTTTTAGCTTCTAGCCACTTTTGCTGGAGGCACCGAATACGTCCCTACCGCATGGGCCACAGGCTCCGTTTGCCCTTCTGAATACAAGCTCACTTCGCCCACCACCAATGTGCGGCCGACTTTAATGAGCCTTGCTTTGGCAAGGATGGCTTGGTTGGCTGCGGGTTTGCGCAAAAAGTTGATGTTGAGGTTGGTGGTGACCGTAAGGGGCACGATGCCAATTTCGCCCAATATGGCCACATACAGTGCCACATCGGCCACCGACATAAGCACAGGGCCCGACACGGTGCCGCCAGGGCGCAGCTCGTCAAAACCCACGTCGTGCCTTACGGTGGCGGCTTGTGCCTCCACCGACACCACTTGGCATTTAGATTGCGGAAATTCGGTGGCCAGAAAGTGCGCAATTTCTTGGGCGCTGGCCATCTTAAAAACCAAAAAGCTTTTGGGGGTTGTCCGTCAGAATTTTTTGGCGGGTGGCGGCGTCGGGGCCCCAATCAAGGAGCAAGTTAAACAGCTGCACCGAACCCACCACATGCGCAAAAGAGAGGTGCGGGTAGTCGCTGCCCCAAATCACGCGGTCTGGCGCGGTGTGCAACACAGCTTGCGCCATGGGCAGGGCGTCGGCAAAGGTGGGGGCGGTGGCCATGCGGTAAGTGCCGGTAAATTTGACCCAGGTTCTGCCTTCTTGAAGCAGCGCCAACATGTCTTGAAACCCTTTTTGCTGCGGGCCCTGCGTCGCCAAAAACATGCCCATGTGGGCCAAGCTGTGCTCCACCTTTAACTTGGCAAGCGTGGGCAGCATTTGGTGCGTCAGCCAGCCGGGTAATAAAAAGTCCAGGTGCCAGCCCAGTTCGGCGCAGCGGGCATCGAGCTTCAAGATGCGGGGCAGCATGCGTTCGAGCAGCCCGGCTTCTTCTTTGTGCACGGGGGACACGTTGATGCGGATGCCACGCACCCCCAGCTGGTTCATGTGGCTGAGTTCGGCGTCTGAAATGTCTTCATGCACATCCACAATGCCGCGGCGGATAGCGGGCCGCAGTTCGGCCATGGCGTCCAACATGCACGAGTTGTCTCGGCCATAGGCCGAAGGCTGCACAAACACAAACCGCTCAAAACCCAAGTGCTGTGCCAACTGCAAATAGTGCTCCAGGGGCGCGTGGGGCGGGGTGTAGCGCAATTGGCCCTCGTAGGGGTATTGGCCAGGTTCGCCAAACACATGAAAGTGCGCATCGCACGCAGCGGGCGGGGCTTTAAAAGCGGGTGTGGTGAGGGTTTCAGACATGGGATTTAAAAAACACTAAAAATTATTCCACCTTGATGCCAGCCTTGGCCACCACGGCCTTCCAGATGCGGGATTCGTCGTCCACTTTTTTAGTGAACTCGGCGCTGGTGCTGGCCACGGCTTTGGCGCCGGTAGCCGAAAACACTTCAATAACTTTAGGCTGCTCTACGGCGCGCGCCACACCCTGTTGCAGGCGTTGCACCACAGCAGGCGGCATTTGGGCTGGGGCCATTAACCCGAACCAGTACACCATTTGGTAGTTGCCATAACCGGCTTCGGCAAAGGTGGGCACCTCGGGTATCAGCGGATGACGCTCTTTACCCACCACGGCCAAGCCGCGCAGGCGACCGCCCTTGATGTGCTGCGCCGAAGACCCAGCACTGGCCAGGCCCACATCTATGCGGCCCGCCATCAGATCTACCAAGGCGGCGGCCACACCTTTGTAGGGAATGTGCGTCATTTCAGCGTTCACGCTCGACAAAAACCACTCAATGGCCAAGTGGGCCGATGACCCTTGGCCGCCCGATCCGTAGGTGAGTGCTTTGGGTTGTTTTTGTGCGGCGTCTACCAAGTCTTTTAAGGTTTTGTAGGGCGCGTCACTTTTAACCATGATGACGGCGGGGGCCTCGGCAATGGTGCTGATTTTTTGAATGTCTTTGTCGGGGTCGTAGGGCAGCTTGGGGTAAAGCGCAGAAGACACGGCATAGGAGTTGTCGGTCACCAGCAGGGTGTAGCCGTCTGGAGCCGACTTGGCCACCATATCGGTACCTAAGGTGCTGCCTGCACCGCCTTTGGTTTCCACAATAAAGGGCTGCCCCATTTGGTTGGACAGTTCGGCTGCTATGGCGCGGGCCGCAGTTTCGGTAAACGAACCCGCTGCAAACGGCACGATGATGCGCACCGGCTTGTTAGGCCAGTTGCTTTGGGTGTTGGTTTGAGCGTGGCTGGTGCCAAGCAACCCAAAAGACAGGCTCAGCAAGCCAGCCAGAAACACACGCAAGCGTGTGGCAGAAGTAGGGGTGATGAAGGTGGGCATAAGAGTCTCCTAGGTGGCTAAACGGGATGACAGGGTGTGCTGAATTCTCCAAGCTGTGGCTTGAATGCTAGAGAGTACAGGGCGGCCAAACTCTAGGCTCAGCGGCTCCAAAATAGTGCGGGTGGGGAGCTGCGAGCAGGCAATAAACATGGCCTGTGCATCTTCTGTCATCACAGTACGGGCCATAGCGGCCACTTGCTCCGCGGTAATAAGACCCAAGGCATCCACATTGGGCGCGCGCAGGCTGTCAAAGGCGGCCACTTCAATGCCCGATTGGTGCAGGTAGGACTTGAGCTGATCGTTCACCTCGTCCTGATAGGGCGTGACCAAGGCAATACGGCGCAAGCCCTGCGCTTGCAAAGCCAACACCATGGACTGTGCGGTGGTGACCACCGACTTGCCCACGGTTTGGGCCAAGGCATCGGCCAGTTCGGCATCGGCTTGCGGGCCCGACAAAAAGCTGGCGGCGGTGCAACCGTAAGCCAAGATGTCGATGGGCGCATTGACAAATGCTTTTGCCAATTCCAAGGCCTGTTGCTTGTAAGCCGGAATGGTCTCGCGCGTGAGCAAACCTTTGCCACGCGGAATTTTGTGCAGGGTGCATTGGGAACCTGCAGGCAGCCATTGCAGCAGCTCGGGCTGCATGGTGGTGTTGTTGATGGGCACCATCAAACCGATGTGAATGGATGCGCTGGGCGTTGTGGCTTGCATAAAAAATTAAGGAAGAGGACGTTGTGTGATCGAGTGGGCTTGCTGGCGTATGCCAGAGGGTAGGGGCCGCCAGTGCAGGGCCCGCAGTTCGCCAAATTCATGGTGCAAGCGTTGCCAGTGGTGCCCACCGTCGGTGCTTTCAAACACCTGACCCAGGTTGGTGCAGGTAAAGAGCTGCTGCGGGTTGCTGGGGTGGGTGGCCACGGTCCATACGGTGCTGTTGATGCGCCCGGGCAAGTCCACCGGCTGCCAGTGTTGGCCATGGTCTGTGCTGATGAGCAGCTTGCCGTCGTCTCCGGGTGGGCCGTTGCCATTGGTTAAAAACATCACGCCAGTGTGATCGGCACGTTGCACGATGCTGCGGGTGTACTGCCAAGGTGAATCCAGCTTTACAAAGCTCCAGTGCTCGCCACGGTCGGTGCTGACATGTAGGCCTCTGTTGGTGGTGGCGTACATCAACCGCTGGGTGGCGCTGGCTGAGGTGGCGGGCTGCGGCACATCGACCAAGGCGATGCCATGCACATCGCAAGACACCAAGCCTTGGTCGCGGGCTTGCCAAGTGGTGCCGCCATCTGGGCTGAAGAAAATGCCGCCAATTTCTACCGTTATCCAAACGGCTTGGGGGTCTAAGGGGTCAAAGGCGATTTGGGTGACCCGAGTGGCGCCCATGTTGATGGTGGAAAAGCTTTGCAAGCCCGGCACGCTGAAGGAGCGCCAAGTATTGCCGCCGTCTTGCGACACCATGCACCCCGCAGGTCGGGTGCCGATCCACAAAATTTTGGGGTCCGCAGGGTGAACAGCCACCACCCACACATCTGATGGGTTAGGCGAGGGTAAGGCCACGCTGGCCCAGCGCGCGGTGGGCTCGTGCCATTTGAACAGGCCCATGTCGGTACCAGCCCAAAGGGTTTCAGGCTCAGAAGGGTGGCTGGCAAAGCTCCACACCCTGGCCTCGAGGTACATGCCCGAGTGGCTGTTGGGGTGCACCCACTGGCGGCCCCCATCCTCGCTGAACCAAGCGGAATGTCCGGCGGTACCTGCATACACATGCAAGTGGTCGGGCATGCGGTGTCTCCTTGTGGTTTGGAATGGTGTGGCTTCGATGATAAGCTGACCCCACATTTAAAAATGAGGGGTCTAAGCATGTTCAAGTTTGAAGTTGGCCAACGTTGGGCACAGTGCGTGGCGGCGCTGCTTTTGCTCGGCAGTGCATGTGTGCAGGCTTTTCCTACCAAGCCCGTGCGCATCATTATTGGGTTTCCACCGGGCGGCGGTATAGACATTGTGGCCCGCATGATTCAGCCCAAATTGTCTGAGGGCTTGGGTCAAGCTGTGGTGATTGAGAACCGTCCCGGAGCCAATGGCGTGTTGGGTATGGATGCAGCCGCCAAGTCGACCCCCGATGGGCACACCATTTTTCTGGGCACCTTGGGCAACTTCAGCGTGAACCCTGCGCTTTACCCTAGTCTGCCGTTCAATGTGGACAAGCAGTTCACCCCCCTGACGCAGCTGGCTTCGGTGTCGTTCATTTTGTACACCAACCCCAACATACCCGCCAAAACCGTGCCCGAGCTCGTGGCCTTTGCCAAAGCCAGCCCCAACCCTTTGACCTTTTCTTCCAGCGGGAGCGGTGGCTTGCCCCATTTGGCTGGCGAGCTGTTTGCGGCGGTCAACGGCATCAAGATGACGCACATTCCATACAAAGGCAGCGCGCCCAGCATCAGCGACGTGATGTCGGGGCAAGTGCACATGACCTTTGAAGCTGCAGCGGCGGGCATTCAGCACGTGAAGAGCGGTCGACTGCGCGCGCTGTCTGCCACCGGTGGCAAACGTTTGGACTTCATGCCTGAGCTGCCCACCATTGCAGAGTCGGTTCCGGGCTTTAAGGTGGTCAACTGGTACGGCATGGCGGTGCCCGCGGGTACGCCTAAAGACGTGGTGAACCGCTTGCATGCCGAAATTGCCAAGGTGCTGGCTTTGCCTGAAATCAAAGAGAAAATGCAGGCCATTGGCACCGACCCTGTAGCCAGCACCCCCGAAGAATTCGCGCAGTTCTTAAAAGCCGAATCTTCTCAGTGGGCCAAGGTGGTGCGCGAAGCCAATATCAAACCTGATTGATTCCAACCCAACTCACCCACTGCCTAACCATTTACCGTGACGATTCAAGCCCATTTACATCGACTTCATTTGCAGTCTCCACAGCCTGAGCGCTTGGTGGATTTTTATGTGCACACCTACGGCATGCGCAAGGGCCAAGTGCCGGGCTTGGCGGCAGGCCAGCAAGCCGTGGCATCTGCATTTTCTGCAATGGCGCCAGGCCGACAGGTGATGGCCTCTAACGGTGCTGCCAACCAGTTGCACTATTTTTTGTACAGCCTGCAAACCCAAGCCGCTTGGGCGAGTTTTGT
>CAMAXR010000088.1 GCA_945862195.1 Hylemonella gracilis
TTAAGTTTGGATAAAGCCTCGAGTATGAACCAGAGGTTGGGATTTCGGTTTCAGCGGGAAGCCATGCGATCTGCCAAGGTTTTGGGCGTGATGAAGACCAGCATTTCTTTTTTGATGGATTTTTTGGACTTGGTCTTGAACAACCAGCCCAGCACCGGCAAATCTCCCAACATAGGCACTTTGGTTTCTTGGTTGACCTCGTCCATCGTGAAAATACCGCCAATCACCACCGTGCCGCCGTTTTCCACCAGTACTTGGGTCTGGATGTGCTTGGTGTCAATGGCAAAGCCTGCCGTGGTGGACTGGCCCACCGTGTCTTTGTTCACATCCAGCTCCAAAATGATGCTGCCCTCCGGCGTGATTTGAGGTGTGACTTCCAACTTCAGGTTGGCCTTACGAAACGCTATAGACGTGGCGCCACTGGAAGTGGCCACTTGGTAGGGCAGCTCGGTGCCCTGCTCAATCAGGGCCTTGACCTTGTCGGCCGTGATCACCCGGGGGCTGGAAATCACCTTACCCTTGTTGTCGGCCTCCAACGCCGAAAGTTCTAGGTTTAAAAACTGCGCTGCGCCCTCGCTGAAGATGGACAAAGCAAAGGCTGGCACTGCGGCGTTCATAAATGACACGCCAGTGGGTGCGGTGGCAGGCATGTTGATGAAGTTACCCGCTGTGACACCGGCACTGGTGCCGCTGTAGGTGGCACCCAAATTCACCCCCCCAGGTGTGGTGCTGGCAGTAGTGGCGTTGCCCCCGCCCCCCAAGCGCACGCCAATGGCTTTGCCAAAAGAGTCATCGGCTTCCACAATGCGCGCCTCAATCATGACCTGCTTGACCGACACATCTACTTTTTGAATCAGCTCGCGCACTTGCTCCAAACGGGCCACGACGTCGGTCACAAACAGCTGGTTGGTCCGGGGCTCGGCAATCACGCTGCCGCGGCTGCTGAGCAATTTGCCAGACGCCGCGCCACTCCCCTGAGTGGGTTGCCCCATCAGTTGGCGGGACACCTCAGACGCCTTGGCGTAGTTAAGTTGAAACGATTGGGTGCGCAGGGGCTCCAAGCCCTCCAAAGTCAAATAGGCCTCGCGCTCCAACTTTTCTTTGGCCACAATTTCTTCGTTGGGCGCAACCCACAGCACATTGCCGCTTTTGCGCATGCCCAAAGACTTGGCTTGCAAAATAATGTCCAGCGCCTGATCCCAGGGCACGTCTTGCAAACGCAAGGTTACGGAGCCTGTCACGGCGTCCGAGGTGACGATGTTGAACTTGGTGAAGTCGGCAATCACCTGCAACAAGGAACGGATTTCAATGTTTTGGAAATTCAGGGACAACTTCTCGCCGGTGTATCCCGGACCTTGCGTGAGCTTGGTCGGGTCGCTGCGCTGCGGCTTGACTTCCACAACCAGCACACCGTCGGTTTGAAACACCGTGTGGTCCCAAGCGCCTTTAGCCTCCACCACCATACGCACCCGGTCGCCTTCCGCAGAAGTGGACACCGACTGCACCGGGGTGTTGAAGTCGGTCACATCCAAACGGCGTCTTAAGTTGGTGGGCAGACTGGACTTTTGAAACTCCACCACCAAAGATTGGCCACGTTGGCGCACCTCCACCCCCACCTGGGGGTTGGAGAGCTTAACTTCCACCCGGCCCGCGCCCTGAGCGCCCAAGCGAAAGTCCACATCCATTAATGGCGATAACTGAGCCGCACTAGCCAGCGCCATAGGGCTTCCCGCTTGTGGCGCCGTTGCCCCCAGGGTCGTGTCTGTCGGCGGTTGCAGGTAAATCAGGACGGCATTGTGTTGCAGCACGGTTTGATAAGCCGCAGGGGTTTTAAGGTTCAGCACCAAACGGGTTCTGTCGCCCGCCTGCGCCACGGCCAGCGAGCGCACATTGCCCAGGTTCAGATCCTGAAAACTTGGTCCTCCCGCATTGGCGGTGGCGGGAAAGTCAAACGCAATGCGGGGCGGCGTTTGCACGCTCCACCCCGCGGGCGCCACCGACAAAGGCTGCGCCATCTCCACCCTCACCACTTCCAAGCCCCTCTGCACCGAGGCCTGCACCGACTGAATGCTGTTCAAGGCCTGCGCATGAACCAGCGCCGTATGAAACAACGAGTTCAACGCAAATGCTGCAAGCACAATCCAATTGAATCTGACACTCATGGGGACCTCTCTTGAATTTGCAAACTCACCATGCGCTCCACCCATTCACCTGCGCCCTCTTCCACCAGTTCGCGCAGCACCACCTCGCTGGGGGTGATTCGGGTCACCCGGCCAAAATTTGGCCCGAGGTACTGGCCTGGGCGCACCGAATACAGGGTGTTTTGGATCTTGATGAGCGCCACCGGCTTGCCCGCGCGCGACATGCTGCCCACCATTTCCATGGAGTCCAGTGGAAAAGCCTCCAGCGCCTCTTTGCGGCGCGCCAGCTCCGGGTTGATCAATTGCGCTTGTGGGCTTGAAGCCGCCTCTTGCCGCAATGACCGCACCAATTTTTCTTTATTAAAGGGATCCAAATCCCCTTGCGGCACATAGGGTGCGGGCGAAAATTTTTTAGGCTCGGTGATTTGGGTGGCCAAGGGCTGTACGTTGAGCTTTTGCTCGGCAATCCATTGCTGCACATCAACGGATGAGCCCGAGCCGCAGCCATGCATCAGCAAGCAAGCGGTTGCCAGCAGCAAGACCTTTACCAAAGATGCAGGCGCGGTCATTTTTTACCTGCCTTACTCAGACTCTGCGCCATCAGTTCTTGGGCATCTAAATAGCGAAAGGTTTTGGCCGTGGCTTCCATGGTCAGGAGCACGCCTTTGTCTGCGCCTGCTGCAAGGGCCTGATCTTTGATCGTGGCATCCTTACCCTGGGTGTCCTTGGCCTGCGTATCTTTGGCGGTGCTGATGCTCAGGTTGTTGAGTGTGACGATGCGGGAAAACTGCGCCACATCAGAGGCAAAAAAACCCATATTGTGAAAGCGTCCAATCACCTTCAGCTCAATAGGCAGCTCAGCGTGGTAATCCCTAAGCGCCACTTGACCAGGGCGCAGCAATTCAAACTGCAAGCTGCGGCTCTGACCGGCTTGGTTGATATCGGCCAGCAACATGCCCATGTCAGACGTGCTGGGGAGTTGTTGCTCCAACTGTGTCACATACTGAAAAACCTGCTCACGCTGCAACTTCAAGCTGTCCAAGTTGACGGCCTGGTTTTGCTTGCTCTGAAATTCTGCTCGCAGCTGTGACTCCCTAAGCACCTCGGCTTGGTAGGCGCTGTAGGTGGTGGACAACCACACCCACCACAACAGCGCCAGTACTCCCAAGCCCACGGCCACCAGCAACAGGTATCTGGGTAGAGCAGGCCATTCTTGGGGCTTTTGAGGGTCTAGACCCTTAAGCTGACCTGCCCATTTCGCCCCAGCCATTTCACGCAAAAGCTCGCCCACATCCATCTGGGTCCAATGGAGTGCCTGAGTCGCCTGAGTCGCGCTATTCACTTGAGGGGCTTGCGAGTTGAGGGGCCCATTCATGGCTTGACCCCTGGCAGCAAATTGCCCAAAGACAAGGTGGGAAAACCTTTGGAATCTGCAGGCGTTTTAGGCCCAGGAGGACCTGCAGGGGGGGTGCTTGACCCCGATTGGGTGCGCTGCAACTGCACCCGAATTGAAAAATTGGCCACCCGACGGGCTTCGCGCGCGCTCAATGGGGTGGTGGCTGTGGTGATTTCCACCAACTCAGGCTTAGAAAAATAGGGCGAGCTGTTGGCCAAATGGCGCAAAAACTCCGACACCCTTTCGTTGGACTGCGCCGCGCCTTGAAGCATCACCACCTGCTCGGTTTGCTTAAGGCTGGTCAGGTACATCCCCTCGGGCATAAGGCGCGCCAAATCGGTCAAAAAAAACACGGGCAAATTGCGGTCGGCCTGCAAATCTTCCACGGCTTTTTGGCGCGCTTTTAGGGCTACAATTTCGGATTCTTGCCCCGCAATGCTTTGAATTTGTTGCTCCAGCTGCTGAATTTCAGACTGAAGCACCTGGTTTTGGGCCTGTTGGTGACTCAACTGCAACTCCAGCCACAGGTACACCACAGCGGCCAGCACCACCCCCATCAAGCCCGCACCCGCAAGCCACATTTTGAAAGCCTCTAAACGCTCCTGACGCGCCCGCTCTCGGTGGGGCAATAGGTTGACGAGGATCATGCCGCGCGCCTCATGGCCAAGCCACATGCCGTTAGAAACGAAGGCGCTTGGCGCTGATGCAAGGGGTTGGAGCCCATAGAAGTACCCACAGCGGTGCTCAGCCCCGCCCCCAAAGCCATGCCCGCAAAGGGGTTGAGTACGGCAGCGGGCGTTTGCACCCAGTGGCTCACCGCCTGCGGCAAGCCAGACAGGGTGGCGCAGCCTCCAGCCAACAAAATCTGGTCCACTCGGTGGTAAGGCGTGCTGGTAAAAAAGTACTTCAGGGCACGCGCCACGTCTTGCGCCAAACTGTCCAAAAATGCAGGCAACACTTCAGTGGCGTAGGAATCCGGCAAATCGCCTTTTCGCTTGCGTGCCTCAGCGTCCTCGGGACTAAAGCCGAACTGCTGTGCGATGGCTTGCGTCAAGGCAGCGCCGCCAAAAGCTTGGTCACGCTCAAACACCACCTCACCCTGTCGCAGCACCTGCAAACTGCTGGTGGTGGCCCCAAGCTCCAGCAAAGCCACCATGGGCGGATCGCCGTTAAACGGCACGCTTTGAATAGCAGCCCAAGCCGCACGGCGCGCGGCGTAAGACTCCACATCCACCGTTACGGGGTCCAGCCCCACAGATTCGGCCAAAGCTTGCAGGTCTTGCACTTTTTCGCGCCGGGCAGCGGCAATCAGCACCTCTACATCGGCGGCAGATGCAGCACTGGGCCCCACCACGCAAAAGTCCAGACTCACCTCTTCCAGAGGAAACGGAATGTATTGGTTGGCCTCCACCTGCACCATTGCTTCCATCTCGGCCTCATTGAGGCCCGCTGGCAAATTGATTTTTTTGGTAATGACCGAAGACGGGGGCAAGGCCATAGCGACGCGTTTGGTGGTCGTACCGCAGCGTTGCAGCAGGCGGCCCAAGGCTTCGGCTAAGGGTTCCAGCTGCTCGATATGGCCGTCCACCACCCAAGGGCGATCCAGCGTTTCCATGGCACAGCGCTCCAGCACCCAATGGCTAGGGTCAGCAACATGGTCGTTATTTAGAAGCCCTTGAGGGGGCATGCTTTTGTCCATGAACCCCAGCTCCACCAACTTGATGCTGGAGGAGCTGATGTCCAAACCCATTAAAGGCTCGGCTTGGCGGTGAAACAGCGACCTCAATGAGATCAAAACAGACTCCGTTGGGCTGACAGGGGCGACAAATTTCAGTCGAATGTAGGGGGCTACCGTGACAATTCCTGCAATGCCTGAAAATGGCGACCTACATTGCAACGTCTATGGCAACCAAACCCACCTCACCACCTAAATCCAATAGCCGCTCTGCTTCGTCCTACTCCACCTGGGGCGGCGTGCTGACCAAGTTGCTTGTCTGGGCCGTGGGGCTGGTGGCAGCTGGGGTGCTCAGCGTGGTCATGCTGGTGGCCATAGGCTTGGCAGTGGCGTTTCCTAATTTGCCCGAGCTCTCAGACCTTTCAGACTACCGCCCCAAGCTGCCGCTGCGCATTTACTCGGCCGAGGGCGACTTGTTGGGTGAATTTGGTGAAGAGCGCCGCACGCTCACGCCCATTGACAACATTCCCGACGTGATGATTGACGCAGTGCTGGCCATTGAAGACGCGCGCTTTTACCAACACAGCGGCGTGGACTATTTGGGGGTGATTCGCGCGGGCTTGGCCAATGTGAGCCGCGCCAAAAGCCAAGGGGCCTCCACCATCACCATGCAGGTGGCGCGCAATGTGTATTTGTCGTCCGAAAAAACATTCACCCGAAAGCTCTACGAAATTTTGCTGACCTTCAAGCTGGAACATGCCCTGAGCAAAGACCAGATTTTGGAGATCTACATGAACCAGATTTTTCTGGGCAACCGCGCCTATGGTTTTGCGGCCGCCTCAGAAGCCTACTTTGGTAAACCGCTCAAAGACGTCACGGTGGCAGAGGCGGCCATGTTGGCGGGCTTGCCTAAGGCGCCGTCTGCTTACAACCCCATCAGCAACCCCAAGCGGGCGCGGGCGCGCCAGCTCTACATCATTGAGCGCATGCAGGACAACGGGTTCATTACCCCTGCGCAAGCCGTGACCGCCAAAAAGCAAGAGCTGCGCATCAAGTCCAGCCCGGCCACCGACCGCGTGCATGCCGAGTTTGCGGCCGAAATGGTGCGCCAGCTCATGTTTGCCCAGTACGGGGACGAAACCTACACCCGCGGCTTGAACGTCTACACCACCCTGCGCGCCTCCGACCAGGATGTGGCCTACAAAGCCTTGCGCCGCGGCATCATGGACTTTGAACGCCGCCAGATTTACCGTGGGCCGGAAAAGTTTGTGACCCTACCCACCAACCCGAAAGAATTGGATGAAGCCATAGACGACGCTCTGGAGAGCCACCCCGACAACGGCGACGTCATGTCGGCTGTGGTGCTCGAAGCCGACCCCAAAAAGATTTTGGCGGTGCGCCAAAACGGCGAACAAGTTGAAATTACCGGAGAAGGCTTGCGCCCCGCCACCTCAGGCCTTTCAGCCAAAGCGCCTGCGCACATCAAAATCCGCCGCGGCGCGGTGATTCGGGTGGCTAAAACGCCCAAAAACACCTGGGAAATTACCCAACTGCCTGAGGTAGAAGGCGCTTTTGTCTCGATCGACCCAAGAGACGGCTCCATCAAATCTTTGGTGGGAGGCTTTGACTTTTTGAAAAATAAGTTCAACCACGTGACCCAAGCTTGGCGTCAGCCCGGCTCGAGCTTCAAACCCTTTATTTACTCGGCAGCGCTTGAAAAAGGCTTCACGCAGACCACGGTGGTGAACGATGCGCCGCTGTTTTTCAGCTCCGGCGTCACTGGCAGTCAGGCGTGGGAACCCAAAAACTACGACGGCACCTTTGAGGGCCCCATGAACCTGCGGCGCGGCTTGGCCAAATCTAAAAACATGATTTCCATTCGGGTGTTGCAAGGCGTGGGGGCGCAAAACGCACAAGACTGGATTGCCCGCTTTGGATTTGATGCCGACAAACACCCCCCCTATCTCACCATGGCACTGGGCGCGGGCTCGGTCACCCCCATGCAAATGGCCACGGGCTACTCGGTGTTTGCCAACGGGGGCTACCGCGTGAACCCCTGGCTGATCACCAAAGTGACCGAACAAAAAACCGGCAAATTGCTGGCCCAGTCACCCATTCCGGTGGCTGGCCAATTTGAACGCGCCATTGACGCCCGCAACGCTTATGTGATGACCAGCCTCCTGCAAGAAGTCACACGCTCAGGCACTGCGGCACGTGCGCAAGCCCTGCTCAAACGCCAAGACATTTATGGCAAAACCGGTACCACCAACGACTCCATGGACACCTGGTTTGCCGGTTACCACCCCACCCTCACCGCCGTGGTGTGGATTGGCTACGACACTCCACGCAAACTGGGCGACCGAGAAACCGGCGGCGGCTTAAGCCTGCCCATTTGGATCAGCTACATGGAGCACGCCCTTAAAAACACGCCTGTTTCGGAACCCAAAGCACCCGAAGGGCTTACGCAAGTCGGCGCAGAATGGATTTACGACGAATATGCCCGCGGACAGGGCATTCAACAAGTGGGCGTGGGAGACGGCACCCCAGATAGTGGTGCAGCAAGCGGTGCACCCGCTTCGCAAAGCCTACCTGCCGCAGACGAGAAGAAAAATATTTTGGATTTGTTTAAAAACTAAATTTGAGGGTGTGAGCACCCTTTGAATTAGTAAGTCAACTTAGCCACAAAGGTATAGAGCGGTATTCCCAACCTAATATTGAAGGGAAAGG
>CAMAXR010000089.1 GCA_945862195.1 Hylemonella gracilis
TTGGCCACCGACATCATGATTTCGCCAAACAAGGCGCGCGACACATCACCGCCGCCATCGACCACCAACACATCGCCAGGCTGCAGCATTTGCAAAGCTTTGTGAATGAGCAGGTTGTCCCCCGCGCGCACGCTGACCGTGACCGCATGGCCGCAAGCCGATACCGGCGATTTATTGACCGGTAACAGACCCGCCGCACCAATGGTGCGGCCCATCACATCACTGACCACCGACGTAGCCAAACCGGTTAAGGCTGCGATCAGCTCTGGGCGGGCGGTGACTCTGGGGTAAATGTAAATACCGTTGGGATTCATGAGGGTTAGTCCTTTATTCTTGTGGGTCTTCTTGCATCATGCTTCGGTAAGCGCCACAGCCCAGCAGCATCTCGCCGTCAAGGGGCACGATGAACGATGTTTTGCCACGCACATCGCCCGTGATGGGGTTTTGAATGTTGTATTCCACCCAGCCGCCGCCGAGTTCGGCGCAAGCCCAAGCGTCTTGAATCAGCTTTTCGCCGTCTAGGCCGGGCAAGCCATAAACACTGGTGCCCACCTTGGCCAAGTTGGCGCCCATCATGCGGTAAGTGCCTTGGCGGTCCAAGATGAATGCGTACAAGTCACGGTCTAAAAAAGCCCCCTCTGGGTTGTGCACGTCGTTGAACGCGCGTTCAAAGCCCACGGTTTTGACAAGGTCTGCCGCTCGGATAGCCAAGTCACGGGCCTCATCCATCGTGCCTTCGCGCAACAAAATATGCTCAACCGCTCCTGTCAAAAAGCTCGAACGCTCGGCCAGTCGGGTGGATCGGTGGGTGGTGCGCTCCACCAAACTGGAGTTGTCATTGGTCACGCGGTCCAGGTCGTTCACGGCCTGCACCACTTCTTCGAGCGAGCTGCTTTGGCGCCAGCTGCCCTCTGCAATCAGCGCGGCGTTGTTGTTGACCTCCATCACGCCCGCCACCAGGTTGTCCAATATGGTGCTCACGTTGCCAATGTCTTGCACGGTGTCGTTCACGCGGTTGGAAGATTCCGAGATCAACACCCGCACCTCTGAGGCGGCTTGCTGGCTGCGCTGGGCCAAATTGCGCACTTCAGCGGCCACCACGGCAAAACCGCGACCCATTTCGCCCGCACGGGCGGCTTCTACAGCGGCGTTCAGGGCCAAAATATTGGTTTGGAAGGCAATACTGTCGATGGTGCCGATGATTTCCGTCATGCGGGTGGCGGTGGTTTTGAGCGGACCCATGTTGTCCACAGTAGAGGACATCATTTGGCTGGCTTTTTCAGCGTTTTTGGATAGGCCTTGCGTCATTTTGCTCACCGAAGCCGCACTCTCAGAGTTGCGGGTCACGGTGTCGCTCACCTCTCGGATGCTGGCCGAGGCTTCTTCTAGGCTGGCTGCCTGGGATTGGGTGCGGTCTGAGAGCGACTTGGCGTCTTCCACCAACTGATTGCTCACGCGGCTCACCAAATTAGAGGCGCTGCGCACATCGGCCACCAAGGCGGACAGAATCATGAGCATTTTTTCAAACTCGCGACCCAGCTGAGACAGTTCGTCTTGCCCCCTGATGCTGATGCGCTCGCCCAAATTGCCCGAGGCACCTTGACGCATGACGTGCTGCAACACCTTCAGGCTATTGAGCGTGGCACGGGCAAAGCTCAGCATGGCGTACACCGTAAAAACCAAGGCCAAGGCGGCCAAAAGGCCCAAGAGCCACAAGGCTTGGCGTTTTTGCTGCTCTCTGGCCTCCAGCAGTTCCAGCAAACGGGCGGTTACGGAGCGCTCAAAGGCTATGGCCTGCGTGATGGCGCCAGTGCCTGACGCAAAAAACTCAGCGGGCACGCCGTTGGGTTCACCACTGCCCAAGGCTTGGCGTACTTTGGCTGTAAAGCCTTGGGTGGCCGTTTTGGCTGCAGCCCAAGAGGCGGGGTTGTCCTCGCCAGCGCGCTTGAGTGACTCCAGCTTTTCTTCAATGCGCGCGGTTTGCAGGTCAATAAGCTGGGCTTGAGACGCAACAGGAACCACTTGTTGGGGTGTGGTGTCGGTGCGGGCCAACAGGCCAGCCCCGGCGCCCCGGGTTAAGCCCATCAATTCGATCCAAGGAATCATGCGTTCCACTTGCAGATCCATTAAAAAGAAAGTGGCGGCCTCAGGATCAAGCAGCAAACCCGAGGTTTCGCCCGCATACAGCACGATTTGGCGAAGTTTTTCAACTTGTTGGGTGTGGGCCGCAAACACTTCGGCTCGGCCGCCTTGAGGCGGATCTTGAATGAGTTGCTGCAAGCTTTGCGCTAGCGGCTTCCAGCGACTTTCTAAATCAAGTTGGGGGTTGGCCGACACCGAAGCTTGTACTTTTGCCAATGCGGCTGTGAGTTTTTTACGGGTGTCTTCGAGCGCCGCAGTGGGGCCAGCATTGCCCGACAAAATCAAATTGGTTTGGCCGCGGTGGGTTTGCGTGTGCACCACCACCTCAATCAGTTGTTGGATGGTGTGGGCCCCAATTTTTTCGTTTTGGGTGAACTCCAGCTCCGTCAGAAGGGTTTTAAAGTGGGCTGCCCCCACTAAAAGTAAAGGCGCCAGCAAAATGAGCGACAACGCACTGAGCTTGACGGGCATGGTGTAGCGCTGCATCAGCTTCACTCCGGGTTTTAACCAGAACGAAACGCGGGGCTCTTGAAATTCGGGGGTTGGTTGAGGAGTAGTCATAGGCTGGAGGTTATAACTGAGTAAGTAGGGTTCTAGACTTACGAGCGGTCAAGGTGCACACCAGCAAAATGGTAAAAGCTGCCAGCGCCCAAAGCACAAAACACATAAAAGACCAGTTGGCAATGGAGCCGCCTAAAAAGGACCAGTCCACTTTGCTGCAGTCGCCACTGCCTTTAAAAATCATGGGTATGGCGCGGTTGAGGGGAAAGTTTTCCACCATGCCGTAAAAATCGCGCCCGCAAGACACCACCTCAGGCGGGTACCACTGCAACCAGCTTTGCCGCGCGGCTACAAACGCGCCAAAACTTGTGCTGGCCAGCACACCCAGCATGCTGAAAATTTTGAAGGGCGTGGCCCAGGCCAGCGCAGCACACACCGTGGCCACGATCAAGGCGTAGCGCTGCACGATGCACATGGGGCAAGGCTCTAGCCCCACCACGTGTTGCAAGTACAAGCCAAAAGCCAACATTGCCACACCTGCGGCGGCCATGGCCAAGTAAAGGGGCTGCAGGTTAAAAAACTTAGCCGGGGTCAGAGCTTGAGCTTTGGGCTGAGCTTGAGAATGAGCGGGCGGCAACAAGGGGTGAAGATCCTTCTACAAACACTCGGGCCCGTTTCGGGGTCAGCACCAACAGCTGGCCCTCTTTAAGACCCATAGATTGGTATTGTGACGCCGGAATCTGCACCTCAATCACCGACGCATCCGTGTCGCGCCAGCGCACCAGCTCCAACCGTGCTGTGGGGCCCACCACAATGGCGCGGGTGAGTTGAGCCACCAAGCCTTGTGAGGGGGCTGACGTGGTTTCAACATAAGGCTGTACCTCAATGTCGTGGGGACGCACATAAGCCAGGGCTTTGGCGTCTTGGGCGTGTTGATGCTCGGGCGAATCGATGCGAACCGAATGGTGGTCTGAGCCAATCACCACCTCAGTGCCCTCTACGCGACCATGAAACAGGTTCACATCGCCCAAAAACCCGTACACAAAGGGGCTGGCTGGGTGGTCCCACACCTCTTGGGGGGAGCCAATTTGCTCTACCTTACCGGCGTTCATCAGCACCACGCGGTCGGCCACCTCTAGGGCTTCTTCTTGGTCGTGCGTTACAAAAATGCTGGTCACATGCAACTCGTCGTGCAGACGGCGCAACCAGCGGCGCAGTTCTTTGCGTACTTTGGCGTCTAGCGCGCCAAAGGGCTCGTCCAGCAGCAGCACCTTGGGCTCTACGGCCAAAGCGCGGGCCAGCGCAATTCGCTGGCGCTGCCCGCCTGACAACTGCGAGGGGTAGCGGTCGGCCAGCCAGTCGAGCTGCACCAAATTGAGCAGCTCATGCACCTTGGCCTTGATTTGGGCGTCGCTGGGGCGTAAGTGCTTTGGCTTGACCTTCAAGCCAAAGGCCACGTTGTCAAACACCGTCATGTGCCTAAACAAAGCGTAATGCTGAAACACAAAGCCCACTTGGCGCTCGCGCACATGCACGTCGGTGGTGTCTTCGCCGCTGAACAAAATACTGCCCTGCCCTGGGCTTTCGAGCCCCGCAATGATGCGCAGCAGCGTGGTTTTGCCGCATCCAGACGGTCCCAGCAAAGCCACCAGCTCACCGGAGGCAATGTCCAGGTTGACATCTCGCAGGGCATGAAAGTCGCCAAACTGCTTGCTGACGTCTCGAATTTCAATACTCACTTCTCAATCCTTCAAGCTGGTTGGGGCCGGGGTATCTCGTCGCGCGGACGCTCGGGCGGCAATTCGGCGGCGGCTTGGAGTTCGCGTTCGTGCTGCCACTCGGCCACCGACTTGATCACCAAGGTAACCAAGGCCAGCAAAGCCAGCAGCGAGGCCACCGCAAACGCCGCCACCGACTGGTACTCGTTGTAGAGCACCTCCACATGCAGGGGCATGGTGTTGGTTTGTCCGCGAATATGGCCCG
This sequence comes from Hylemonella gracilis, assembly GCA_945862195.1. Classification (GTDB taxonomy): domain Bacteria; phylum Pseudomonadota; class Gammaproteobacteria; order Burkholderiales; family Burkholderiaceae_C; genus Hylemonella; species Hylemonella gracilis_C. The sequence goes on from CAMAXR010000089.1 coordinate 4,627, forward strand.
ACACCACCGACACGGCGCCAAATTCGCCCATGGCTCGGGCGTTGCACAAAATCACGCCGTAAATCAGACCCCATTTCATATTGGGCAAAGTGACGTACCAAAAAGTCTGCCACCCGCTGGCGCCTAATACAGTCGCGGCCTGTTCTTCTTCGTTACCCTGAGACTGCATGAGCGGAATGAGCTCACGTGCAATAAACGGAAACGTCACAAACACGGTGGCCAGCACCATGCCCGGTAAGGCAAAAATGATTTTGATGTCGTGCGCGGCCAGCCACGGGCCGAACCAGCCTTGGGCACCAAACACCAGCACGTAAATCAGGCCCGCCACCACAGGCGACACCGAAAACGGCAAATCCACCAAGGTGGTCAAAAAGGCTTTGCCTCTGAATTCGTACTTGGCAATGCACCACGACGCTGCAATGCCAAACACCAAATTCAAGGGCACGGCAATGGCGGCGATGATCAGGGTCAGGCGAATGGCCGCCCAGGCGTCGGGCTCTTTGAGCGCCTCTAAATAAGCCTCGCCCCCTTTGCGCAAAGCCTCGACAAACACGGCCAGCAGGGGCATGACCAAAAACAGCACCATAAAGCCAAGGGCCAAGGCAATCAGCGTCCACTGCACCCAAGGTGCTTCGGTGGTGGAAATACGGCGAGCGTTGGAGCGGGCGGTGGTGCAGGTTTTGCTCATGCGCCAGCTCCTGATCTTTGGCGCTGCCAAGCCTGTAAGGCATTGATCAGCAGCAGCAGCACAAACGACATGATGAGCATCACCAAGGCCACCGCGGTAGCTCCGGCGTAGTCGTATTGCTCGAGCTTGCCGATGATGATGAGCGGCGTGATTTCAGACACCATAGGCATGTTGCCCGCAATAAAAATCACAGAGCCGTATTCGCCAATCGCACGGGCAAAGGCCATGGCAAAACCGGTGAGCAAGGCCGGTGCAATGGCCGGAAAAATCACCAGCCAAAAAGTTTGCCACCTGGTGGCACCCAGGCAGGTGGCGGCTTCCTCAAGTTCTTTTTCGGTGTCTTCTAAAACAGGCTGTACGGTGCGCACCACGAAAGGCAGCCCAATAAAAATCAGGGCCACCACCACGCCACCAGGCTTGTACGCCAGCTCTATACCCATGGGCTCTAAAAACTGCCCAATCCAGCCGTTGCCCGCCAACAGCGCGGTAAGCGCAATACCTGCCACCGCGGTGGGCAAGGCAAAGGGCAAATCCACTAGCGCATCGGCCACTTTTTTCCCCGGAAAGTCGTAGCGCACCAGCACCCACGCCACCAGCAACCCAAACACCACGTTGACCGAAGCAGCCAATAAAGAGGCCCCAAAGGTCAACTGGTAGGACGCCACCACACGTGGCGAACTGATGGCCGCCCAAAACTGGTCAAACGTGAGGTTGAGGGTTTTAAAAACCAGCGCCGAGAGGGGAATCAGCACAATCAAACACAGGTAAAAAACCGTGTAGCCCAGCGTGAGGTTAAAGCCGGGCAAGACTTTGCGAGAAGACATCCTTGATGAACGGGGTTTATTCCAGCGTGCTCACTTCAGCGTGTAAAGCTTGTCAAATTGACCGCCATCGTTGAAGTGCACTTTTTGGGCTTCACCCAAGGAGCCAAACACCTCGTTCACCGTAAACAGCTGAATGGGCTTGAACACATTCGGGTACTTTTTAAGAATGGTCGGATTGCTGGGGCGAATGGAGTGCTTGGCCGCAATTTCCTGGCCTTCGTCGGAGTACAGGTAATTTAAATAGGCTCTGGCCAAGTCGCCCGTGCCCTTTTTGTTCACGGTGCGCTCCACCACCGCCACAGGGTTTTCGGTCACGATGCTGATGCTGGGGTGAATCGCGTCTACCTTGCCGGTTCCAAACTCTTGATCCACAGAAATCACCTCAGATTCAAAGGTGATGAGCACGTCGCCCATATTGCGCTGCAAGAAGATGGTGGTGGCGTCGCGGCCGCCCTTGGCCAGCACAGGCACGTTTTTATAGAGCTTGCCCACAAATTCGGCGGCTTGCGCGTCCGAGCCGCCCTTTTTCTTGATGTAGCCCCATGCCGCCAAATAGGCCATACGGCCGTTGCCTCCGGTTTTAGGGTTGACCACAATGACCTGAATCCCCGGCTTGATGAGGTCGTCCCAGTCTTTAATGCCCTTCGGGTTGCCGTTTCGAGTCAAAAACAGCATGGTGGAGGTGGTGGGCGAAGCGTTGTTGGGGAAACGCTTGGCCCAGTCTTTGGCCACCAAGCCAGTAGAGGCCAAAAAGTCAATGTCGGTGGTGGTGTTCATGGTGACCACGTCGGCGTCGAGTCCGTCGTTTACCGCGCGGGCTTGGGCACTGGAGCCGCCGTGGGCTTGGTCAATTTTGAGGTCTTTTCCGGTGGTCTTTTTGTGCTGCGCCACAAAGGCGGCGTTGTAGTCCTTGTAAAACTCCCGAGCCACGTCATAAGAGGCGTTGAGCAGGGACTGGGCTTGGGCAGTGGGGCCAAGAATCAAGCCTATCAAGCCAAGGCTTAGGGCGCAAAGGAGTTTGGACTTCATGGTCGGAAAGACTTTCTAAAACGATGGATTGTGAAGATGCGAGGGCTCAACACCAACAACTCTTTGGTACTGAGCTCATAACTCATGCTTATTTAGAACGTGTGGGTTATAGGTTTAATTCAGTTTTTTGGTGTAAATCTGGTCAAAAACGGCGCCATCGACAAAGTTTTCTTTGCTGGCACGCTCCCACCCTCCAAAGGCTTGGTCTATGGGAACAGGTTCAGCTTGGGCAGCTGCTTAGCGTATTTGGCTTGCGCTTTGGCCGAAATGGGCCGGTAGAAGTTTTTGCCAATGAGGTCTTGGGCTTCTTCGGTGTACAAAAAGTTCAAATACGTTTCAGCCACTTTGCGGGTGCCTTTGCGGTCTACGTTTTTGTCCACCACCGTCACAGGCGGCTCAGCCAAGATGCTGATGCTGGGGTAAATAAAGTCCACCTTGTTGCCGAATTCTTTTTCCAGCAAATAGGCTTCGTTTTCCCATGGCGCACCACCAGCACAATGGTGGAGGTGTAGGGAGAAGCATTGTTGGGTAAGCGCTTTTGCCAATCTTTGGGAATCCAGCCACCGTTGGCGTAAAGCGCGTCTATGTCTCCCGCAAGTGCCAGGGTCACCACATCGGCGTCCAAGCCATCAATCACCGAGCGGGCTTGTTTGCCTGACCCGCCGTGCGACTGTTTGATGGACACCTCTTGCCCAGTTTGGGCTTTCCAATGTTTGATAAATGCAGCGTTGAACTCGACATAAAACTCACG
>CAMAXR010000090.1 GCA_945862195.1 Hylemonella gracilis
CTGCGCGAAGGCCAGCTGGACAACCGCGAGATTGAAATTGACGTGGCTGAGAGCAAACCGCAGCTCGAAATCATGGGGCCTGCCGGTATGGAAGACATGACCGAGCAACTGCGCGGCATGTTCAGCCAAATGGGTCAGAACCGCCGCAAGACCCGCAAGATGCGCATTGCAGACGCCATGCGTGTGATGCTCGACGAAGAAGCCGCCAAGCTCGTCAACGAAGACGAAATTCGCAGCCAAGCCCTGCACAACACCGAGCAAAACGGTATTGTGTTCATTGACGAAATTGACAAGGTCACCTCGCGTTCCGAAGGCCAAGGGGCGGAGGTGTCCCGCCAAGGCGTGCAACGCGACTTGTTGCCCCTGGTCGAAGGCACCTCGGTCAACACCAAGTACGGCATGGTCAAAACCGACCACATTTTGTTTGTGGCCTCGGGGGCTTTTCATTTGAGCAAGCCCAGCGACTTGATTCCCGAGCTGCAAGGGCGCTTTCCTATTCGGGTGGAGCTGGCATCGCTATCGGTGCAAGACTTTGAGGCCATCCTCACCCAAACCCATGCCTCTTTGGTCAAACAGTATCAAGCTTTGCTGTCTACCGAAGAAGTCACCCTCAACTTCACTCCTGCAGGCATCACGCGCTTGGCGCGTATTGCCTTTGAAGTGAACGAGCGCACCGAAAACATTGGGGCGCGCCGCCTTGCCACCGTCATGGAGCGCTTGCTAGACGACGTGAGCTTCACTGCCCATGAGCTGAAAGGGCAATCTGTGGACATCGACGAGGCCTATGTCGATACCCGCCTGGCCGATCTGAGCCAAAACGACGACCTCAGTCGCTTCATTCTGTAAATTTTTTTACAGCGCCTTCGGGCTTCAAGCTTCACATTCATTGAGTGAGCTAAGTGCTTCATTTAGAACGTTTTTTGCGCCCTTATTTTTTGCAAAGTCGGCTCTAAGTCCTTGATTTCATTGGAAATTTTCTCGTAAGACCCCTTGCGCGGCATGAATTTGCTGGTACAGTGCAAAAAAGTGGAATTAAGTGGTGAAAAGTGCCCTGTTGGTCTTTTCCACTCCGCTTGTAGGTCGCAAAGGGGTATTTCGGCGTGTTTCAAGGGGCTTCATCGTTGAGTTTGGATGTCAAGGGACGCTTGTCGGTCCCCACGCGCCATCGCGATGTGCTCAGCGCCAATGCCGCAGGCCAGCTCACCATCACCAAGCACCCGCACGGCTGCTTGATGGTCTTTCCCCGCCCTGAGTGGGAGCGCTTTAGGGAGCGCATTGCCGCTTTGCCCATGTCGGCCCAGTGGTGGAAGCGCATCTTGTTGGGCAACGCCATGGATGTGGATATGGACGGCACCGGCCGCGTGCTGATTTCCCCCGAATTGCGCGCTGCTGCCGGCATCACCCGCGACACCATGCTGCTGGGCATGGGCAATCACTTCGAGTTGTGGGACAAAGCCACCTACGACGCTCAAGAGGCGCAAGCCATGCAGGGCGACATGCCCGATGTCTTCAAGGACTTTTCTTTCTGAAGGCGCGCTGTGCACACCACCCCTTTGACCCACACCACGGTCATGTTGAACGAAGCGGTGCAAGCGCTGCTTGAAAGCCCCGACACCTTTGAAAACAACCCCTCGCGGCAAGCCCCGCAAGACGGGTGTTATGTGGACGCCACCTTTGGGCGTGGTGGGCATTCGCGCTTGCTGCTGTCCAAGCTCTCGCCTCAAGGCCGCTTGATTGCCTTTGACAAAGATACCGAGGCCTTGGCCGAAGCGGGGCGCATTCAAGACATGCGTTTTGTCATCAAACACCAAGGCTTTCGGTATTTGGGCGAATTGCCACCAGCCAGTGTGGCGGGCGTACTGATGGATTTAGGAGTCAGCTCGCCGCAGCTCGATGAGCCAGGAAGGGGCTTCAGCTTCAGATTTGAAGGCCCGCTGGACATGCGCATGGACACCACCCGCGGCCAGAGCGTGGCGCAGTGGCTGGCCGATGCGCCCACGCAAGACATTGCCACCGTGATTCGCGATCTGGGTGAAGAGCGCTTTGCCGCGCCTATAGCCCGCGCGATTGATGCGCGCCGCAAAGCGCATGGACCGTTGTCCACCACTTCAGAGCTGGCGCAGCTGGTGGCCGAAACCGTCAAAACCCGAGAAGCGGGCCAAAACCCCGCCACCCGCACCTTTCAGGCCTTTCGTATCTTTATCAATGGCGAGCTGGACGAGCTGCAAGCCGCGCTTGAGGCCAGCCTTGACGTGCTGCAGCCCGGCGGGCGTTTGGTGGTGATCAGCTTTCATTCGCTAGAAGACCGCATCGTCAAGCAATTTATTGCGCAGCATTCGCGCGCGGTGTACGACCGGCGCGCGCCGTTTGCAGTGCCCCAGCCCATGAAGCTCCAGGCGCTCCACCGTGTGCGCCCCAGCCCTCAAGAGGTGGCGGCCAATCCGCGCTCGCGCAGCGCCATCATGCGTGTAGCGCTCAGGACGGCCGCATGACACGGGTGAACCTCTTGCTGCTCTTGGGTGTCATCGCCACCGCTTTGTATTTGGTGCGTGTGCAGTATGAGTCGCGCCAGCTGGTGGCGCAAATAGAGCGCGCCCAGAGCGAAGCACGCCGGCTTGAAGACGATCGTGAGCAGCTGGAGGCGGCCAAGCGCACCCAAGCGGCGTCGCTGCGCGTCGAAAAGTTGGCCAAAGAAAAACTCAACATGCGCTTGGCCACGCCTGCCATCACACATTACGTGACCTACACGCCTGCAGTACTGGAGTCGCGTCCATGAGCCGCAGCATCCCCTACAAATCCAGCCCCTTGCTGGCCAGCCGCACCCCGGTCTGGCGCAGCAAGTTGGTGGTGGCGTTTTTGGCCTTGGGCTTTGTGGCGCTGGCGGCTCGGGCGGCCTATATCCAGGTGATTTCCAACGACTTTTTCCAGCGCCAAGGGGAAGTGAGGTTTGCCCGCACTTTAGAGCTGCCTGCCAGCCGCGGCCGCATTTTGGATCGCAATGGCTTGGTATTGGCCTCCAGTGTGCTGGCCTCCAGTGTGTGGGCCATTCCAGAAGATGTGGATCGCGACCCCAAGCAGTTGCAACAGTTGGCCGGCCTATTGGAAATGCCTTTGGCGGAGTTGAGCAAAAAACTGCAAGACGAAGACAAAACCTTTGTGTGGATCAAGCGGCAGGTGGATGAGTCGGTGGGTCGGCAGGTCAAGGCGCTCAAGCTGCCGGGTATTCATGTGCGGCCCGACTACAAACGCCAATACCCTGAGAGCGACGCAGCCGCCCACGTGGTGGGCTTTACCAATGTGGAAGACAACGGCCAAGAAGGCGTGGAGCTGGCTTTCAATAAAACCTTGGCGGGCAAGCCCGGTTCACGCCGTGTCATCAAAGACCGTTTGGGCAGTGTGGTGGAAGTGGTGGGTGACACCATTGCGCCGGTGGACGGCAGCGACCTGCTGTTGAGCATCGACAGCAAGATTCAGTTTTTTGCCTTTCAAAAATTGCGCGACGCCGTACGCGAGCACAAAGCCCGTGCGGGAAGTGTGGTGGTGCTGGATGCCCAAAGTGGCGAGGTGCTGACCTTGGCCAACTTCCCCAGCTACTCGCCGGCAGCGCGCCAAAACTTAAGCGGCGAGCAGCTTCGCAACCGCGCCTTGACGGACAGCTTTGAGCCTGGCTCCACCATGAAGCCGTTTGTGGCCGCTTTGGCTTTACAAAAAGGTTTGGTGCGACCTGAAACCACTATTCAAACCGCACCGGGCAAGCTCACCATCACCGGCTCCACCATCAGCGATGCGCATGCCTATGGCGTGTTGACGGTGAATGAAATCATTCAAAAATCCAGCAACGTGGGCACGGTCAAGATGGCCATGCAAATGCAGCCTCGCGACATGTGGGAAATTTACAGTGCGGTGGGTTTTGGGCAAAAACCTCAGCTTCCGTTTCCCGGGGCGGTCAGTGGTCGGTTGCGTGCCTACAAGACTTGGCGTCCCATTGAGCAGGCCACTATGAGCTACGGCTACGGCCTCTCGTGCAGCCTGTTTCAATTGGCGCAGGCCTACACCTTGTTTGCCCGAGAAGGCGAAATGGCGCCCGTTACCCTGCTTAAAGCCATAGAGCCCGCAGTGGGCGTTCGAGTGATGGACGCGCGCCACGCCGCCGCAGTGCGGCATATGTTGCATTTGGCTACCCAACAGGGGGGCACCGCACCCAAGGCCCAAACCATCGGGTATTCGGTGGGGGGCAAAACCGGCACCGCCCACAAGCAAGAGGGCAAAGGCTACGCCAGCAAAAAATACCGCAGCTTTTTTGTGGGCTTGGCCCCTGTGGAGCAGCCCCGCATTGTGGTGGCGGTGATGATTGACGAGCCCAGTGCCGGTCAGTACTACGGCGGTGCGGTTGCCGCACCCGTATTCAGCGAAGTCGTGCAGCAGTCTTTGCGCATGCTGGGTATCCAGCCCGACATGGCGGTGAAACCACAAATTGTGGCGCAGGCCGTGGAAGAAAGCTTCTGATGGTGGCACTCGAACCCCTCAATTCAGCGTCTACCAAGGCCTTGGCCACGCCCGCTTTAGCGGCGCAATGGCTGTGTGAGCATGTCGACCAGGTCAAGGGCACCTTGCGCACCGACAGTCGGCAACTCCAAGCCGGCGATGGTTTTTTAGCTTGGCCTGGCGCTGCTTCAGATGGTCGTGGGTTTGTGGCCGCAGCACTAAAGGCGGGGGCTGCTGCCTGTCTGGTGGAGGCGCAGAACCTGCATGCCACAACGGTGCCGCAAGACTCGCGCGTGGGCGTGTACCCGGGTCTCAAAGAGGCCAGTGGAGCAATTGCAGACTTGTATTTCGGCCAGCCTAGCAAGCAATTGGACGTGGCAGCTGTTACCGGTACCAATGGCAAAACGTCCACCACATGGTGGTTGGCGCAGGCCTTAAGCAGCTTGCAGCCAAAGCGCCCTTGTGCTGTGGCGGGCACCTTGGGTATGGGGCCAGTCCCCAGCGCAAACCAGCCTATGGACTTGCACGCCACCGGATTAACCACCCCAGACCCTGTGACCTGGCAGCAAGCCCTGCGCAGTTTTGTGGATGCGGGTTATGGCGCCTGTGCGGTAGAGGCTTCGTCCATTGGGCTGGCCGAACACCGTATGGCGGGCACGAACATCAGGTTGGCGGTCTTCATCAACCTCACCCAAGACCATTTGGACTACCACGGCGACATGGCCCATTACTGGAAGGCCAAAAAGGCGTTGTTCGACTGGCCGCAATTAAAAGGCGCAGTGGTCAATGTGGACGATCCGCATGGCGCTGAACTTGCGCATGAGCTGCAGGCGCGCAGCACATCTTTAGATGTGTGGACGGTGGGCGAGCGCACAGCCGCCAATGCGGCATCGGGTTCAGCCAAGCCAGTCCGCTTAAGCGCTGAGCAGGTGCGCTGCAGCGCGGTGGGTATGCAATTTAAAGTGGTGGAACAGCACGACGGCCGCACCGAGGAATGTGAGTTGTCGTGTGGCTTGGTGGGGGCCTTCAATGTCTCCAACCTGTTGTGTGTGTTGGCAAGCTTGAGGCACTGGGGCTTTAGCTTGCAGCAAGCGGTGCAGGCTTGTGCAGCACTTACCCCGGTACCGGGTCGCATGCAATGGGTTCAACCTGAGCAAGCCTCCGCACAGGGGCAGCCCTTAGGTGTGGTGGACTACGCCCACACGCCGGACGCCTTGTCCAAAGTCTTGCAGAGCTTGCGTCCGCTGGCGCAGGCCCGCAACGGACGGCTTTGGTGTGTGGTGGGTTGCGGGGGCGGACGCGATGCATCCAAGCGGCCGCTCATGAGTGCAGTGGCCGCGCAACAAGCCGACCGCATTGTGCTGACCAGCGACAACCCTAGGGGGGAGTCGCCTGAATTCATTTTGAGCCAAATGCTGCTGGGCCTGGAGGGGCACCCCAATGTGTTGGTGGAATCCGACCGTGCCTTGGCCATTGCCTACGCCATGGCCCACGCCGCGCCACAAGACGTGGTGTTGGTGGCAGGCAAGGGGCATGAGGCTTATCAAGAGGTGGCAGGTCGCATGCTGCCCTTTAGCGATGCGCAAGAAATTCAAAAAGCATTGCAGCTTCGACAGGCTCAGGTCATGTTCAGCGGCGCTGAGGCGCCGAGTCTGATTCAGGCTTGGTTGCCGCAGGCGCAATGGGTGCCCGCAGTTGGCGCATGGCATGCGGGCTCAGCCACAGCACTTGGCCAGCCCGTATTGCGCGTGCACACCGACACCCGCACCTTGCAGCCTGGCGACTTGTTTGTAGCCCTACAGGGCGAACGCTTTGATGCCAACCAGTTTCTCAAGCAAGCCCGCGCCAGCGGTGCAGTCGCCGCCATTTGCACCGACCGCGCCGCACTGCTTGAAAGCGGTCTGCCCGGTTGGGTGGTGCCCGACAGCTTGAAAGCCTTGGGCCAGCTGGCCACATCCTGGCGTGCCAAATTCAGCTTGCCAATTTTGGCGGTCACAGGGAGCAACGGCAAAACCACGGTCACACAAATGATCGCTTCGATTTTGCGAGTCGAACACCCCCAAGCCATGTTGGCCACCGAGGGCAACCTCAACAATGAAATCGGGGTACCGCTCACGCTGCTGCGGTTGCGCTCGTACCACCGCATCGCAGTGGTCGAGCTGGGCATGAACCACCCCGGAGAAATCGCGCGGCTTGCCGCCATGGCCCAACCCACGGTGGCCTTGGTGAACAACGCCCAGCGCGAGCACCAAGAATTCATGGCCACAGTGCAAGCGGTGGCGCAAGAAAACGGCGCTGTGTTGGCAGCACTTCCCGAAAACGGTGTGGCGGTGTTTCCGGCGCAAGATGCCTTTACCTCTTTGTGGCAAGACCTGGCAGGCACCCGACCCCAAGTGCGCTTTGCGCACCCCAAGCTTGCAGCAACTCCACACGCACTTCAGGCTGGGCAAGACTTCGGGTTTCAGGGCGCCGAAGTCTCAGCTCAGTGCCATGGGTTGGGTGCAACTTGGCAGGTGCGTGCCACATACAAGCCCTTGCAACAAGCTCCGCAGCCCCTGAACTTCACTTTGCAAGTGGCGGGCCTGCACAACGTCAGCAATGCCTTGGCTGCGGCAGCCTGCGCCTTGGCAGCGGGCGTGTCTCCAGCTTCAGTAGAGGCGGGTTTGTCGGCCTTTAAGCCGGTCAAGGGCCGCTCACGCGCCGTGGCCTTGCAGTGGCAAGGGCGCGCTCTCACGGTGGTGGACGACACCTACAACGCCAACCCAGACTCGGTGCGTGCGGCCATAGAGGTTTTGGCTGCACTGCCCGCACCTCGCCTTTTGGTGTTGGGTGACATGGGGGAGGTGGGCGACAGTGGCCCGCAGTTTCATGCCGAAGTAGGCGGCTACGCACTCAGCCTTGGCATAGAGCAGTTGTTGGCGCTGGGCCAGCAAACACCAGCAACGGTGGCGGCTTACTCATCTGCACAACAGGCCCAACACTTTGAAGACATGGCGCCGCTGCTCGAGGCGGTGCGCCGCCTCTTGCCCCAAGTCCAAAGTGTGTTGGTCAAGGGGTCCAGGTTTATGCGCATGGAGCGTGTGGTGCAGGCCATTGAGGCTTGGTCTGAAGAAACTATGCCTCCCAAGGAGCTTGCTCATGTTGCTTAGTCTGGCCCTATGGCTGCAGTCTTTAG
>CAMAXR010000091.1 GCA_945862195.1 Hylemonella gracilis
CCATTGGCCGTCCTGTCCGACAAAAACAAGCCGCTCTTCAACTACTTCAAGCAGTTGTTTGCCCAGGTGACCAACCCGCCTATTGACCCCATTCGCGAAGCCATTGTGATGTCGCTGGTGTCCTTTATTGGCCCCAAGCCCAATTTGCTGGACATCAACCAAGTCAACCCGCCCATGCGCCTTGAGGTCAGCCAGCCCATACTGGACTTTGCCGACATGGCCAAGTTGCGTGACATTGAGCAGCACACCCAAGGCAAGTTCCGTAGCTACACCCTAGATATCACCTACCCCCTGACTTGGGGCGATGAAGGTGTGGAGGCCAAGCTGGCCTCGCTGTGTGCCGAAGCGGTGGACGCCATCAAGGGCGGCCACAACATTTTGATCGTGAGCGACCGGCATATTTCGGCCACCCAAGTGGCGATTCCCGCGCTGTTGGCCTTGTCAGCCATTCACCAGCATTTGGTGGGTGAGGGCTTGCGCACCACGGCCGGTTTGGTGGTGGAAACGGGCACTGCGCGCGAGGTGCATCATTTTGCGGTGCTTGCAGGCTACGGCGCGGAGGCGGTTCACCCCTACCTGGCTATGGAAACATTGCAAGAGTTGCACGCCAGTCTGCCCGGCGACCTGAGTGCGGACAAAGCCATTTACAACTACATCAAGGCTATTGGTAAGGGCTTGTCCAAGATCATGTCCAAGATGGGGGTGTCCACCTACATGAGCTACTGCGGCGCCCAGCTGTTTGAAGTCATTGGCATCAACTCCGAAACCGTGCGCAAATACTTCACCGGCACGCCCAGCCGCGTCGAAGGTATTGGCGTTTTTGAAATTCAAGAAGAAGCGATTCGCACCCACATCGTCGCTTTTGGTCAAGACCCAGTGTTGGACACCATGCTGGAAACCGGTGGCGAATACGCTTGGCGCGCTCGCGGCGAGGAGCACATGTGGACTCCTGACGCCATAGCCAAGCTGCAGCACAGCACCCGCGCCAACAACTGGAGCACTTACAAAGAGTACGCCCAGATCATCAACGACCAGAGCCGCCGCCACATGACTCTGCGCGGCTTGTTTGAGTTCAAACTCGAGCCTGCCAAAGCCATTTCGGTGGACGAGGTGGAGTCTGCGGCAGACATTGTCAAGCGCTTTGCCACTGGCGCTATGTCTTTAGGCTCCATCAGCACCGAGGCACACGCCACTTTGGCTGTGGCCATGAACCGCATTGGTGGCAAGAGCAACACCGGAGAGGGCGGCGAAGACCCCGCGCGCTACCGCAACGAACTTAAAGGCATTCCCATTGCGCAGGGCGCCTCACTCAAAAGCGTCATTGGCGAATCGCGTGTGGAAGTCGATGTGCCCCTGCAGGCCGGAGACTCCCTGCGCTCCAAAATCAAGCAGGTGGCTTCGGGCCGTTTTGGGGTTACGGCCGAATATTTATCGAGCGCCGACCAAATTCAAATCAAGATGGCTCAAGGGGCCAAGCCCGGCGAGGGCGGGCAACTGCCTGGCGGCAAGGTGTCGGAGTACATCGGCATGTTGCGTTATTCGGTGCCGGGCGTGGGCTTGATTTCGCCGCCGCCCCACCACGATATTTACTCCATTGAAGACTTGGCGCAGCTCATCCACGACCTGAAAAACGTGGCACCGCACGCCAGCATCAGCGTCAAGCTGGTGTCCGAAATTGGGGTGGGCACCATTGCCGCGGGTGTGGCCAAGTGCAAGAGCGACCACGTGGTGATTGCCGGGCATGATGGCGGCACCGGTGCATCGCCTTGGTCGTCCATCAAGCACGCGGGCAGCCCATGGGAAATTGGTTTGGCTGAAACCCAACAAACCTTGGTGCTCAACCGTTTGCGCGGTCGCATCCGCGTGCAGGCCGATGGCCAAATGAAAACCGGCCGCGATGTGGTGATTGGCGCCTTGCTGGGTGCCGATGAATTTGGCTTTGCCACCGCCCCGCTGGTGGTGGAGGGCTGCATCATGATGCGCAAGTGCCACCTCAACACCTGCCCGGTGGGCGTGGCTACGCAAGACCCTGTGTTGCGTGCCAAGTTTTCGGGCAAGCCCGAACACGTGGTGAACTACTTTTTCTTCATTGCCGAAGAAGTGCGCCACATCATGGCGCAGTTGGGTATTCGCAAGTTTGACGACCTTGTGGGCCGCTCAGACTTGCTGGACATGCGCTCAGGTTTGCAGCACTGGAAGGCCAAGGGCTTGGATTTTTCGCGCTTGTTTGCGCAGCCCCAGGTGCCTGCGGATGTGCCGCGCTTTCATATGGACACCCAAGACCATGGCTTGGACAAATCGCTGGACCAAACCCTTATTGCCAAGTCCCGCGCTGCCATCGACAAGGGCGAAAAAGTGCAATTCATGGAAAAGGTGCGCAACGTCAACCGCTCTGTGGGGGCCATGCTCTCGGGTGCGCTCACCAAAGTGCGCCCCGAAGGCTTGCCCGACGACACCATCCGCATTCAGCTAGAAGGCACAGGCGGACAGTCGTTTGGAGCCTTTTTAGCTCAGGGCATCACCCTGTACTTGATTGGTGACGCCAACGACTACACCGGCAAAGGCCTCTCCGGCGGCCGTGTGGTGGTGCGCCCCAGCATCGACTTTAGGGGGGCGGCTGCCTCCAACATCATTGTGGGCAACACCGTCATGTACGGCGCCACCAGTGGCGAAGCCTTTTTCAGTGGTGTGGCGGGCGAGCGTTTTGCGGTTCGTTTGTCGGGCGCCACGGCGGTGGTGGAAGGCACCGGCGACCATGGTTGCGAATACATGACCGGAGGCACCGTGTTGGTGTTGGGGCCCACCGGCCGCAACTTTGCCGCAGGCATGAGCGGCGGCTTGGCCTATGTGTGGGATGAAGACGGTTTGTTTGCCCAACGCTGCAACACCGCCATGGTGTCTATGGACCCCGTGCTGACCGCTGCGGAGCAAGAAGCCGCTCAGCCAAAAGCCATTTGGCACCGGGGTCAGGCTGATGAGCCCCAGCTTAAAAAGTTGCTGGAAGACCACCACCGCTGGACAGGTAGCAAGCGCGCCCGCGACATTTTGGACAACTGGGCCACCGCGCGCGGAAAGTTTGTGAAGGTGTTTCCAAATGAATACAAGCGCGCACTGGGTGAAATCCATGCCCACAAATCAGCAGGCGCTTCGTCCAGCTCCAAGGCTTTGGCTTGAGTACTACTTTTAAGGAATAAGCATCATGGGAAAAATCACCGGCTTTATGGAGTTTGAGCGCATTGAAGAGGGCTACCAGCCCGTACCCGAGCGCTTGAAAAATTACCAAGAATTTGTGGTGGGCTTGAGCGATGCACAAGCCAAAACGCAAAGCGCGCGTTGTATGGACTGCGGCACGCCGTTTTGCAACAACGGCTGCCCTGTCAACAACATCATTCCGGACTTCAACGAGCTGGTGTTTCAGGGCGACTGGCGCAACGCCATCACCGTGTTGCACAGCACCAATAACTTTCCAGAGTTCACAGGGCGCATTTGCCCTGCACCCTGTGAAGCTGCTTGCACTTTGAATGTGAACGACGATGCCGTGGGTATCAAGTCGATTGAGCACGCTATTATCGACAAAGCGTGGTCTGAGGGCTGGGTCAAGCCCCAGTTGCCAGCGGTGAAAACCGGCAAAAAAGTGGCCGTGATCGGCTCGGGCCCCGCAGGCTTGTCCGCCGCCCAGCAACTGGCTCGGGTGGGCCATGAGGTCACCGTATTTGAAAAAAATGACCGTGTGGGCGGCCTGCTGCGCTACGGCATTCCCGATTTCAAAATGGAAAAAACCCACATCGACCGCCGCGTGGCCCAAATGCAAGCCGAAGGTGTGGTGTTTCGCACCAGCGTGCTGGTGGGTGCCATGCCCAAAGACAGCAAGGTCACCAATTGGGCCAAAGAAACCGTGACCCCAGAGCAGCTGCAACAAGACTTTGACGCCGTGTTGCTGGCTGCAGGCTCCGAGCAGTCGCGCGACTTGCCCGTGCCAGGTCGCGACCTGGACGGCATTCACTTTGCCATGGAGTTCTTGCCGCAACAAAACAAGGTCAACGCGGGCGACAAGGTCAAGGCTCAGCTGAGGGCTGAGGGCAAGCACGTTATCGTGATTGGCGGCGGCGACACCGGTAGCGACTGCGTGGGCACCAGCAACCGCCATGGTGCTGCCAGCGTGACCCAGTTTGAGGTCATGCCTCAGCCACCCGAGCACGAGAATAAGTCCCTGGTGTGGCCTTACTGGCCCTTGAAGCTGCGCACCAGCTCCAGCCACCAAGAGGGTTGCGTGCGCGAATTTGCGATTTCCACCAAATCATTTAACGGCGATAAAGGCAAGGTCAAGAGCCTGACCACCGTGCATGTGGAAATGAAAGACGGCAAGCTGGTGGAAATCGCGGGTACCGAAAAAGAATACAAGGCCGATTTGGTCTTGTTGGCCATGGGTTTCGTCAACCCCGTGCCCACTGTGTTGGATGCTTTTGGTGTGGACAAAGACGGCCGGGGCAACGCCAAAGCCAGCACCGAGTTTACCGGCGGCTACGCCACCAACGTATCCAAAGTGTTTGCAGCGGGCGACGTGCGGCGCGGTCAGAGCTTGGTGGTCTGGGCCATTCGCGAAGGCCGCCAAGCCGCCCGCGCTGTGGATGAGTTTTTAATGGGCAGCAGCAACTTGCCACGATGAGTTTTGGGGGGCTAGGGTTTAGCCCAGTGCTTGTGGTGTGTTCATTTATGATCCTCGGGTACCTCAAGCTTTGGGGCGCACGTGATAACAAGTGAACCTTGAACAAGTGAACCCAGCCCAAGTGATACCCCGTGACCTCCAGCGCCCGTAACCTCGCATCCAAAACGCTTTCGGCGTCATTGGTAGAGCTCAAGCGCTTGACCTTTGGGTATTCCGATAGGGTGATTTTGGAAGACGTGTCGCTGTCTATTCCCAGAGGCAAAGTCACCGCCCTCATGGGGGCGTCGGGGGGCGGTAAAACCACCATTCTTCGGCTCATTGGCGGACAAAACCGGGCCCAATCGGGTGAGTTGTTGTTTGACGGTGCAGACGTCACCACCATGAACCAAGAGGCGTTGTATGCTGCGCGCCGTCGCATGGGCATGCTTTTTCAGTTTGGTGCGTTGTTTGCCGACCTGAGCGTGTTTGAAAACGTGGCTTTTCCACTCAGAGAGCACACCAATTTGCCCGAGGCGCTGATTCGCGACATTGTGCTCATGAAGCTCAACGCCGTAGGTTTGCGCGGAGCTCGCGACCTGATGCCCAGCGAAATTTCCGGCGGAATGGCCCGGCGTATAGCCTTGGCGCGCGCGATTGCCCTAGACCCTGAGTTGGTGATGTACGACGAACCGTTTTCGGGCCTTGACCCCATTTCATTGGGTACCGCAGCACGCCTTATTCGCAGCTTGAACGACACCATGGGTCTGACCAGTGTGTTTGTGTCGCACGAGCTGGAGCAAACCTTTGCCATTGCCGACCATGTGATCATTTTGGCCAACGGAAAAGTGGCTGTAGAGGGCACGCCCGACGAGGTGCGCCAAACCAGCGACCCCTTGGTGTACCAGTACGTGCATGCGCTCCCCGATGGGCCGGTGCGCTTCCATTACCCTGGGGTGTCGGTGCAAGAAGACTTTGGACGGACCACCGCATGAACGGACTCCACCCCCGCGAATTGGGCTTTGCCACCCGCCGTGCCTTGGCCAAGGTGGGGTATGCCGCGCGCCTGTTTTTCAAGTTGCTGTGGTCATTGGGAGTGAGCTTGCGCCGCTTCGGGCTCATTCGCGACCAAATTCATTTTTTAGGTAATTATTCGCTTGCCATCATTGCGGTGTCGGGCTTGTTTGTGGGGTTTGTGTTTGGCTTGCAGGGCTTTTACACCCTGCAGCGCTACGGATCCACCGAGGCGTTGGGCCTGCTGGTCACCCTGAGTCTGGTGCGCGAATTAGGCCCGGTGGTCACAGCGCTGCTGTTTGCTGGCCGGGCTGGCACCTCGCTGACCGCTGAAATTGGCCTTATGAAGGCGGGCGAGCAGCTCAGTGTGATGGAAATGATGGCGGTAGACCCTGTCCAGCGCGTGCTGGCTCCCCGTTTTTGGGCGGGTGTATTGGCCATGCCGCTATTGGCTGCGGTGTTCAGCGCCATGGGCATTATTGGCGGCTGGGTGGTCGGCGTGCTGATGATTGGGGTGGACGGCGGCGCGTTTTGGAGCCAGATTCAAGGCGGCGTGGACGTGTGGAAAGATGTGGGCAATGGCATCATCAAAAGTGTGGT
This sequence comes from Hylemonella gracilis, assembly GCA_945862195.1. Taxonomy (GTDB): domain Bacteria; phylum Pseudomonadota; class Gammaproteobacteria; order Burkholderiales; family Burkholderiaceae_C; genus Hylemonella; species Hylemonella gracilis_C. The sequence continues at coordinate 6,257 of CAMAXR010000091.1, forward strand.
GTTCGGGTTTACCGTCACCTTTGTAGCCTTGCTGCAAGGTTACGAGGCACAGCCTACCCCCGAGGGGGTATCCAGCGCCACCACCCGTACTGTGGTGATGGCCTCGCTGGCCGTATTGGGGCTGGACTTTGTTCTGACAGCCATGATGTTTACGATTTAGGAGTTGTTGTGCAGCGCTCAAAAAATGATTTGTGGGTGGGTCTGTTTGTCCTCATTGGGGCTGCAGCCATTTTGTTTTTGGCCCTTCAGGCGGCCAATTTGCTGAACCTGAGTTTTCAGTCCACTTACCGCGTGGAAGCCCGCTTTGACAACATTGGCGGGCTTAAGCCTAAGTCGGCCGTGCGCAGCGCCGGTGTGGTGGTGGGTCGGGTGGAGTCGATTGTCTTTGACGACAAAACCTTTCAGGCTCGCGTCACACTCACTCTGGAAAACCGCTACCAGTTTCCCAAAGACAGCTCACTCAAAATTTTGACTAGCGGCCTACTGGGCGACCAGTATGTGGGTATCGAGGCTGGCAGCGAAGACAAAAACTTGGCGCAGGGCGATGTGGTATCCACCACCCAATCGGCCGTGGTGCTGGAAAATCTGATTGGCCAGTTTTTGTACAGCAAGGCTTCAAGTGGCAAGCCTGAGCCTGCCAAATAAACTCAAACAACGCCCAACAAAGCAAAGCCCTACTCAAGCTGTTCTATGAATATCAAGCGCCACTTCAATCTCGGCAGATGGGCTCTTGGCCCTCTGTTGCTCTGGGCGTGCATGGGGCCTGTTTTTGCTACTGATCTACCCAAAGCCCCCTACAAAGACAAATCCTCGCCGCAAGCTGTAGACACAACCCAACAGGCCAAGCCTATTTCTACCGCTATTGCCGCGGACCCGCTGGAATCGTTCAACCGCAGCATGTTCACCTTCAATGACGCCGTGGATCGCAATGTCCTTAGACCCGTGGCGGGCGCTTATGAGCAGGTCACTCCCTCCTTTTTTCGCAAAGGGGTGAGCAATTTCTTCGGCAATTTGGGGGACGCGTGGTCCACTGTCAACAGTGCGCTTCAGCTCAAGCCCAAGCACACGGTAGAAAACCTCATGCGGGTTTTGGTCAACTCCACCTTTGGCATTTTGGGGGTGATGGATGTGGCCACCGAGGTCGGCATTGAGCGGCATACCGAAGACTTTGGCCAAACCCTAGGTTACTGGGGCGTGGGGGCGGGCCCCTATCTGGTGCTGCCCGTGTTGGGACCCTCCACTTTGCGCGATACCGCAGCCTTGGCGGTGGACTTCAAGGGCGACTGGGTCGCCCTACAAGACGATGTCGCGTTCAGAAACTCTGCCTATGTGTTGCGTGGGGTCAACCAGCGGGCTAAGCTGCTGCGGGCAGGCAATATGCTGGAGGA
>CAMAXR010000092.1 GCA_945862195.1 Hylemonella gracilis
AGGCAAGAGTTTCTAGAGCTGCTCGATGGCCGCGACCCTGCCACCGTGGTGCACCAATGCGGCAGCGGTGTCAGCGCCATTCCCAATTTGTTGGCAATGGAAATTGCGGGCTTAGGCCGCACGGCGCTGTACCCGGGCAGCTGGAGTGAATGGTGCAGCGACTCCAGCCGACCTGTGGCTACCTGTGGTTAAGGGTTAAAAAAGTTGAGGGGTATCTTGGCGTAAGCCACGCCGTTGCTCTCTGGAGGCGGCAAATAACCAGCTCGGATGTTGATCTGAATGGCCGGAAGTATCAGCACTGGCATTTCCAAGGTGCGGTCACGTTCGGTTCTCAGGGCCACAAAAGCTGCCTCGTCTATTTGGTCGTTCGCATGAATATTGCGCGCGCGCTGTTCTGCCACCGTCGCTTCAAACGCAATGGGCCGATCGGTAGGCGGGTAGTCGTGGCACATGAACAATCGTGTTGCAGGCGGCAAACTCAATAAGCGGTGAATCGAGGCATACATGACTTGCGCATTGCCTCCCGGAAAATCACAACGCGCCGTACCCACATCAGGCATAAACAAGGTGTCACCCACAAAAACAGCGGATTCAGACACACCATCCTCCACCAGATACGCCACATCGGCAGGCGTATGCCCCGGCACCCACAACACCTTAACCCTAAGAGTGCCCAGCTCAAAGCCGTCCTCATGTGCAAACAAATGGTCAAACTGAGAACCGTCGGATACAAAGCTGTCGTCCAGATTGAACACCCCTTTGAACACCTGCTGCACTTGGGTAATGCGCTCTCCAATGCCGATACGCCCGCCCAACTGAGACTTGATGTAGGCCGCTGCAGACACATGGTCGGCATGGGCGTGGGTCTCCAAAATCCACTCCAGCTTGAGTTTCAGGACTTTCACCCTTTCAACCACCCGGTCCGCCGTGTGGTGTCGGGTGCGCCCTGATTTGGGGTCATAGTCCAAAACCGAATCGATGATGGCGCATGCACTCCCGGCACCTTGGTGGACCAAATAGGTCACCGTCCAAGTCGCCGGATCAAAAAAAGACTCGATCTGCATGGGGGGTACTGCTGAACTCATCAAACCTCCTTGAAAACGCAATGGGGTGAACTATCATGGATAACTTTCATATATTATATGAACATATATTTTGTTAAAAACTTAACTGTTAACCATGGAAACCTCGTCTCCGACTGACACCACCCATTTACAAGCCTTACATGAATCAGCCGAACAGGCTTGCCGCCTCATGAAGGTTCTGTCCAACCGCGATCGGCTCATGATCCTGTGCCAATTGAGTCAAGGTGAACTCCGGGTCGGAGAAATCGAGGCCCAATTGGGCATCGTTCAGCCCACCTTATCCCAGCAGCTCACCGTGCTGAGGGATGAGGCTTTAGTCAGCACACGCAGAGAGGGTAAAAACATTTATTACCAACTCAGCAGCCCCCAAGCCATGACGGTGATTGGGGTGCTTTACGCACAGTTTTGCCCACAACCGGAGAACCCCGCATGACCATTGACTGGAACCATTTCACACCTTGGGCCGCTTTGGGTGGCGGAGTTTTACTGGGTTTGGCCTCGGCCCTTTTTATGCTGGTCAATGGGCGCATTTTGGGAATCAGTGGAATTTTGGGGGGGCTCTTAGGTGCCCTGTCCAAGCCATTGCTTCAAAAGAAAACAGCTCCCTTTTCAGATGCTGGCTGGCGACTGTCTTTTTTAGCTGGCTTGGCCGCAGCGCCTTGGCTGCTGGTCTGGCTGGCACCCGCAAGCTGGATTCCACAACCCCGCATTGAAGCCAGCACGACCGTGATTGTGATGGCCGGGTTGCTGGTGGGCCTTGGCACGCGCTTCGGCTCCGGCTGCACCAGCGGCCATGGCGTGTGCGGCCTATCCAGGCTGTCACCACGCTCGTTAGCGGCCACCATCAGCTTTATGGCCGGTGGCTTTTTGACGGTCTATGTTGTGCGCCATCTGTTCTAACCCATTGCCAGGAGATACCAAATGCATCGCTTAACCGAATTTGTCGTGGGCTTGTTGTTTGGATGCGGTTTAGTGCTTTCGGGCATGACCGATCCGGGCAAGGTGATTGGATTTTTAGATGTCACAGGGCTTTGGGATCCCTCCTTGGCCTTGGTTATGGGTGGAGCCATTGCGGTGGGTGTGTTGGGTTTTGGATGGGCCCGTCACCGCAGCACCAACTGGTTAGGGGGCGATTTGCGTCTGCCCCAAACATCCCAAATTGACGTCCGCTTGCTGGTTGGGTCTGCCGTGTTTGGAGTGGGCTGGGGACTGGCTGGTTTTTGCCCAGGACCCGCTTGGGTCAGCATGGCAGCGGGCAATTACCAAGCCCTCATTTTTGTGATCGCCATGCTCGTGGGCATGGGGTTATTTGAAGTTTGGGAATATTTCAAAAGCCCAACCCAGGTTCCAGCATGAACTTGGACGGACACTGGTGGGCAGGCGGCATCACCCTGCTCATCATGTTGGGCTATGAAGTCCGGCTAATCTTTCTGCAAAAGCAGCACCCAGACCAGCTGGCCCGCAGCGCCCACGCCACCTTGCGCGAAGATTGGCTGACCGCCGTTTCAGCGCAAAAAGGCTCGGAAATTCTGGCGGTGCAAACCCTTCGCAACTCGGTCATGGCCGCCACCATGACGGCTTCAACTGCCGTGCTTGGCCTCATTGGCTCGGTGACCCTGGCATTTCCTACCCTGCACAACGCCCACAGCAGCGCTTCGAACTCAGACGCCTGGTACCAAGTGGCACTTTTGCTGGCATTGATGCTCTTGCTTTTTGCCTCTCTGGTGTCGTCCACCATGGCTGTTCGCTTTTACAACCACGCAGGGTTTGTAGGCGGCATGCCCGTAGAGTCTGAGCAAAGAAAAAAATGGAATGTGTTGGGTATCCGATATGTCCGCAGGGCTGGTCTGCTGTACAGCTGGGGCATACGCCACCTCATCATGGTGGCGCCCATCTTGGCCTCCATCGTTCATCCTTTTGCGGGTCCTGCTGCTGCGGTAGTCATCGTCTCCGCCTTGTACGTATTTGATCGAACCGATATTTCGAACGATCTTTAAAACAATTTATCCAATCCATGAACCGTCACATTGCACTTCTATCTGTGGCCCAGGGTCTGTTCATGACCAACAACATCACCTTTATTGCCATCAACGGCTTGGTCGGCTTAAGTTTGGCACCTGTGGCTTGGATGGCCACCTTACCCGTCATGGGGTATGTGGTGGGCGGTGCGCTGTCCACAGGCATTGTGGCCAAGTCTCAGCAACGCTTTGGGCGCAAAGGATCTTTCCAACTGGGCCTGTTGGTTGCTTTGTTGTCTGCTGGTTTGGGTGCTTGGGCTGTGTTGTTGCAGTCGTTTTGGTTGTTGGTGATCGCCACCTTTGTGGCGGGTTACTACAGCGCCAACGGGCAGTTGTACCGTTTTGCCGCCGCTGAATTGTGCGCACCGGAATATCGAGAGAAAGCCGTTTCGCTGGTGATGGCGGGTGGGCTGATGGGGGCCATTATTGGCCCCAACCTGGCCATCAAAACCAAAGACATGGCGGGTATGCCTTTCGCTGGGGCCTATATGGCTTTGGTAGCCATTGCCTTGTTGTCTATGCTGGTGATGAGCTTCATCACATTCCCACCGCCGCCTGCATCGTCCAAGAGCGAGGGCATTGGACGCCCCTTGAACGTCATCATGCTTCAGCCTGTTTTTGTGGTGTCTGCCATGGCGGCTGCCTTGGGTTATGGCGTTATGAATCTTTTAATGGCGGCAACACCGCTGGCCATGCAGGTGTGCAGCTTTCCTTTTGAGGACACGGCTTGGGTGCTGCAATGGCATGTGATTGGCATGTTTGCACCGGGGTTCTTCACAGGGCACCTGATTAAAAAGTTTGGGGCTCTCCCCATCATGGGTTTAGGTGTTCTGCTTAACTTGGCCTGTATAGGCATTGCGTTGTCCGGAGAAGACCTGCATCAGTTTTTATGGGCTCTCTTTTTGCTGGGCGTAGGTTGGAACTTCTTGTTCACTGGAAGTACAACCCTATCTATGAAGGCCTACAGCGCTGAAGAAAAAAACCAAGCTCAAGCAGCCATTAATTTTTGTGTTTTTGCAACCATGGCCGTCACCTCGTTTGCATCGGGTGCCTTGGTCACGACTCAAGGCTGGGCTTGGCTCAACTGGGGTTCTCTGGTACCCGTTCTGACTGTCGGAGCTGGGCTGGTGTGGCTGGCCAACAAACAGTCAACGTCCCCTAAACCTTCATAGGCGATGGGCATGAATTGAAGGCATTTTCTTCAATGCCCATGCACCGCAAAACTCACTGCACTCACCAACCCAATCCCCATGGCCAGCCAGCCGATTTGAGCCAGCGTTTCGCTCAGGGCCAGGCGTTTTTGCAGCTGGGGGATTAAATCTGCCAAGGCCACGTAAATAAAGCTGCTGGACGCCACCACCAAAAAATACACCAAATAGTGCTTCAGGCTGTCCACCAGCCAGTACCCCAACAGACCGCCTAAAGCCGTAATGGAACCCGCCAATGTGACCTTAAGCAAGGCGGCTCGGCGGTTGGATGAGGTGTGGCGCAGCACGGCCAAGTCGCCCATGTGGTGCGGCACCTCGTGGGCCAACACCGCCAACGCAGCCAAACAACCCAATCGCCAGTCGGCGATAAAGGCCGACGCAATCAAAATGCCGTCGCCAAAGCAATGCACGCTGTCTCCGGCCAATACCGCCCACCCGCCTGAGGCATGGTGGTGCGCCCCGTTGCCATGATGTTCCTCATGGCCGTGGCCATGTTCATGCCCGTGGTGCCAAAGCTCAGCTTTGTCGAGCAAAAAGAAAAACACCAAACCCAGCAGCAGCGTCACAAACAACTGCTGGGGTGGCGCCGTACTTTCAAAGGCCTCGGGTAGCAGGTGCAAAAAAGCAGTGCCCAACAGGGCTCCGGCTGCCAAGCTCAACATGTGCTGGGTGTAGCGGGCCAACAAGCCAAAGCTTAAGGCTGCGGCCAGCCACACACTGCCGATGCCGGCAGCGAGGGTCCCCAGAACAATAGAAAGCAGCGTCATGCAGACAGGTTAGATCACGCCCTGAGTTTTGAACCATGCCAAGCAGCGCTTCCAGCCGTCTTCTGCAGCGGGTTTGCGGTAGCTGGGGCGGTAGTCGGCGTGAAAGGCGTGGGGCATCTCGGGGTACACCACAATCTCGCTGGCCTGAGCCGTTGCGGGACCTTGCTTGAGGGCGGCACGCATTTTGTCCACGCTGTCTTGCGGAATGCCTGCGTCTGCGCCGCCGTACAAGCCCAGCACTGGGGCATTGAGTTTGCCGGCAATATCCACAGGGTGCACGGGGGTGAGTTCGGTTTGCGCGCCCACCACGCGGCCATACCACGCCACACCGGCCTTAATTCTGGGCTGATGCGCTGTGTACAACCAAGTGATGCGGCCACCCCAGCAAAAGCCGGTAATGCCTAGACGGTTCAGGTCACCGCCCTGGGTGGCAGCCCAGGCCACAGTGGCGTCTAAGTCGCCCATCACCTGACGGTCTGGCACCTTGGAAATGATTTCGGCCTGCAGCTTGGCGAATTCGGTGTTTTTGGCATCGCCCTGACGCACAAACATTTCGGGCGCAATGGCCAAATAACCCTGGCGCGCAAAACGCACGGCCACGTCGGCAATGTGCTGGTGCACGCCAAAAATTTCAGAAATCACCAACACCACGGGTAAATTGGTTTTACCGGCTGGGGCAGCACGGTAGGCGGGCATTTTGAAACCCTGCACGTCGATGCTGACTTCACCCACGGTCAGGCCATCGGTGGGGGTGGTGATGACGGTTTGAGCCTCAATGGGCAACACCGACACCGCAAAGCCCACGCCCAGGGCCGCTTTGAGGGCGGTGCGGCGGCTGGCGCCAGCTTCGGTGCTGGTGCCAGGCAACAGCGAGTCAAAATCGTTTTGAGAATCTTGGTTCCACATAGGGGTACTCCTTGTCAGTTAATGGGTAGGGTCTGAGCAAACTCGGATTTGCCAAACCAGTTTAGGTGACTTCTGGGGCAGTTCATGCCGGGTTAATGCGCTTGTTCCCAATTCGGGCCCATGCCCACTTCGGCCAGCAAGGGCACTTTAAGCTGCGCCACCCCTGCCATCAGACGCGGCACCTCGGTTTTGATCCAGTCGACCTCGGCCAGCGGCACCTCAAACACCAACTCGTCGTGTACCTGCATGATCATTTTGGTTTGGAGATGGCGGGCGTCTATGTCTTGCTGCACCATCACCATGCTCATTTTGATGAGGTCAGCCGCCGTCCCCTGCATGGGCGCATTGATGGCGGCGCGCTCTGCCCCGCTGCGACGCGGGCCGTTGGGGGAGTTGATTTCGGGTAAATACAGCCTACGGCCAAACACCGTTTCCACATAGCCTCGGGCCTTGGCCTGTTGGCGGGTGTCTTCCATGTACTGTTTGACCCCCGCAAAGCGCTGAAAGTAACGGTCTATGTAGTTTTTGGCGGCGGTGTTGTCTATGCCCAAACTTTTGGCCAAGCCGTAAGCGCTCATGCCGTAAATCAGCCCAAAGTTGATGACCTTGGCGTAGCGGCGCTGTTCGCTACTGACGTCGCTGGTGGGCACGCCAAACACTTCAGCGGCGGTGGCGCGGTGCACGTCCATCCCGTCGTGAAACGCCAGCAACAAGGCCGCATCTCCGCTGATGTGCGCCATGATGCGCAGCTCAATTTGCGAGTAGTCGGCGCTGGCAATGACGCTGCCTGCGGGCGCCACAAAGGCTTCGCGCACACGGCGCCCCTCTGGGGTGCGGATGGGAATATTCTGCAAATTGGGGTCGTTGCTGGACAAGCGCCCCGTGACCGCCGTGGCTTGCCCGTAATGGGTGTGCACCCGCCCCGTTTGGGGGTGCGCCAGCTGGGCCAGTTTGTCGGTGTAGGTGCCTTTGAGCTTAGACAGGCTGCGGTGCTCCAAAATTTTGGCGGGCAGCGGGTAGTCTTCGGCCAGTTTTTCAAGTACTTCTTCGTCGGTACTGGGCGCGCCCGTGGCGGTTTTTTTAACCACGGGCAAACCCAGCTTGGTAAAAAATATGTCGCCAATCTGTTTGGGGCTGCTCAGGTTAAAGGGTTGGCCCGCGAGCTCGTGCGCCTGAATTTCGAGTTGCAAAATTCTTTGGCCCAGTTCGTGGCTTTGTGCCGCCAAAGTGGGCGCATCAATCAACACGCCGTTGCGTTCAATGCGGTACAAGGCTTCGGAGCTGGCTATTTCGAGCTCGTAGATAAAGCGCAAGCCGGTTTGGGCTTGTAATTGCGGCCACAAAACCTGGTGCACGGCCAAGGTTTGGTCGGAGTCTTCACAGGAATATTCGGCCGCCTGAGACACATCCACCTGGGCAAAGGAAATTTGGTGGGCACCTTTGCCGCACAAGTCTTCGTAGCTGATGCCTTTGCGCCCCAAGTGGCGCTCGGCCAGGCTGGCCAGGCCGTGAGGGCGGTGCACTTCCAGCACATAGCTTTGCAGCATGGTGTCGTGCACATAGCC
>CAMAXR010000093.1 GCA_945862195.1 Hylemonella gracilis
AAAGCGGCCTCCATGGCCTGCTCCCAACCGGCCTCTACCTGCAAACGGGTCCACAAGCCTGCCAAGCCGCTCAAGCCGTGTTTGGCCAGCCAAGGTTGCAATTTGCCGTCAATCTTGACCTTTTCTTGCAAGGCTTTTAAGGCTTCAAGACGCGCAGAAAGGTCTGCTTGGCGGGCCGACTCCGCATTGAGCGTCTGCTGCTGTTGGCGCCTGGCCTCGTCCATTTTGGGCAAGGCTTCTTGCAACTCATGCAAGCGCACTTGAGAGGTGGTTTGGGCTTGCTGAGCCTCTTGCTGCTGTTGGTTGATCTGACTCAGGCGCTCAGGGTCAGGGGCTTGTAAAGCAGTTTGGTCGCTCACCAAACGGGTGCGGCGCTGCTGCAACTGTTGAGTTTGTTCTGAAGTGTTGCGCTGCTCAGCGGCCAGCACCTGAATCTGCTGCTGAATCTGCACCACCTGTTGGCGCTGCTCATTGGCATGGGTTTGGGCTTGTTTAAAAGCGTCTTCCAGCTCGGGTGTACCTTGTGTGGTGAGCTGCAACTGCGCGTCTGCTGTAGCACAGGTTTGTACCGCGGAGGCTTCTTGTGTTTGCAAGGACGCCAGCTCTTGCTGAGCCTCTTGATGGCGTGTGGTCCAAAGGGCCACTTGCTCTTTAAGGTTGCTCAGGCGCTCTTGAACACGTTGTCGGCCTTCAACCACAAAACGAATTTCAGCTTCCAGCCGCCCCACCTCGGTGCTGGCCTCGTACAGCTTGCCCTGCGCTTGGTTGACCTGGTCGCCCGCCGCATAGTGCGCTTGGCGTATGGTTTCCAAGTCGGCTTCGACATGGCGCAAATCGGCCACGCGGGATTCAAGCTCGGTACCGGCTTTTTGTACGTCTTCCAGCAACTTGCTGCGGTCGGACTCGGCTTCTGAGCGGCGCAAGTACCAAAACTGGTGCTGTTTGAGGGTGACCTCACTTTGCAGCGTATTGAACTTTTGCGCCACTTCGGCTTGCCGTTCGAGCTTTTCGAGTTGGGCATTGAGCTCACGCAAAATATCTTCCACACGGGTGAGGTTTTCTCGGGTGTCGGACAAGCGGTTTTCAGTTTCGCGTCGGCGTTCTTTGTATTTAGAGACACCCGCGGCTTCTTCTAAAAACAGCCTGAGCTCTTCAGGCTTGCTTTCAATAATGCGGCTGATGGTGCCTTGACCAATGATGGCGTAGGCACGCGGACCCAAGCCTGTGCCCAAAAACACGTCTTGCACGTCGCGGCGACGCACCGGCTGGTTGTTGATGTAGTAGCTGGAGGTGCCGTCGCGCGTGAGCACGCGTTTGACGGCCACTTCAGCGTATTGCCCCCACTGCCCTCCAGCACGGTGGTCGGCATTGTCAAACACCAGTTCTACGCTGGCGCGGCTGGCGGGTTTGCGGGTGGTGGTGCCGTTAAAAATAACGTCCTGCATGGACTCGCCGCGCAACTCGCTGGCGCGGCTTTCGCCCAGTACCCAACGCACCGCGTCCATGATATTGGACTTGCCACACCCATTGGGGCCCACCACACCAACCAACTGACCGGGCAAGACAAAGTTGGTGGGTTCTGCAAACGACTTAAAGCCGGAGAGTTTGATGGAGGTGAGACGCACAGTGGGTTCAGTCGGGGGAGCGAGGCAAGATGATAATCCAGCCCATGAACCCCCTCCTCTCCAAATTACAGCCCTATCCCTTTGAGCGGCTCAAGCAACTTTTTGCGGGCGTCACCCCCAACCCCAACTACCGCCCCATCAGTTTGGGCATTGGGGAGCCCAAGCACGCCACCCCCCAACTGATTACCGATGCCCTGATCGCCCATATGCAGGGCTTGTCGGTCTATCCGCCCACAGCGGGTGAACCTGCGCTGCGCGAGGCGGCGGCGGGTTGGCTGAATAGGCGCTACGGCTTAAAGGTTGACCCTGCCACGCAAATTTTGCCGGTCAACGGCTCGCGCGAGGCCTTGTTTGCCCTAACCCAAACCGTGGTGGATGGTTCTCAAGCTGGGGCTTATGTGTTGTGCCCCAACCCGTTTTATCAAATCTACGAAGGCGCAGCCTTCTTGGCCGGTGCAACGCCCTACTACGTACCCAGCGACCCGGCACGCAACTTTGCTGTGGATTGGGACAGCGTGCCCGAAGCCGTGTGGCAGCGCACCCAACTGATTTTTGTGTGCTCGCCTGGCAATCCTACGGGGGCAGTGATGCAGCTGGACGAGTGGCGCAAGCTGTTTGAGCTGAGCGACCGCTATGGCTTTGTGGTGGCCTCAGATGAGTGCTACAGCGAAATTTATTTTCGGGATGAGCCGCCGCTGGGCGGCTTGGAAGCCGCCGCCAAGCTGGGGCGGACCGACTTTAAAAACCTCATCGCTCTGACCAGCCTGTCTAAGCGCAGCAATGTGCCCGGCATGCGCAGCGGTTTTGTGGCTGGAGATGCGAAGCTGATCAAGCCGTTTTTGCTCTACCGCACTTACCACGGCAGCGCCATGAGCACGGTGGTGCAGGCCGCCAGCATTGCCGCTTGGAACGACGAGCAGCATGTGATTGACAACCGCAACCAGTACCGCGCCAAATTTGCCCAAGTGACCCCCGTTCTCAGCGCGGTGCTCGACGTGGACCTGCCCGATGCGGCTTTTTACCTTTGGGCAGGTGTGGCGCCCGCAGGCTACACCTCTGACACCGACTTTGCCCGCGATTTGCTGGCTCAATACAATGTGACGGTGTTGCCAGGCAGTTATCTGGCGCGCGAGGCCCAGGGTGTCAATCCGGGCGCAGGGCGGATCCGCATGGCGCTGGTGGCCGAAACCTCAGAATGCCTTGAAGCGGCCCAACGCATTGCAGAATTTATCAACCACTCCAAAACTTAACCATGACACAACAGCTCCAACACATCATCGACACCGCTTGGGAAGACCGCGCCAACCTCAACCCCCAATCCGCTTCCAATGAAGTGATGGATTCGGTGGAACATGTGATCAACGAGCTCAACCGCGGCCAATTGCGTGTGGCCACTCGAGAGAGCGTGGGCAAATGGACCGTGCACCAGTGGATCAAAAAAGCGGTGTTGCTGTCGTTTCGCCTGAAAGACAACGAAGTCATCAAGGCTGGCGACCTGGGCTTTTACGACAAAGTGTCCACCAAGTTTTCCAAGATGAGCGAAGAGCAGCTCAAGGCCAGCGGTGTGCGCGTGGTGCCACCAGCCGTGGCTCGCCGAGGCAGCTACATTGCCAAAGGTGCCATTTTGATGCCCAGCTACGTGAACATTGGCGCCTATGTGGACGAAGGCACCATGGTCGACACTTGGGCCACCGTGGGCTCTTGTGCTCAGGTGGGTAAAAACGTGCACTTGTCCGGTGGCGTGGGTTTGGGCGGTGTGCTCGAGCCCCTGCAAGCCAACCCCACCATCATTGAAGACAACTGCTTTATTGGCGCCCGCTCTGAAATTGTGGAGGGCGTCATCGTGGAAGAAAACTCCGTGATCTCCATGGGGGTTTACATTGGCCAAAGCACCAAAATTTATGATCGCGCCACTGGCGAAGTAATGTACGGCCGTGTGCCTGCAGGTTCTGTGGTGGTGTCAGGCAATTTGCCCAGTGCTGACGGCAAGTACAGCTTGTACTGCGCGGTGATTGTGAAGAAGGTTGACGCACAAACCCGCGCCAAAACCAGCCTCAACGACCTGCTGCGCGACTGATCATGAGCGCCACACTGTCCCTGGTGGAGCAACTAATCAGCAGGGCTTCGGTGACCCCGGACGATGCGGGCTGCCAAGACCTGATTGCGGCGCGCTTGAAGCCCTTGGGCTTTGAACTTGAAACCATCACCAGCGGCCCTGAGCACTTTAGGGTGCACAACTTATGGGCCAAGCGCAAAGCTCAAGGTTCAGCGCCTTTAACTGCGACCACTTTGGTGTGGGCGGGCCACACCGATGTGGTGCCCACAGGTCCGGCCACGCTGTGGGCCAGCGACCCTTTTGTGCCCACCCACCGCGACGGCAAATTGTTTGGGCGTGGCGCCAGCGACATGAAAACATCGCTCGCTGCATTTGTGGTGGCCACAGAAGAATTTTTGGCCCAGCACCCCGATACCGGTCTCAACATTGCGTTTTTGCTCACCAGCGATGAAGAAGGCCCAGCCGTTGACGGCACCGTGGTGGTGTGCAAGCAGCTGCAAGCCCGTAGGGAGCAGCTGGATTACTGCATTGTGGGAGAACCCACCTCGGTCACCCAAACCGGCGACATGATTAAAAACGGACGCCGTGGCAGCTTGAGCGGCAAACTCACCGTGCAGGGCATTCAGGGCCATGTGGCTTACCCGCAGCTGGCTCGAAACCCCATCCACCAGTTTGCCCCCGCTATGGCTGAGCTGGCGGCCACCACGTGGGACGCTGGCAATGCGTTTTTTCCGCCTACCACCTTCCAAATCAGCAACATGCATGCGGGTACCGGTGTGGGTAATGTGATTCCGGGCAGCTTGGCGGTGGACTTTAATTTCAGGTTTTGCACCGAGTCCACGCCCGATGGCTTGAAATCCCGTGTGGTTGAATTGCTCGATCGCCACAGCCTGCAATACGAGTTGCAGTGGGTGCTAGGCGGTTTGCCGTTCTTGACGCCACCCGGCACCTTGGTGGATGCCGTGCGCTCTGCCATTTACGAAGAAACCCAGCTGCATACAGAGCTTTCCACCACCGGTGGCACCAGTGACGGCCGATTCATCGCGCAAATCTGCCCGCAGGTGATTGAACTGGGCCCACCCAACGCGACCATTCATAAACTGGATGAGCATGTGCGCGTGGCCGACATAGAGCCACTGAAAAACATTTACCGCCGCATCTTAGAAAAACTCGACCCAAAACACAGCGCCCACACCGCTCAGAAAGCTGCTGCTTAAATGGCCTCGGTGCTGGAGTTGATTGAGGCCGCCAGCGCCCAAATGCAAGCTGCGGGCTTGGCTTTTGGGCAAGGCACCACCAATGCATGGGACGAAGCGGTGTGGCTGGTACTTTGGAAGTTGGGCCTGCCGCTTGACGATCTTGACAATGCCGGGCCTCTGCCTGTGTCTGAAGACCAAGCGCAGGCCGTGCAGCAGCTGATTCAAACCCGTATCTCCACACGACAGCCAGCGGCATACCTGACGCAAGAGGCTTGGTTGCAGGGCGTGCCCTTTTTTGTAGACCAGCGCAGCATCGTGCCGCGCAGCTTTATTGCCGAGCTCATTGCCGATGCCAGCATCGACCCCTGGCTCCATACCCATACCCTTAGGGCGCTGGACTTGTGCACCGGAAACGGCAGCTTGGCCGTGTTGGCCGCGATGGCTTGGCCCGAGCTTGAAGTGGACGCGGCCGACGTTTCGCCCGCAGCTTTAGAGGTTGCGGCGGTCAACCTGCATCGGCATGACCTAGAGTCTCGAATCCGCCTCATCACTTCAGACGGCATGGCCAGTGTGCAGGGTCCCTACGACCTGATTTTGTGTAACCCGCCTTACGTCAATGCCCGCAGCATGGCCGATTTGCCACCTGAATTTTTGGCCGAACCCGCACTGGCGCTGGATGGCAATACGCAGGGGCAACTCGACGGAATGGACTTTGTGCGCCCGTTGCTGAACTCGCTGCGCTCCCACCCTGAGCGCTACCTCAATCCCCAAGGCGTCTTGGTGCTGGAAATCGGCAACGAGCGCGAGCACTTTGATTCAGCCTTTCCTGAGATGGAGGTGGTGTGGCTTGAAACCAGTGCAGGCTTTGACCAAGTGATGTTGATCACCCGAGAAGCCCTTTTGAAATGACCCCTGAAACATTACCCCTGGAACAGCCTACGTGATCACCCTTAAAAACATCACCCTCAGACGCGGTGCACGGGCCCTGCTCGATGGTGCATCGGTCACCATCAACCCCGGAGAAAAGGTGGGCTTGGTAGGGCGTAATGGGGCGGGTAAGTCGAGCCTGTTTGCCTTGCTGAACGGCACCTTGCAGGAAGACAGCGGCGAGTTTTATGTGCCTGCCCAGTGGCGCTTGGCCCAAGTGGCACAAGACATGCCCGAAGTGGAAGACAGCGCCACCGACTTTGTGGTGGCTGGCGATACACGTTTGGCGGCAGCTTTGGCCGAAGTGGCTGCCGCAGAGGCTCTGCTCCATGACACCACAGCGCTAAACAACGCTGATAGCGATGCACAGGGTGAACGCCTGTCTCATGCATACATGGAGCTCAGCGATGCAGGCGCCTATGACGCCCCTGCCCGCGCGCAGGCCCTGATTTTGGGATTGGGCTTCAAACTCTCAGAGTTGGAGCAACCCGTGAACAGCTTCAGCGGCGGCTGGCGCATGCGTTTGCAGTTGGCACGCGCTTTGATGTGCCCCTCTGACCTGTTGCTGCTGGACGAACCTACCAACCATTTGGACTTGGACGCCTTGGTGTGGCTGGAGGCCTGGCTGCAAAAATACGAAGGCACCATGCTGGTCATCAGCCACGACCGCGAGTTTTTAGACGCCGTCACCCGCACCACCGTGCACATTGAAGCCGCGCAGCTCAAGCGCTATGGCGGCAACTACAGCCGTTTTGAAGACATGCGGGCCGAACAGTTGGAGCAACAGCAAACCGCCTTTAGCCGCCAAAAAGACAAAATTGCCCACCTGCAAAAGTTTATTGACCGCTTTAAGGCCAAGGCCAGCAAAGCCAAGCAAGCGCAAAGCCGGGTCAAGGCCCTGGAGCGCATGGAAAAAATCGCACCGGTCCTGGCTGAGGCTGACTTCACATTCGAATTTCAAGAGCCCGCCAACCTACCCAACCCCATGCTGACCCTGCAAGACGTGAGCTGCGGCTACCTCACCCCTGAGCCTTTGGTGATTGTGGAACACGTCAAAAAGTCGGTGTTGGCAGGGCAACGTGTGGGTATTTTGGGGGCCAATGGCCAGGGTAAATCGACCTTGGTGAAGACCTTGGCGCGCACCCTCCCCCCTATTCATGGCGAGGTGATTGAAGGCAAGGGCTTAGCCATTGGCTACTTTGCCCAGCAAGAACTGGATGTGCTGCGCCCAGCCGACACGCCTTTGGAACACATGATTCAGCTGGTGCGTGAGGTCACGCAAAGCGGTGGTTTGAGCGGTCAGGCTACGCGCGAGCAAGACCTGCGCTCGTTTTTAGGCAGCTTTAACTTCACGGGAGACCAAGTCAAACAAACCGTGGGCAGCATGAGCGGCGGCGAAAAAGCCCGATTGGTGCTGTGCATGTTGGTGTGGCAGCGTCCCAACCTGCTGCTGTTGGACGAGCCTACCAACCACCTGGATTTGGCCACCCGAGAGGCTTTAAGTGTGGCGCTCAATGAATTTGAAGGCACGCTGATGTTGGTCAGCCACGACCGCGCTTTGCTGCGTGCGGTGTGCGATGAGTTTTGGTTGGTCTCTCGCGGCGGCATCACCCCTTTTGATGGCGACCTGGACGA
>CAMAXR010000094.1 GCA_945862195.1 Hylemonella gracilis
AAGCGCATGGCCCATCAGGTTGCGGGCAATGGCATGCATGCCCCCTTTGACCGACCACACCCCGTCCATTTCGACTTGCGCAATCAACATCAAGGTGGCGGGTGCCTCCCAAGGCGATGAGCCGCAATAGGTGGCGTATCGGGCAAACAACTGGCGCAGTTTGGGGTCGGCAAACTGCTTGCCCAAGCTGTCCCACAAACTTTTAAACAAGCCGATTTTTCTAAGCACTCCTAAACCTTTAAAGCCCAGCGATCGGGTCAGGTTGAAGGTGCTGGGTTGCGCGCTGCCCATGTAGGTGTGTTCGAGCGTGTCAAACAACTCTCGAATCAACACGGCAAACCGTTCATAGCGCTGGGCTTCTTCGGTACCTGCAAATTCAGAAACGGCATGCACCGTGCGCTCATGGTCTGCAAACAAGTCGAGCTGGGAGCCGTCTTCCCAAGCGTGGCGGGCAATCACATCCAAACGGTGCAGCTCAAGTTCGGCCGTCAAATTCAAGCCTACGCGGGTATATATGTCTTGAAAGATGTGCTTCATGGTGAAGACGGTAGGGCCGCTGTCAATGGCAGCACCTTGCACCTGAATCTGCCGAATCTTGCCCCCAGGGGTATCGGCCGCCTCTACCACCGTGACCTTAAAACCCGCATCGGCCAGCAACAGCGCGCTGACCAGTCCGGCCATGCCTGCGCCCACCACCACCACGTGTTCATCAGTCATGAGAAGTTGGAGCGGCACTGAATGCAAATTGACGTTTCTGCCACTGGCCATGGAGTTCCAAGACCCGCATACGTGTGAACATGGACTCAGAAAAAAAGGAATGACGGTGCGCGGCCTCAATGGCGCGCTGGTGTGCACCCCGCCTTGCATAGAGGTGCATAGCTTCCCAGTTGCGCCAGACGCTGAAGGTGCATTGCCGCACCAAAGGTGCCTCGCCTAAACCCATGGCCAACTCACAACCATCGGCTTGTGGCAATTGCTCTTGTGCCGCCGGTGCGTACTTCCAAAAAGCCATCGCACTGGCAGGCCGAATGCTGGCACGGGTTAAAGCAGCAAACAAGTTAGGGGTTTCAGGCGCCTCGAATGCATAAGCACCTTCTAGGCAGGCCTCTGGGGTCGTGACCCAGGGCATGGCATCCCATTCGCCACGTGAGCTTTGCACTGACATCAGGGCCTCGCAGCAGCTCTGTGCATGCTCGCGGTAAGCGCACACCAATTCACTGTTTAAAAAATCACGGGCATGGCTTAAGTTGTCGAGCACCGCAACAAGCCCTTGATGGCTTGAACTGGGCCTGAGGCTAAAGCCCCCCTCGTGCCCACTGCCCATGACTTTGGCAAACACCATGCCGGGCTGGCCTTTAAGGGCGCTGGGGCCTTTGACCAGTCGGCTCCATCCCCAAGCACGGTGCTGCGGTTTAAAGTCCACCAAAACGGCCACAACCACCCCTTGCACAGGGGTGGCGGGCACTTCAATAGAGGGCAAGGCTCAACTCATTTTTTCGCAACAACATCACGTTTGGCCGCAGACTTTAAAAGCTCAGGAAAGTCTTTGGCCATTTGGGCGCCATATAAAGGTTTGTAAGCGCCTTGGTGACAAGTACCACAATTGATTTTGGCGGTGTCGCCCAATGGCCCCAAACGCTCTGCAGGAAATGTAGGCTGCAAGGGCTCCATGTATTCGTTGTTCAGGTCTCGCGCCATACGAATGCCATGCCATGCCTTAGCCCTTTGTGGCGGACTGCCCTCCCAGCTCGAGAAAGAGTTGGTGTTGTGGCAATACGTGCAGTTCACCCCCAATGATGAAGACATGTGGGTCATGAGGCTGTAGGTCCACTCGGTTTGCTTGATGGAGTGGCGATTGCCATTGGGCAATGCTGTGGTGCCGGACACCCGAATGTCCAAGTCGCCGAGCAAAAAGGGTGTGAAGGGGTCAGATGGCAATGACGCCAGCTTGACGCTTTCGGCCGCCAAGTTTTGGCCAGCACGCTCGCCAATAAAGTCGGCACCACGGTGTTGGTCTGGCTCTTTGAACCAAACTTGCGCAGGTACGGGCTGACCACGGTGACAGCTGTAGCACGTGACACCTGTTTGAGCCACGTGGGGCTGCCAGTCGGCGTTGATGTGCTGCGTCATTTGAATCATGCGCCGCGCCACCACCTTGGTGTATTTGCTGTCCTCGGCAAAATTGGCAGGGTTGTGGCAATAGGTACAGCCTTCATTGGGAGACACCCAGCTTGTAATTGCCACCATATGGCGCGCAAATTGCGCAACGCTCAAGTCGCCTAAAACCTGAACATTTTTATAAACCTTGCCAGCCAAGGGGCCGTCGCCTGGGGCTTGCGGCAAAGATACGGGGGCGGTGTGAATGTCTTGACTCGCCTCCACGATGCGAGGGTTGTACACCTGCACCATGCCGGTGCCTCGGTAGCCGTGTTGTACAGAATCAATGGGGGGTCGCTCGCAACCCGACAACAGCATCACAGCGGAGACTGCCAATACAGCCAGCACACCGCTGGAGGCCTTTAAGCCTTGAAAAGGTTTCATGGTTTCACTCCAGTCATCAGGGCGGGATCCACTACAGCGGGAAATACGTTGGGGTAAGCGGGAGCCACGCCATGCTTGACAGCCCACAGGTACCAGTTGTCTACCACCGTGCCGGTGAGCAGAATGCCAATACCGCCTGTTAAGGGACACAGCACCGCGAACCACCATGCCCAACGGTGAATGGATTCCATGGTGGCGTTAAAGCCCATGGTCCACCGCCAAAACAATGCCGCACGCTCAGAGGCTGTACCACGGTCGACAATTTGTTCAATTTCACGCTCGCCACCATATTTGGTAACCGCCAAAATCGTGGCGCCGTGCATGGCAAACAGCAAAACAGAGCCATACAAAAACACAATAGACAAAGCATGGAAGGGGTTGTAGAACAGGTTGCCATAGCGCAATGAAAATGCTGCAGTCCAGTCCAGATGCGGGAAGATGCCGTAAGGAACCGCCTCAGACCAAGAGCCCATCAAAATAGGGCGGAACAATCCCAAAACCATCATGAGCCAAATAGCGGCAGCAAAGGCCCAGGCCACATGCGTGCCCATACCCAATTCGGTGGCTCTGCGGTACACGCGCGCCCACCACAACAACACCGAAGCCATAAAGAAGAAGCCCGTCAGCAAGAACCAACCCCCTTGGTTCATAGGCGGAATGCCCAAGCCGTAGGCTGGTGCGGGCGGCTCTAAAGCCAACCAGAACAACTGGCGCACAAATTGAATAGGGTCCCAGTTGACCGAAGCCAACATGTTCATGCCAATGATGGTGAAGGCAAACAAGCCGCAAAGTAGGGAGGCAAGTCCAAGTCCACCTAAGTAGATGGGTCCAATTTGGGCGTTACCTAAACGTCCAAACAAATGGACCAAAAAAGGCTGTCCGGAACGGGGACTGTTGCCGTGCCCAAGTTCTACGCCATGCTGCACAGGCCCAGTAGCCTGCACAACGGTGAAGATGTTTTGATATTCAGCCATGTGAGTCTCCTGTGTTATTTCCAAATGGGCATGTTGAGCCACCAGCTCCACCATTCAGGCCACCCACGGGTCCAGAACGGTCCGCTGATGACGATGCACAAGGCACTGAACAAGACGGCTGCTAAGGCCAAGAACAGACCCAGCCGGTGAATACCCAAGGTGCCTACTGAGTAACCGATGATGTCTCGGAAAAAGGTGTCTTCATGCTCAGGCGTTCTGACGGTGTGCCCTGGTGCCGGGTTGGTGGAAGACAACACCAACGCGCCGTGCAAGGACAGGGCTAAAGTGGTGGTGAAGAAAAAGGTCACCGCAAGCATATGGGCGGGGTTGTAATGAAAATGCAGGTATTGGTAGCCCACGTTGGACACCCAATCTAAGTGACTGAAAATGCCGTAAGGAAAACCATGACCCCATGCGCCCATCAGTACAGGGCGCACCACCACTAAGGTGACATAGGCCAATATGGCCACCGCGAACGCTGCGGGCACGTGAAAGCCCATGCCCAATTTGCGGCAGATTTCAACTTCTCGCAGCATCCACGAGCCAAATGCCCCAATGGCACACACCGTGATGAGCTGCCACAGCCCGCCTTCCATAAGGGGGGCGAAACGCAAGCCGTACGACAAGTCGGGCGGCGCAATACTGATTTGCCAAAGATTCCAAGTGGGCCCCTGAGAGGCACCCCACAAAATCATGGCGGTTCCTAAGAACGAGAAAAATAAAGTGGTGACGCCGAAGAAGCCGACGTAAAAAGGGCCGACCCAAAAATCAAAAAGGTCACCGCCTAACAAAGTGCCACCTCGCACTCTGTACTTCTTTTCAAAATTTAGCATGGCCATATTGGCACCCTCCAGCTGCTTGCTGTGAAACGAATAGAGATGAAATTCAAAAAGAGGCAAACAGCTTCATGGCGTGAACCAATCCCCTGTTTGCCTAGCTTCATCAATGCCTTATTAAGACTTTGATGCAGGTGTTGCAGCTGGCAACGGTGCGTTTTGAGACACTGCAGAAGCAGGTTTCTTAGCGCCATCGAGCCAGTTGAACTTGTTGGTGCTCAGCAAAATGAGGTGAATCATGGCTGCCAGACCAAATAGAAAAATACCTTGAACTACCATGGCCCGTAAAGGGTCATAAAGTCTCCAAATGCGCCACATAGTAATGACTCCTAAATGAGATGAGACATGAAGGTGTGGACCGATGCACTTACACCGCTCACTAAAGTTTTGGCGTTTTCCGCGCCTGGCAACATCGTTCGCCAGTGCATGCCAATTGCAGAGGCTGCAACGGCAAACACCATCAAAAAGACAAATGCCAAGACGAAGATCGTCCAAAAAGCATGGGTTTCATCTGCACGCAGATGAGCACCTGTTTCAGTGTTTGGGTAAGACATGTTTCACTCCTTCAAACTTCGACTAACAACTTAGAACCAGGGACGCCATGCCCACACCAGGATGTGGGCTATCACTGCAACAGCGGTGAAACCAACAAGGCCCTGCATGTAGTACTGGTGGAACTCCTGGGCTTCATCGTCCGTCAACCCGGATATAGAGGACCGATTCGACATACGAGTACTCCTTCACTAAACGGCCTTGCGGCCAACGATGCGCACAACCCGCGCAACCTGGGTATCCGCAGCGCCATGCCACGACATTCTGAAAATCATGCGGTCACTCCCATGCCCAACTCGCGACCGGCGCTTTGAACATGCTCAGTAGCCACTTCTTCTAGGCCCGCTTCGCGCGCTCTACGCTCGGCCTGATCACGCAAACGTTTCGCTGCAGAAATTTGCACCAGCACAGGTTGTGCAGCCACCATCTCACGCATGAGGTGTTGCGCCTCGGTATGCCAAGTGGCATTGCCTGAAGGTGCGCCTGAAACACCACGTGCATGAGTGGCCTCGACCTTGTCCATTTCGGTGCCCAGCGGCAGGATGTGAAACAAGGCATCAAACAAGGCGTTGCATACCTCTTGCACCAAATAGGTGGCTCCGCTGTAGCCCATAAAAGGCGTGCCGGTGTGACGCCGAATCACGGCGCCGGGAAACGAGGCTGGAATAAAGGAAGATCGCATCGGGCCTGAACTGGCCATTTCGCTCAGGTACATGCGCTCGTTGAAACTCCCAAACATGATGAGTGGGGCCTTGGTGTGACAGAGTTCTCTGACTTGTTCGTTATTGGTTTTGACGCCGGGTGAGCGACCGACTGCAAAGCGGCACGGCAAACCCATTTCCACTTCTAAGAAATGGCGTATGCCACGGCTGTAGGTTTCGGTGGCCACCACTGCAAAGCTGGCGGTGGTGAAAAAGTCTTGGGTGACCGAGCGCCACAAGTCCCAAAGGGGCTTGAGCGTGGTGTGACGCTCGCGCTCTATAAAAGGTTCGGGGTCCAACCCAAGAAGTTCGCCCAACTTGCGTAAGAACAAGGTGGTGCTGTGCAAGCCAATAGGGGCTTGCAAATACGGACGCTCCAGAGCTTCGCAGAGCATGCGACCAAATTCTCGGTACATGCAAATATTGACATCCGCCTCCACTAAACGCGATACATCGGCCACATGGCTGCCCAGCGGAAACACCATATTGACTTCGGCGCCAATGCCCTGAACCAAGCGGCGAATTTCTGCCAAGTCGCTGGGCGAATTGAAGGTACCGTAGCAGGGCCCAATGATGTTGACGCGCGGCTTTTCGCCTGGAGCGCGCTCGCTGGCAGGCTTTCGCTCGGGCACTTTACGCAAACCGTATTCGCTCCAGAGCCAAAACATGGCGCGGTTGGCGCACTGCCATTGGTCTTCGTCGATCGTGCGGGGTAAAAACCGCTGAATGTTGGTGCCCTCAGGCGTGACACCACCGCCAATCATTTCAGCAATAGAACCCGTGACCACCACGGCGGGCAGGTCTGGGTCTAGGGTGGCGTGGGCGCGCTTCATGGCGCCTTCGGTGCCTTCACGGCCAAGCTGCTCTTCGGCCAAGCCCGTCACCACAATAGGCAATTCGTGTGGGGGCAAGGCATCGGTGTAATGCAGCACTGAGGTCACAGGGAGGTTTTCACAACCCACGGGGCCGTCAATGACCACCTGCATGCCTTTGATGGCGGTGAACACATACACGGCACCCCAGTAGCCGCCCGCGCGATCGTGGTCGAGTATGAAGTTCATCCGCCCATCTCCTCGGCTTTGCGTTTTTTCATGAGGCGCTCAAGCTGGCGGCGGGTTTCTGCCTTGAATTCAGGCCGGTCTTTGGGCACCGACTCCCATACGCCAGAGGCATGCCCCTTGCCCACAGGCCCAAAGAATTCGCTCATGGCATCAAAACGGTGCTGGTTGCCCAAGGCCGACTGAATGACCTGAACCAAAGAGCCGGCTCCGGCCACACCCATTAAGGGACGAGCCGAAATGAGGTTGGTGAAATACAGCGAAGGTATAGACAGCTGCTTAGCTTTTTGAACAATGGGCGTGGTGCCAATGGCCAATTGGGGCTTGTATTCGTGCACGGCGTGCATGTCTTGTTCTAGAGAGGCACGGAACTGCACCTGAACCCCATGCGTGCGCAACCATTCAGCGTCCAACTGGTTCCAAGGGGTGGCTGGGCATGCAGAGCCCACGTAACGCAAATCGGCACCGCACTCCACCAGCAAGCGGCCCACCAACAGCTCGGAACCTTCATAGCCGCTCAGGGTGATGCGGCCTTTGATCGGTTTGCTGGCCAGCAGCCCCTCCATTTGGGATTTGGCAATGTTGCGGGCTTGGTCAATTTTGTCTTGGGCAATGCCACTGGCGCTGCCGATAGCCTGCAACCAGTCTTGGGTGCCGTCCATACCCACAGGCGCTGAACCCACAATGGGTCGGCCTGCTGCTTCAAACTCGCGAATGCTTGCGGTGTAAAACGGGTG
>CAMAXR010000095.1 GCA_945862195.1 Hylemonella gracilis
GCTGCGTTGGTTCTTGGTGCGCCCAGTCCAAACGGTTTCCATGCGGGCCAGCAAAGCAGCGTCAAGGACGCCATCTGCCAAGGCTTCCCAGGTTTTCACTTCGGCGCGCTCGCGCCCCACGGTGGGGATGAGCTTGCCCACGGGGGACAGGGTGTCGAGGTATTCCACAATCACGCGGGAGTCAAACAAGGCCTCGCCCCCCTCCATGATCAGGCAGGGCACTTTGCCAAGGGGGTTAGAGGCGGTCACTTGGGTGTCGGCAGACCACACGTCGTCCAACACGAAGTGGTAGTCGAGTTTTTTTTCAGCCATCACCACCCTGACTTTACGCACGTAAGGGCTGGTGGTAGATCCAATCAATTTCATAAGCATCCATCTCTCTGACGATCGCGGATTCTATCCAGCACGCCTAGAACCCACCTGACGGTCCATTTTGCCCTCCTAGGCTGGCCTACAATCGAATGATGCCTTTTTCACCGATTTCGGCCCTGTCGCCGCTGGACGGCCGTTACGCTGCCAAACTCTCTTCTTTACGCCTGCTTATGAGCGAACTGGGCTACATGCACCGCCGCGTTCAGGTGGAGGTGGCTTGGTTCATTGCGTTAAGCGATGCAGGTTTTCAAGAATTTAAGCCGCTTTCTCCCGGGGCACGCACTTACTTGCTGGGTTTGGTGAAGCATTTTTCTGAAACCGACGCCCTGGCCATCAAGGAAATTGAAAAGACCACCAACCACGACGTCAAAGCCGTGGAGTACTGGATCAAAAGCAAGTTTGAGGCCCGCCCCGAACTTGAAAAAGCCTCTGAATTTGTGCACTTTGCCTGCACCAGTGAAGACATCAACAACACCAGCCACGCCCTGCAACTGCGCTCGGCGCGAGATGTGGTGCTGCTACCTGCCTTAGACAAGGTGGTGCTCAAGCTGCGCGACATGGCCCACGCCTACGCCGACACGCCCATGCTCAGCCGCACCCACGGCCAAACCGCCAGCCCCACCACCGTCGGCAAAGAAATTGCCAATGTGCTGGTGCGCTTGCAAGTGGCTTGTGACCGCATTGCCGCTGTTGCTTTGATGGGCAAGATGAACGGCGCGGTGGGTAACTACAACGCCCATTTGAGCGCCTGGCCCGCCTTTGACTGGGAAGCCTTTGCCCGCCGCGTGGTGGAAACGCCCGAGCCGCTGGGCCTGGGCCTGACGTTTCAGCCGTACAGCATTCAAATTGAACCGCACGACTACATGGCCGAGCTGTTTGACGCCGTGGCCCGTGCCAATACCATCTTGGTGGACTTTTCCCGAGACATTTGGGGTTATGTGTCGCTGGGGTACTTTAAACAGCGGCTCAAGGCGGGCGAAATTGGTTCTTCCACCATGCCGCACAAGGTCAACCCCATAGACTTTGAAAACGCCGAGGGCAACTTGGGTTTGTCCAACGCCCTGTTGCGCCACCTGAGCGAAAAATTACCCGTTTCGCGCTGGCAGCGCGACCTGACCGACTCCACCGTGCTGCGCAACATGGGTGTGGCGCTGGGCTATGCGGTGCTGGCTTACCAAGCCCTGTCCACCGGCTTGAACAAGCTGGAACTGAACAACGACGCCCTGCAAGCCGACCTGAACCGCTCTTGGGAAGTGCTGGCCGAACCCATTCAAACCGTGATGCGCCGTTTTGGGGTGGCAGGTGCATACGAGCAGCTCAAAGAGGTGACCCGCGGGCAAACCGTCAGTCCCGAAGCTTTGCACGCGCTGATTCGCAGCCTGAACATTCCAGACGAGGACAAGCAACGCCTTTTGGACATGACGCCCGCTAGCTACATTGGTAAAGCCGCCGAGCTCGCGCGCCGCGCCTGAGCGGGCCGTGCACCGCTCCCCTAAGGCCAGACCATGGCGTTGAAATCTACGATCTATAAGGCCAACCTGCAGGTGGCCGACATTGACCACCACTACTACGCCGACCACCCCTTGATGCTGGCGCGCCACCCCAGCGAGACCGATGAACGCATGATGGTGCGCTTGGCCGCACTGGCGCTGCAGGCCCACCAGCTGCAAGCGCTGTGCGGAGGCGACGGCACTTTGGCATTTGGGGCGGGTCTCTCCGATCCCGATGAGCCCGATGTGTGGTTGCGCGACTTCACCGGCCAAACCCGCCTGTGGATGGAAGTGGGCCAGCCTGACGACAAACCCTTGCTCAAAGCCTGTAACCGCGCCGATGCGGTGGTGGTGTACTGCTTTCACCATGCCGCAGAGGTGTGGTGGCGCGACATTCAGTCCAAGCTGCAACGGGCCCCCAAGCTCAGCGTGTGGCGCTTTCCCTCTGCAGCTACGCAGTCGCTGGCCCAGTTGGCGCAACGCAACATGCAGCTGCAAGCCACCATTCAAGAAGGTGTGTTGATGCTGGGCGACGGCGCGCAGAGTGTGGACATTGAGCCCGTGCGCTGGAAATAGTGGCCAGGTTTTTTAGCGGTTTTCAGCCGCGCGCTCGGCATAGCGGTTGAACCGCCAGGCCCCGGCGTCCAGGGTGATGCGCCGCCACACGGCGCGTTTTTCAGCAGGTCCCAGCTCGGTCCAGTATTGCACCTCGTCAAAGCTGCGGCCGCAGCCCTTGCATTCGGCGTCGCCTTGGCTGGTGGAGCAAATGGCAATGCACGGCGTGTCAGGCGTGGTGTGGTACCAGGCCAACCAAGCCTTGGCAGCCTTTTCAGGCATAGAGAACTCATCGGCCTCTTGCTCCCGGTAAAACACCAACAGCGCGTACACCTCGGCCAATGCCCGCACCTCAGGCGAGAGCGTGATGCCGTCAGGCGAAGGGCTGCGTGCGCGCCAAAAGTTAATGGCCGCCTCAATGTCGGTGATATGAATGCCTGCCATGGTGGGAGAAGAACAAAGATGGTGGGGGTGACTTCTTTTCATCATAGCGGCGCAAGCTTAATACCCTTCAATTTTGTAGGGTTGTCTGCACCTATGTTCGAATCGCGGCACGAAGGGGAGTAGCTCCTATTCGGTGTGACTCAGGGAGGCAGCACAAATGCTGCCGTTGCACCGGGTATTCAACAAGTCGTCAATACGAAGCATGACTTCCGGTTTGTTGGGCATATCTGCATGAGACCATGCCGAGCAAGACCTTCGATTTGAGCCTGCACAGGTTCGATCGAGGTCTGCTTGTTTCACACAAGTTTGGCTGCGTTTGGACTGGTTCAGGTTGTTGATCGATACAACTTGGAGTTTTCTGATGGAGCTTTTTTCTACCGCTTGGTGGTCGGCCTTGATGGCCATTATTTTGATTGATCTGGTGCTCGCTGGCGACAACGCCATTGTGATTGCCTTGGCTGCACGCCAACTTCCGCCTCACCTGCAAAGGCGCGCCATCATGTGGGGCACGGTCGGCGCCATTGTGGTGCGCACGATCATGACCTTGTGCGTGGTCTGGCTGCTCAAAATTCCGGGCTTGATGCTGGTGGGTGGCTTAGGACTGGTATGGATTGCCTACAAATTGCTGGCCGATACCGGTGAGGAAGAACACTCGGGCCCCGCAGTAAACACCTTTTGGGGCGCCATGAAAACCATTGTGGTGGCCGACGCCCTTATGGGCATAGACAACGTGCTGGGCGTGGCGGGCGCAGCGCATGGCGCTATGGACTTGGTGGTGCTGGGTTTGCTGATCAGCGTGCCGATTGTGGTTTTTGGCAGCACGGTGGTGCTCAAGCTGGTGGAGCGCTTCCCCGTGATCATTCAACTGGGCTCTGCGGTTTTGGCGTTCACGGCTGCCAAGATGATCGTGAATGAGCCTTTCTTGGACTCGGTTTATGACGATTCAGCAGCGGCGCGCATCGCGACCTATGTGCTGGCCGTTGGGGGTGTGCTGCTGTTGGGTTGGTGGACCAACCGTCGATCCTCAGCCACTCCGGCACAAGGCGAGTGAACTGAATTCCCCCCGCAACACTCAAGAAAGCTCACAGCATGAACACCTTCATTGTCTTTTTAGACGACGCTGAATTTTCCATGCGCCAGATTGGGCCCATGCGTGCGGGGGCTGGAGCTTCAAGCCAACAGACTCAATGGGTCTTGGTGGCTTGTCCACCGCGCATGACCCGGCACATCAGCAAATGGGTCAACCACACGGCTCGTCAAAAGTGGCGCAACAAATGGGCCGATGGCTTGTTTAATGAAGTCAAAGACCTACTGCAGTCTCCTCAAGACCTGATCGTCACCGAATTGGCCAACGGCCCCATGCCTGAACAAACCCAAGGCCTGCTGGCCAGATACCCCGCCGCACGGGTGGTGGACGCCCGTCGCCCCAAATTTGGTAACGACCTCGATCCCCTCGCCTCCGATCAGCGAGCCACGGGCAGCTCCAAATTGCAGGCGTCGGGCTTTCTGACGTGTCTGGGTTTGGCCATGTGGCTGTCCGCAGAGTAAGCACCCGCAAGCAAAGGACATTTTGGTGGCGGTGCTGTCGGGGCGGCACTTTAGGTTGGGTTAGCGCTCCATCGACAGCTCAAACACCCGCGCTTGCAACTGACGGACTCGGGTGTCGATGATGGATGCCTCAATGAAGTCGGTTTGCCCGCTTTGCTTGACCAAATCTTGTGCGGCGCGGTAGCGGTTTAAGGCACCTTGCTCGTCAAACTTGGCTGCAAAGCCCTCGGCCTCGGCGCACACCGCGCGCAAGGTTTTTCCTTGGCTGTGGTAGGCGCTAGACAACAACTGCCACGCCTGCGCATCTCGCGGGTAAGTGGCCACCCAGGCTTGCAGGCGCGGCACCAACAAGGGTGCGTCTTTGGTTGGTGCGGCGGTAGACGTTTGGGGCGTGTTTTGCACACTGGCCAGCACCGCCTGGCTCCAAAGCAGCATTTCTGAGCGGGACTTGGGGTTCCAAGCGTTGCCCAGCCACTCTAAAGCTTGGCTAGGCTTGCCCTCGGCCAAGGCCACCTCTGCTGCCAGCAGTCTGGTGAGCCGACTGGCCGACGCATTCATGCGGGTGGCGTCTTGAAGCTGCGTATGCCAAGCCCAAGCTTGCCGAAAATCGCGCTGGTTGCTGGCCGCCAGCACCGCGGCGTACCACATGCCCGCGCGCACCTCTGGCTTGGCAGCTTGCAGGCTAGAAGCGGCCGCAGGCATGGCCAAGCTCATCAAGCCGCGCTGGGCATCTACCCCCAAATAACTCAAGGCTCGGGCGCGGCCTGCCAATAAATAGTGTGTCAAGTCACTTACTGGCGGCGTTGTGGGCAACAGCTGCTGCCGGGCCTGCATGTCGGCAATGCGCTCGGTGGTGAGCGGGTGGCTGCGCAGGTAAGGAAAAGCTCCCGTGTCGTTAAAGCGGTTGGCTTGCAACAGCTTTTCGAACATGGTCACAAAGCCTTGGGGTGCATAACCCGAACCGGTCATGACGCTGAAGCCCACGCGGTCGGCCTCGCGCTCCATCTCGCGCGAAAAATTAAGTTGTCCCTGCACCGCCACCGCTTGGCCCCCCGCAATGAGGGCTGTTGCGGCTTGAGGGTTAGAGCCTGCGGCCAAAGCACCCAAGATCATGGCGCCCAACAACATCGGCGCTTGGTTACTTTGCCGACTGATCAAACGGGCAATGTGCCGCTGGGTGATGTGGCTGAGCTCGTGCGCCAGCACCGAGGCCAATTCGTCCTCGCTGGACACGGTGGCAATCAAGCCCAGGTGCACGCCCATATAGCCGCCGGGCAGCGCAAACGCATTTACGGTGCGGTCGCGGCCCAAAAACACCGCCCAGGCAAAGGTGTTTTCCAGCTCGGGGGACAGCTCGCCCCTTTGTTTAGAGCCTTGCAGCAAACGGCGCCAAATGCTCCATACATATTCATCGAGCAGGGGGTCGTCTATGTGATCGGGGTCGCGAAACAGCTCGCGGGCAATACGGTCGCCCAGCTTGCGCTCTGCCGTCATGCTGATTTCCACGCCGTCGCCCAAGCTGGGCAGCTGGGCTTGGGAATGTTGCGGTGTAAAAAGCACACCTAGCCCACCCACTACACATGTAACGACTCTGGCCCAAGACCGCCCAAACAGTTTGGGGAGGCCTATGATTCGGGCTGCACACTTCATCGGCATGTTCAAGTACATGCCGTTACCTTACAGCATTCACACCATGAGCACTCTTACCCACTTTGACGCCCAAGGCCAAGCCCACATGGTGGACGTGGCCGCCAAAGCCTCCACCCACCGCATTGGCGTGGCCACCGGTCGCATTGAGATGCTGCCTGCCACTTTGGCGCTGATTGAATCGGGCACCGCCAAAAAAGGCGACGTCCTGGGCATTGCCCGCATTGCAGGCATACAGGCCGCCAAAAAAACCAGCGACCTGATTCCCCTGTGCCACCCCCTTGCCCTGACCCGGGTGGCAGTGGAGTTTTCAACCGCGGCTACGCTGGCTGGTACCCCAGCCCATGTGCAATGCACCGCCACCGTAGAAACCGTTGGCCCTACCGGCGTTGAAATGGAAGCCCTAACCGCTGTGCAAGTGGCCTTGCTCACCATTTATGACATGTGCAAAGCCGCCGACCGCGGCATGACCATGACCCACGTGAAACTGCTGGAGAAACATGGGGGAAAGAGTGGGAGCTTTGTGGCGACTCCCTAAAAAAGCCGCTCCAAGAGCGGCTTTTAACTGTGCTGGTAAGAATTTACTTGCAGGTGGCAGGCAAGTATTTGGCGGGTACGGTGTTGTTCAGTTTGCAGGAATACACAAAGCTTTGCCCAGCAGATGCAGCAGCGCTGAGGTCTAGTGCTGTGGGTGTTGCGTTGGTGGCTGTTGCGGAGGTGACTGGGGTGTAAACCACCCGGTTGGTCGCTGCGGGTAAAACGGCGGGCGTAAAGGTCACCGTTATGACGCCAGTGGCAACCGATTGGATAGACGACACGTTGGCAGTGGCCGTTTGTGGTGTGGCGTTGATGGTGTTGCAGTCGGTATTCGTGGTGGTACCGCAAATCATGGAGCGGGGGCCTTGGGTTTGAAAGGCTTCGGTGATGCTCTTGATGAGGGGCTGTGAAAGGGTGATGCCTTCGGTCAGTTTGGCGCGAATGGTGTAGTCCTGATACTGGGGAATGGCGACGGCGGCCAAGATGCCGATGATGGCAACCACGATCAT
>CAMAXR010000096.1 GCA_945862195.1 Hylemonella gracilis
CAAGGCATCGGCACGGTTCAGGGTCAGCGGCTTTTCGCAAAACACATGCTTGCCAGCTTGAGCCACTTGCACGATTTGGGCAGCATGCAAGGTGTGTGGCGTGCACAAAATCACGGCGTCGACGTTGGGGCTGGTCAGCACGTCTTCCAAGCTGTTTAAAAACGGAGCACCAATGCTTTGTGCAAATGCCTGACCCGCTTCGGTGTGCAGGTCGGTTACGGCTGTGAGCACCATATTGCGTGCCGACTTCAAATAGTGGGCAATGGTTTTGCCCCACCAGCCCAGTCCAATGACCGCCACACGAAGTGGCGCGGTAGGTGCAGGTGGCTTGGACGAAGGTAGCTGTGACATAAAAAAAACGGCAAAAAGGCCAAATGGAAAATGGCTTCAAATTTTAGGGTTCTAACCAGAGCGAAGCTACAAGGGTTGACCTCTATAGATTTGGCAGCCTATCCCTCGCACAATCGGCTCCCATTTCGTTATCGGAGCCTTCACATGAACCCCTCTTTGATTCCAGCCATGTGCCCAACTTTTTTCAAATCAACTCGGTGCTTGCCCCTAACCCTTGCCTGTTTGTTCATGGCTTGGACAGGTTGGGCTCATGCGCAAGCCCCATCCCCAGGCGCAGGGCAGGCCGCTGCGTTTCCTACCCAAGGCAAAACCATCAAATTCATGGTGCCCATTACCCCCGGGGGCAGTAACGATGTGATGGCCCGCATCATTGCGCAAAAACTCACCGACATGTGGAGCGCCCCCGTGGTGGTTGAAAACCGCCCGGGCGGCAATATGAACGTCGGCTCCGATGCAGTGGCCAAGAGCCCGCCCGATGGCTACACCTGGCTGCTGGGGGCCAACAACATTTTTGTGTTCAATCCCCATTTGGGCAAGATGCCGTTTGATGTGTTTAAAGACCTCACCCCCGTCACCCAAGTGGCCTCGGTGCCTTTTGTGTTGGTGGTGCACCCCTCGCTGCCCGTGAGGTCTGTGGCTGAGCTGGTGGAATACGCCAAAAAGAACCCTGATGCACTCAACTACGGTTCATCGGGCAACGGCGCGCCACAGCACTTGGCGGCCGAACTGCTCAGCAGCGCAGCGGGTATCAAAATGGCGCAAGTGCCCTACAAAGGTGCGGTGCCCGCCATCACCGATTTGCTGGCCGGACGCATCCAAGTGTTTGTGGGCGCTATCAATTCACTATTGCCGCACATCAAAGACGGTAAGTTGCGCCTATTGGCCACAGCGGGCCCTAAGCGTCTGGGCACATTTCCCGACGTGCCCACCATTGCCGAAACCGTACCTGGCGTGGTGATGGATGTGTGGTTGGGCGTGTTCATGCCGGCAGGCACACCCCGCCCCATCATCACCAAAGCCCAAGGCGACATTGCCAAAGTGCTGCAAATGCCCGATGTGATTCAAAACCTCAGCACGCAAGGCATTGAGGGGGTGAGCTCCAGCCCAGAAACCTTGTCAGGCATGATCCGCGATGACTACGCCCGTTGGGGCAAGATCATTCGGGATGCCAACATCAAAGCCGATTGACACTTCACAGGACCCATCTTGACTTCAGACCAAATTCACATACAAAAACCAGAAGACGTTGATGTTCCCATCGCAGATGAGCATGTAAGCAAAGAGTGGGGCAGCGACTACTTGGCCGAGGTCATTCGAGACCTCGACCTGCGCTACATCGCCCTCAATCCCGGCGCCAGCTTTAGGGGTCTGCACGACAGCTTGGTGAACTTTTTAGGCAACCGCAATCCGCAAATGCTGCTGTGTTTGCATGAGGAACACGCGGTGTCCATGGCCCATGGCTATGCCAAAGTCACCGGTCGCCCTATGGGCGCTTTTGTGCACAGCAATGTGGGCTTGATGCACGCCACAGCCGCCATCTTCAATGCCTGGTGCGACCGTGTGCCGCTTATGGTGTTTGGTGCCACCGGCACCGTAGACGCCAACACCCGCCGACCATGGATTGAGTGGATTCACACCGCGCAAGACCAAGGCGCTTTGGTGCGCGACTACACCAAGTGGGACGCCCAGCCCGCCTCGGTTCCCGCAGCGGCAGAGGCCCTCTACCGCGCCCGTTTGATCACCATGACCCCGCCTTGCGCGCCGGTCTACATCAACTTTCCGAACGACGTTCAAGAGGCCAAGGTGGACCAGCCCATGACCTTGCCTACCCGCGCTGACTTTGCCGCGCCTACCGCGGGCGTGCCGGCTGAGCATGAGCTTGATGCCTTGGTCAATCTGCTCAGCAAAGCCCGCAAGCCCCTGATCTTGATGGGCCGCGTCAGCCGCGACCCCGCCGACTGGGACCGCAGGGTGGCCTTGGCCGAGCGACTGCAAGCCCAAGTACTGACCGACTTGCGCGTGGGGGCTGCTTTTCCCACCGACCACGCCTTGCATGCGGCTAAACCCGTGTTGCTGTTTGCCGGGGCGGGCGCCGAGGTGCTGCGCGAAGCCGATTTGGTGATTTCGCTGGACTGGATTGACGTGGCCGGAGCCATTTCTGCCGCATGGGGCAAGGGGGCTACGCCGCCCATCGTTCACGTGTCGGTGGACCAACATTTGCACCGCGGCTGGAGCATGGACCACCAAGGCCTGCCTAAAACTGTCATGCACTGGCTGGCCGATCCTGATCAAACCGTGGCCATGTTGCTGGCCAAAACCGCGTCCGCGCCCAAGCACAGCACGGTATGGGGCGCGCCTGCTAGAGGCTTTGAGCCATTGGCGGCCCCGCAAGATGTGCCCCTGACCGTGCGCGACCTGGCGCGTTGCTTGCGCCATGAACTGCAACACACGCAACCTTGCTTGATCCGCCTACCCTTGGGCTGGTCGGCCGAGCACTACCCTATTCAAGACCCATTGAACTATTTGGGGTCAGACGGCGGCGGCACTATTGGCGCCGGGCCCGGCATGGCGGTAGGCGCTGCCTTGGCCCTGCGCGACCACCACCCCGAGCGTTTGCCTGTAGCCGTGTTGGGCGACGGCGACTTCATGATGGGCAACCAAGCCATTTGGACAGCCGTGCGCTATGGCATTCCTCTGTTGGTGGTGGTGTGTAACAACCGTTCGTTCTACAACGACGAAATTCATCAAGAACGGGTGGCCATGCAGCGCAAGCGTCCCGTGCAAAACAAGCGCATTGGCATGCACATTGGAGGACCGTTGATCGACTTGGCCGCCATTGGTCGCGCGCAAGGCGCGCATGGCATTGGACCTGTGACCACCGGAACCGTCTTGGCCCAAGCCCTACAAGACGGCATATCTCGCGTCCGTCAGGGCCAAGTGGTGGTCATTGATGCTCAAGTGGAGCCTGGCTATGACAGCGCTGTGGGCAATGCGCTTAAAGACTTAAGCAAATAAACCCCATAAACCTTCTACCGTTTTACTTTTTTATTGATTGAATCTTCACACCATGTCTTCAACCTCCAAACCCTCCATGACCCTTGAAAGCGTTTTACCCAAGCACCGAAGCCTGTTTATAGACGGCGCTTGGTGCGAGCCCTTGGACGGTGCTTATGTAGAAACGCTTAACCCCGCGAACGGTCAAGCGCTGGCCAGCGTGGCCAATGCTTCAGCAGCAGACGTGGACCTGGCCGTGGCGGCAGCTCGCAAGGCTTTTCCCGGTTGGAGCGCCTTGCCGCCCTTAGAACGCGCCCGCTACCTGAGACAGTCGGCCCAAGTGCTGCGTGAGCATGCTGAAGAGCTGGCTATGATTGACGCCTTCAACACGGGCAACCCTGTGGCCGAAATGGTGCGCGACGCCCAAGTGGCCGCCACTGGCCTGGAGTTTTTTGCAGGGCTCATCACCCAAATCAAGGGCGAGACCATTCCCATGGGGGAGGGCATGCTCAACTACACACGCCGCGAGCCTTTGGGTGTGGTGGCGCGCATCGTGGCTTACAACCACCCGCTGATGTTTGCGGCCGTCAAAATTGGCGCCCCCTTGGCAGCGGGCAACACCGTCATCGTCAAGCCACCTGAGCAGGCGCCGCTGTCGTCTTTGCGCATGGCCGAGCTCATCGGCAGCGTATTTCCATCCGGGGTGCTCAATGTGCTGCCGGGGGGTAAGGCCTGTGGCCAAGCTTTAAGCACCCACCCGCAGATTGCCAAGGTCACCTTGATTGGCAGCGTGCCCACGGGCAAAGCCATCATGCGCAGCGCAGCCGACACCTTAAAGCCGGTGCTGCTGGAGCTGGGCGGCAAAAACGCGCTCATCGTTTACCCCGATGCCGACCTCGATCAGGTGGTGGCCGGTGCAGTCAAGGGCATGAACTTCACTTGGGCCGGCCAGTCTTGTGGCTCCACCAGCCGCATGTTTCTGCATGAATCGGTGTACGACCAAGTGTTGCCGCGGGTGATTCAGCGCATACAAGAACAACACAAGCCGGGCATCCCCACCGACTTTGCCACCACCATGGGGCCGGTGGTCAGCCAAGCTCAGCTCGACAAGGTGCTGCACTACATTGAAGCCGGTAAGCAAGACGGCGCCAAGCTGCTGTTGGGCGGAAAACGTTGCACCGAAGCGCATTTAAAAGACGGCTATTTTGTGGAGCCAACGGTGTTTGGCGAGGTCAAGCCCGGCATGCGGCTGGCACAAGAAGAGGTGTTTGGCCCGATTTTGAGCGTGTTCCGCTGGAGCGATGAACAGCAGCTGTTTGACGCCGTCAATGGCGTGGACTACGGCTTGACGTGCTCGATTTGGACACGCGACCTCAAAACCGCGCACCGCGCTGCAGCGCGTGCGCAGGCTGGGTATGTGTGGATCAACAATGCCAGCCAGCACTTTTTTGCAGCCCCTTTTGGGGGCTACAAACAGTCCGGCATTGGGCGCGAAGAGTGTTTTGAAGAACTGCTGGAATTCACGCAGATCAAAAACATCAACGTGACGCTGTAACTCAAGGAGTTACCGAGTGGCCATCAACCCGGTTTGATTTCGGCACGCTCAATCACTTCTCTCCAGCGCGCTTGTTCTTTGGCAATGAACGCGCCGTATGAGGCGGCAGGGCCAGAGTCGCCTACGGCGCTTTCGGCTTCAAAGCGGGCCTGAATATCAGGCGACTTCATGGCCTGTGCGCAAGCTTGCTGAAGCTTGTTGATGATCTCCACGGGTGTGCCCGTTCTGGCCGATATGCCGTACCACTGGTCGGATTCAAAACCCTTGTAGCCACTCTCGGCCACGGTGGGCAAATCGGGCAATACCGCAATGCGCTTGGGCGTGCCCACTGCAATAGCGCGCAAATTGCCGCTTTTGATGTGGGGCAGCAAAGCGGGGGTGCCCGCAGAAAACATTTGAATTCGACCCGCCAGCACGTCATTCAAGGCCGGGCCCGTGCCACGGTAAGGAATGTGGGTGATGAACATGCCCGTAGCCAGCTTGAGCGCTTCCATGGACAAATGCCCCGCGCTGGCATTGCCGGCTGAGGCGTAATTGATTTGCCCTGGCCGCGCCTTGACATAGGCCACCAAAGATTTGAGGTCTTTAACCGGCATGTCTTTGTGCACCACAAACAAATTGGGCACGCGCGAGAGCAGGGTGACTGGCGTGAAGTCTTTGTTCACGTCGTAACCGCTGTCGGGGTAAATCAAGGGGTTGACCACCAGCGAACCAATGTGGCTCATGATGATGGTGTAACCATCGGCGGGGGCGCGCACCACCTCTTGCATGGCAGGCACACCACCACCGCCTCCCTTGTTGTCAATCACCAGCGGTACGCCCAAAATTTGCGACAGCTCGGTAGAGAAGGTGCGGGCCACCACGCTGGAGGTGCCGCCCGGCGCAAACGGCACGATCCAGCGAATGGACTTTTGCGGCCATGCGGTTTGGGCTTGCGCTAAGCCAGCGGCTGTGCTCAGCCCCCCACCAATGCCAACACCAGCGCCGAGACTGGCCAGCCACTTCAAGTGGGTTCTGCGGTCTTGTGAATGTTCATGTGTCATGAGGTGTCTCCTTGTGAAAGCTTATTTGCAGATGGATGAAGGATTAGCACCTAAAGCTCGGGTCCATGCGGTCGAGCAGGCGCAGCAAGGCGGGCCATTCCATCAGCCCGTAAGGGCGTCGGGTTTGAGGCTGGTAGTTCATGTAGGTTTCTTGCAGCACGTCTTGGGGCACGGTTTGCAGCGGGGTGTTACAGCTCATGGCTTGCACTTGCGCGCGGCACGACAACTCCAGCCGGTGCATCCAATTGAAGGCCTCACCCACAGAGCGGCCCACGGTCAGCAAACCATGGTTACGCAAAATCATGGCCTCAGACTGCCCCAAATCTTTTACCAGCACTTCTTGCTCGCGCAGGTCCAACACCACGCCCATGTAGTCGTGGTAACTGATGTTTAAAAACCGCATCGACGTTTGGTTGATAGGCAGCAAGCCGCAAGCCAGTGAAGACACCGCCATGCCCGCCGGGGTGTGGGTGTGGATCACGCAGTTCACCTCAGGCCGGGCAATGTGCACGGCACTGTGCAAAATAAAACCGGGCTTGTTCAGGCCATAGCCCAGTGCGCCAAAGTCAGGCTTGTAAATCACTTCGCCATCGTGGTCGATTTTGACGAGGCAAGACGCGGTCATTTCCTCGTACATCATGCCGTAGGGGTTGGTTAAAAACGTATGGTCTTCGCCCGGCACACGCAAGGTGATGTGGTTGGCCATCATGTCGGACATGCCGTAGTGGGCCACCAGCCGGTAGCAAGCCGCCAAATCCACACGGGCTTGCCACTCTTCAGGCGTCACCTGATCTTGAATGCTCGGAATATTCAGAACGCCAGCGGCCATCGCTTTTCCTAGTCTGGGTTTATAGGTATTCGTTATGCAGCGGAGTATCGCTCAAGAAACGCCCCAAATTGTCCAAAAACAGACGCTGCACACGGTCGGCATGCTCGGCAAAATGCCCTGCGGTGTGTGGGGAAATGATCACGTTGGGCAGACGCCACAGGGCGGAGGCTGCGTCCAGCGGCTCGGTTTCAAACACATCTAAAAACGCACCGCCCAAGTGCCCGCTTTGCAGGGCCTGAATAAGTGCGGCTTGGTCCACCACCTCCCCGCGCGCCACATTGACCACGCAAGCCCCCTGGGGCAAGCCGCGCAAGACTTG
>CAMAXR010000097.1 GCA_945862195.1 Hylemonella gracilis
GACCCTGCCGCCGTGTGTTTTGATGCGGTAAGCGCGGGCAAAGCGCGCGGGCGAGACGTGGTGCTGGTGGACACAGCGGGCCGATTGCCCACCCAGCTGCATCTGATGGAAGAACTGAAAAAAATCAAACGCGTGGTACAAAAAGCCGACTCCACTGCGCCGCACGAGATGCTGCTGGTGATTGACGGCAACACGGGCCAAAACGCACTTGCGCAGGTTCGCGCTTTTGACGACGCCTTGCAGCTGACCGGGCTGATCGTGACCAAATTGGACGGCACCGCCAAAGGTGGCGTACTGGCCGCCATTGCACGCGAAAGACCCGTGCCGGTTTACTTTATTGGAGTTGGAGAGCAAGTTGATGAGCTTGAAACCTTCAATGCGCGAGAATTTGCACAAGCTTTATTGACCTAAAAGGAGATATTTATGAACCGTCGTGAACTGTTACGTATGGCTCCCGCCCTTTCCAGCTCATTGGTGGGTGCTGCATGGGTGGGCCACCCGTTGATGGCGCAAGCCCAAAGCGCCAATACCAGCTACCCCAGCAAGCCTCTGCGCTACATCGTGCCGGTTGCGGCGGGTGGCGGCAGCGACATGGTGGGCCGCACGGTGTGCGAGCGTTGGTCCAAGGCCTTGAACCAAACCATTGTGGTGGACAACCAAGGCGGCGGTGGCGGCGTGATTGCTTGCCAAGCCACCGCACGTGCGGCCCCTGACGGTTACACCCTGATGCAAGGCTACGTGGCCACGCACGGCACCAGCCCAGCCACACGCAAATTGCCTTACGACCCTATTAAAGACTTCACCCCAGTGGGCATGATTGGCGGCACCCCCAATGTGATGGTGGTTAATGCAGCTCTGCCCATTAACAACCTGAAAGAATTTGTAAGTTATTTGCGCAGCAACCCAGGGCGCGTGAGCTACGGTTCGGCCGGTGCGGGTTCGCTTACCCACCTGACCATGGAGCTGTTTAAGCAGCAGGTGGACACCTTTATGGTCCACATCCCCTACCGTGGCATTGCACCTGCTTTTACCGACCTGATGGGCGGGCAAACCCAAGCCATGTTTCCTGGTTTGGCGGCCGCCCTGCCCCATATTCGGTCCGGTCGTGTGCGACCACTGGCTGTTACGGGCTTAAAGCGCCACCCTCAGCTTAAAGACACGCCCACCATGGAGGAGTCTGGATTTAAAGGCTTTGATGCCATGCAGTGGTACGGCGTGGTGGGGCCTGCGGGCATGCCCACAGCCATCGTGAAGCAGCTCAACGACACCCTAAATTCGGTCCTAACCGCCCCCGACTTGCGCGAGAAACTTTCGGTAGAGGCTGTTGAACCCATGACCATGTCGCCCGAGCAATTTGGCCAATACATTCGGGCCGACATTGCCCGCTGGACCCAACTGGCCAAAGCCCGCAACATTCAGCTCGACAGCTGATTAAGCCTTTTTCTTTTCAATCACTTTAATTAACTAAGGACCTTCATGGCACGCAATACCCAAGTCAGCGCCGACCACAACGCCCCCCCTATTACCCAAACGCTGGCTCGTTTTGTAGCAACTCACCCCTCACGCGGCTGGAGCGATGCGGTGGAGCACGAGGCGCACCGCACCTTTATGAACTGGCTGGGTTGTGCCGTGGGTGCTGCCCAACACGAGTCTGCCGAGGCTGCTTTAGGGGCTGTGCATTTGCTGCAACCCTCTGCCCAAGCCAGTGTGCTGGGGCGCTCTGAAATGGTGGACATGGCCAGCGCAGCTTTGATCAACGGCATCACATCCCACACCTTTGACTTTGACGACACCCACCTTAAAACCATCATCCACCCCGCTGGTCCTGTGGCTTCTGCCGTATTGGCTTTGGCCGAACACAAGGGCTTGAGCGGGCGCGCAGTGCTGGACGCCTTGGTGCTGGGCATAGATGTGTCGTGCCGCGTGGGCAACCTCATGTACCCCGAACATTACGACCGCGGCTGGCACATCACCGGCTCCACCGGCACCTTGGGTGCTGCTGCAGGTTGCGCCCGTTTGCTGGGCTTGAACGAGCAGCAAACCGCCATGGCTTTGGGCATTGCAGCCTCACAACCCGTAGGTATGCGCGAGCAATTTGGCACGATGACCAAACCCTTCCACCCCGGCGGTGCAGCCCGCGCGGGTTTGATGTCGGCACTGTTGGCCAGCCAAGGCTTTACCGCCAGCCCCAAAGCGCTGGAAGCACCCCGCGGCATGATTCAAACCATTTCCACCAAATACGCTTGGAACGAAGTGACCGATGAACTCGGCCAGCGTTTTGAGATTTCGTTCAACACCTACAAGCCCTTTGCCTGCGGCATTGTGATTCACCCCAGCATCGACGCGTGCTCGCAATTACGTGCGCAGGGCGTTACTGCTGATCAGGTGGAACGCATTGAGCTCAAAGTGCACTCTCTGGTGCTGGAGCTGACTGGCAAAAAAGAACCGGCTGACGGCTTACAAGGCAAGTTCAGCGTGTACCACGGTTGCGCCTGTGGACTGATTTTTGGCAAGGCAGGAGAGCCCCAGTACGACGACGCCATCGTCAACCGTGAAGACATGGTGGCTTTGCGCCGCAAAGTGGTGGCCACCGTGGACGACTCCATTGACGAAGCCAGCGCCGACGTGACCGCCGTGCTGAAAGACGGTCGCAAAGTGCATGTGTTTGTCAAAAACGCCATTGGCTCACTGGAAAACCCCATGACAGACGCCATGCTGGAGGGCAAGTTTCATGACCTGTCTGACCCCGTCTTGGGAAGCGAAGCCACCCAGGCACTGATTGCATCAGCTTGGGATTTGGCTCAACTTAAAGACGTGCGGGCCCTCACGGCGTTGGCCAAGCCCAAAAAGTAAGCTTACAGTTTTAATGGCTTTTTAAGGCTAATGAAATAGAAAAAGGACTTGAATCTCTCCAAGTCCTTTTATTAAGACGATGTCGCCTTGGGCGGCATTAAATCTTCTCGTCGCGAATGCCGTTGCGCAAAATACCAACGGCGTCAATTTCAATCTCCACCACGTCGCCATGCTTCATAAAGAGCTGAGGCGTGCGCTTGTTGCCCACGCCGCCGGGGGTACCTGTCACGATCACATCACCGGGGTTCAGGTCGGTGAAGGTAGAGATGTACGCAATTTGGCGTGGGATGCTGAAAATCATCATCTCTGTAGTGGCGCGCTGCAACTCCACACCGTTTAAGCGGGTGGTCAGGGTCAATACTTGGTTGGGCTTGATGTCGTCTGAGGTGACCAACCAAGGACCAAAGCCTCCGGTTTGGTTGAAGTTTTTACCAGCGGTCCACTGGGTGGTGTGGTTTTGGTAATCGCGGATGCTGCCGTCGTTGTAGCAGCTGTAGCCTGCAATGTGGTTCCAAGAATCGGCTTCGCTGATGCGGCGGCCACCCTTGCCAATGACCACGGCAATTTCGCCTTCATAGTCCAAGCGCACAGACTCAGGTGGGCGAATGATGTCTTGACCATGCGCCACTTGTGACTCTGGAAAACGCACAAACAGGGCGGGGCTTTCAGTAAAGTCGCGACCGGTTTCACGCACGTGCTCGGTGTAGTTCAAGCCCACGCAAATGATCTTGCCTGGGTTAGGAATGACCGGCAGCAGGGTCAGTTGAGAAAACTTAAGGCTGGGCTTGGCAGTTTGGGCAGCTTGGGCTGCTGCGCCTTGCAAATTTTTGGCAATCAGGGTTTTAAGGTCGGGGGCTTGAGCGCCCATTATGGGCATAAGGTCGATCACGTCGTCGCCATTGACAATGCCGTAGCTGGCCTGGCCAGCGTTTAAAAAACTGATGAGTTTCACTGTGTTGTCCTTGTGTAGTTAATGAAGCCGCCTCATGTCGGGCGACCGGGGCCGATTGTCTCTCAAGAAAGCGCGTTTTAAGAAAGTCCCATCAAGGTCTTCATGCCGGCTACCCACTGTGCGCGGGGCTGAAACTTGGGCCGGCTTCTGGCCAAGGCTTCTGCCTGAGCCATCACCGCTTCGTCGGTGTCATTAAGGTTGATGGGCTGACGCAAGGGTTGTTCACAGTACCAAGGCGTGTCCATATAAATTTCAAGGCGGTTACCCTCTGGGTCGCGCAGATACACCGATATGGCATTGCCGTGTGTGGCGGGCTGAATGTCTGTGGCGCCACCATCCTCAAGTGCCTGGGCCAGAACTTGGCGCAGCATAGCTAAGCTCTTCACCTTGAATGAAATTTGGTTCACTACGCTGTAGGTTTGGTCTTCTGGCCGCCCGCTTACCAACACCAATTGGTGGTGCTCTTCGGGGTTGCGGCTTAAAAACACCAAATACACAGCGCCCATTTGCCCCCGATCGGTGATCGTAAAACCCACCACTTTGGAATAAAAGCTGGCCATGCGCTCCACATCCTGCACAAAAATACCCATGTGGCTAAAGCTGATGTCTGAGATTTGAGGGGTTTGGGTCATGTTTGGGAGCGTTTATGAGCGATTAGGGGCTAAGCCTTTGGCTTTAGGGATGCGCCATAGCAGCACAAATGAGAATAGCTTTCATTCTATGGCCATCTAAACGTTGTCTGAATAGGGCACAAACCTTGCGCAACATCAACAAAGCCCTGATATGGAGGCTAAACCCTCTTGATTTTTTGGCACTCGCTTGAAGAGAGTGCTAATATTCTCTTCATGTTAACAACCTTAGGGGTTTGATCTCTATGAACAGTTCTGTTG
Source organism: Hylemonella gracilis (assembly GCA_945862195.1). GTDB lineage: Bacteria > Pseudomonadota > Gammaproteobacteria > Burkholderiales > Burkholderiaceae_C > Hylemonella > Hylemonella gracilis_C. The sequence continues at coordinate 4,696 of CAMAXR010000097.1, forward strand.
GTGTCTCTGCATCTGCCTTGACCGTTGCCAACCCGTGGGCTTTGGTGCCTGCGCTGGGCAATTTGGATGCTTACATCAGTGCTGTCAACCGCATGCCCATGCTCACCCTTGAGGAAGAGCAGGAGTTTGCGCGCAAGTTTAGAGATGCCAGTGATGTGGAGGCTGCCGGAAAGTTAGTGCTCTCTCACTTAAGGTTGGTGGTGTCTGTGTCTCGTCAATATTTAGGTTACGGCCTGCCCCATGCAGACCTGATTCAAGAAGGCAACGTGGGCTTGATGAAGGCCGTGAAGCGCTTTGACCCTGACCAAGGCGTGCGCTTGGTGAGCTATGCCATGCATTGGATCAAGGCGGAAATTCATGAATACATTCTGAAAAATTGGCGTATGGTCAAGGTGGCCACCACCAAGGCACAGCGCAAGTTGTTTTTTAATTTGCGCTCCATGAAGCAAGGTTACAAGGCCGATGCTGCCGCCTTGGATGCCGACACACACCGCGACACCTTGAGCGATCAAGAAATCGACGCGATGGCCAAAACGCTGAACGTCAAACGCGAAGAAGTGATTGAAATGGAAACCCGCATGTCTGGCGGCGATGTGGCACTAGACCCTACACCCAACGATGATGGCGAAGAAACCTTTGGTCCTATCGCATTTTTGGCAGACGCCAGCCAAGAGCCCACGGCCATGATTGAAGCCCACCACCGCGACATGTTGGCCAGCGACGGCATTGCTGCAGCTCTAGAAGTGTTGGATCCCCGCAGCCGCCGCATTGTGGAAGAGCGCTGGCTTAAGGTGAATGACGACAACAGTGGCGGCATGACCTTACACGACTTGGCCGATGAGTTTGGCGTTAGCGCCGAACGCATTCGTCAAATTGAAGTGGCTGCCATGAAAAAAATGAGAGCCGCACTGACCGAATTTGCCTAAGCATTCACCTAAGCAAAACCAGAATATCTTGCGCCAGTGCACTTGCGCCACTGCCATAGCGGGCATACAAACGCAGACGGCCTTGAGGGTCGTACACATAACTTCCGGCTGAGTGGTCTACGGTGTAAAAACCTGGTTGTGTGCTCGGCACCTTTTTGGCGTACACCTTAAAGTCTTTGGTTGTAGCGGCCAGCCGCTCAGGCTCGGGGCGGAGCGCCACAAAGCCGGGGTCAAAGTTGGCCATGTAGGCTTTGAGCACCTCTTGGGTGTCGCGCTCGGGGTCAACGGACACAAAAACACCCTGAAGTTTCTCGCCTTGGGCTCCTAAGGCTTTTTTAACTTCTACCAACTCGGCCATAGACGTGGGACAAACATCGGGGCATTGGGTGAAACCAAAAAACACCACCACCACTTTGCCCTTGAAGTCCGCCAAGGTTCTCACTTGGCCGTCTTGGTCTTTGAGCTCAAATCCCTTGGCGTAGTCTGCGCCAGTCACGTCAATGGCTGCAAACTTAGGTTTTTCAGAGCAGCCCCAAAGCCCCAATCCAAGGCTTAAAAACAAAAACCAAGCCCAACATAACTTACTCATGCCTTGCATAGACACTCCATTAAACCAAGTAGTGGTCCACCAGCAGCGCCGCAAACAAGGCACTTAAGTGAATTAAAGAAAAACGGAATGTTTTGCGGGCCATGTCGTCTGAATAGTGCTTCCACAGCTTCCATGCGTACACAAGAAACCAAACGCTCAACACCAAAGCGGACACCAAATACAACCAGCCACTCATGCGGTAAATGAAGGGCAGCAAACACGCGGCAAATAAAACCAAGGTGTAGAGCAAAATTTGCAAGCGGGTGAACTCATTGCCATGGGTCACTGGCAACATGGGCAGGCCAGACTTTTTGTAGTCCTCCACCCGATAAAGCGCCAAGGCCCAAAAGTGCGGGGGCGTCCATAAAAAAATAATCAGAAACAAAATCAGAGACTCGGGGCTTACCTCGCCCGTCATGGCGGCCCAGCCCAGCACGGGAGGCATGGCGCCCGAAGCCCCCCCAATGACAATGTTTTGTGGCGTGAGCGGCTTGAGGATCACTGTGTAGACCACCGCATACCCTACAAAAGTGGCAAAGGTAAGCCACATGGTGAGCGGATTGACTGTGACATACAGCAACAAAGAGCCTGCCAGACACAGCACCGCGGAAAACAAAAGTGTCTGGGTGTTGGCCAGTTCGCCTTTGGCCGTGGGCCGCCAAGAGGTGCGGCGCATTTTGGCGTCTATGCCCTGCTCGACTATGCAGTTAAAGGCCGCAGCTGCTCCGGCTACAAGCCAAATACCCGCGCTAGCCAAAGCCATCAAGCCAAGCTCCGACCAACCGGGAACACCTGGAACGGCCAGCACCATGCCAATCAGGGCACAAAACACAATGAGCTGCACCACGCGCGGCTTGGTCAG
>CAMAXR010000098.1 GCA_945862195.1 Hylemonella gracilis
ACGCGCGCGCGCCTGCGGGAGCACTTCAAGGTGAATGCCGCCAGCATTGAACAAGCGGCCCTGAAAATGCTGGGAGCGATTTAAGCAACCTATTGGCGCTTTGTGAAGGGCGCTTTGTGAAGGGCGCTTTGTGAAGGGCGCTTTGAAAAACTGTTCCAATTCAGGAATGAGCAAAAAAGTATTTATCAAAACCTTTGGCTGCCAAATGAACGAGTACGACTCGGACAAAATGGCCGACGTCTTGAATGCCGCCCAAGGCTATGAGCCCACGCAAGACCCTGAAGAAGCCGATCTGATTTTGTTCAACACCTGCTCGGTACGAGAAAAAGCGCAAGAAAAAGTGTTTTCAGACCTTGGACGGGTGCAGCACCTCAAGAAAAAAGGCGTCAAGATTGGCGTGGGTGGCTGTGTGGCCAGCCAAGAGGGCGCCGAAATCATCCGCCGCGCGCCCTATGTGGACGTGGTCTTTGGCCCGCAAACCCTGCACCGCCTGCCCGACCTGCTCAATGCCCGCGAACGACTGGGCCGCCCGCAGGTGGATATCAGCTTTCCTGAAATTGAAAAGTTTGACCACCTGCCCCCTGCCAAGGTGCAAGGGGCCACCGCGTTTGTGAGCATCATGGAAGGCTGCTCTAAATACTGCAGCTACTGCGTGGTGCCCTACACCCGCGGTGAAGAGGTGAGCCGCCCGTTTGAAGACGTGCTGGTGGAGGTGGCAGGCTTGGCTCAACAAGGCGTGCTGGAAGTGAACTTGCTGGGCCAAAACGTCAACGCCTACCGAGCCCCTATGGGCGGCAGCGCCGAGGTGGCGGACTTTGCCACGCTACTGGACTATGTGGCCGATATTCCGGGCATAGAACGCATCCGTTACACCACCAGCCACCCCAATGAATTTACCCCCGCACTCATTGCGGCTTATGAGCGCATACCCAAGCTGGTCAACCACCTGCACTTGCCGGTGCAACATGGCTCTGACCGCATTTTGATGGCCATGAAGCGTGGCTACACGGCCATGGAATACAAATCTACGGTGCGTAAATTGCGCGCGATTCGGCCTGACTTGTCCATGAGCAGCGACTTTATTGTGGGTTTTCCTGGCGAAACCGAAGAAGACTTTGCCAAACTCATGAAGCTGATTGACGATGTGGGTTTTGACAACTCGTTCAGCTTTATCTTCAGCCCGCGCCCGGGCACACCTGCAGCCAATTTGGCCGATGACACGCCGCATGAGGTCAAACTTAAGCGGTTGCAGCAGCTTCAGGCAGCCATTGATACAAGCATGCGCCGCATCAGTGAGTCGCGCTTGGGCACGTGGCAGCGCATTTTGGTGGAAGGCCCCTCGCGCCGCGACGCCTCTGAACTTATGGGCCGCACCGAATGCAATCGGGTGGTGAACTTTGAGGCGCCACCCGAGGCATTGGGCAAGCTGGTGGGCAAGTTGGTTGATGTGCGCATCACCGAGGTGATGCACTACAGCTTGAAGGGGTCTTTGGTCTAAGTCTTTGACCTAAGCCTCAGCCTCTAAGGTGGCGCCTTGCGCTTGGGTGCGCAGGGTCACGGCGTCCAACTCGGCCAAGGTGCGGTCCCCATCGGCCAAGCGGAAGACCTGAATAGAACTGTGCACCACGCCCACTTGCTGGTCCATAGAACTTGCAGCAGCGGCCAGCTCTTCCACCATGGCAGCGTTTTGCTGAGTTAAGGAGTCGAGGTGGCTGACCGCATCGTTCACCTGAGACACCCCCGCCTCTTGCTCGGAGGTGGCGTTTTTAATTTCTTGCAACAGCATGACGGTTTTTTCCACCAAGGTCATGGCTTCATCCATGCGCACTTGGGCTTGCGAGGTTTGACGGGTGCCGTCTTCCACATGCGCCAGAGATTCTTCAATCAACTGTTTAACCTCACGCGAGGCAGACGTGGTGCGTTGCGCCAAGGCCCGCACCTCGGCTGCGACCACAGCAAAACCGCGGCCTTGCTCACCAGCGCGTGCGGCTTCTACCGCAGCGTTCAAAGCCAAGATGTTGGTTTGGAAGGCCACCCCTTCAATCACTTGGATGATGCTGCCAATCTTGCCAGAAGAGTGCGCAATGTCTTTCATGGTGGTGGCCACGGTGGTCACGGCGGCTTGGCTGCGCTTAGACACTTCGGCGGTTTCAAAAGCCAAACTGCCGCCCTGGCTGGACAAATGCGAGGTCTGTTTGATGGTGCCGTTGATTTGCTCCATAGAGGCAGCTGTTTCTTCCAAGCTGCTGGCCTGAGACTCGGTGCGGGACGACAAATCTTGGTTGCCCGTGGCAATTTCTCGCGAGCCCACGCTTAGGTTGGCAACTTCTTTGCGCACGTCCAACACCACGGTTTTAATGGACATGGCCATTTGCGACAAAGCCAATTGCAAACGCCCCACCAAACCTTCGTGGGTCACCTTAATGGCTTCGGCCATGTCGCCAGAAGCAAGACGGTTGGCTTCAACCAGTAAGCCGTACAAAGGCTGCACATAACGGCGCCAAATCACGCTGCCGCCCCACACTGCGGCGCCCAAGGCTATTGCCCAAGACAACGCAACGGGCGTACCGAACACGGGCAAAACACCCAGCAGCACGATAGGTGTGGACATGAACAAACCAATTTGCACCGCAGGGCCCGGACGCAATGCTCGGAAGGTGGACCCCAATAGGGTGTCGCGGATGATCTTGCCGTTTTTAAAACGGTGCACCAAGCGGCCGTCGGTGGCCTCTTTGCGCATGGTGGAGTAAAGATGTTCGGCTTGGCTGACTTCTTCGTCTGAAGGGGATGACCTGACGGACAAAAAACCCACAATGTGCTCTCCGCTGCGCACGGGAGTGGCGTTGGCGCGCACCCAGTAGTGGTCGCCGTTCTTGCGGCGGTTTTTAACCAGCGCAGTCCAAGGGCTGCCACCTGCAATGGTGTCCCACATGTCCCTAAAGGCTTCAGCGGGCATATCGGGGTGGCGCACCATGTTGTGGGGCTGACCCAACAACTCCTCTCGGCTAAAGCCGCTGACTTCTACAAAGTTGTTGTTGCAGTAGGTGATGCGGCCTTTAAGGTCGGTGACCGACACCAAAGTTTGATCAGATTGGAAGTAGTAAGCCTTGCCGGTAACGGGTTGGTTGTTTCTCATGGGGGGAGATGATGGTGAAAAAGCAGCTCAGCGCTGAGGTTGAAGAGATATACAAAAAATTATGCAGCCTCTTGGTGGCAGGCGGATTACACGACGAACTGCATGATGGAATGCTCGCTGGGCTAAGGGCCTTTCATGCCTCCACCAAAACCTCCCGGGCCACCTAAGCCGCCCGTACCACCCATCCCTCCCATGCGCTTCATCATTTTCATGAGGCCACCGCCCTTCATTTTTTTCATCATGTCGCGCATTTGCTCGTACTCTTTAAAGAGGCGGTTCACATCTTGCACCTGCACGCCCGCCCCCGCAGCAATACGCCGCTTGCGCGAGGCCTTGACCAAATCGGGTTTACGCCGCTCCAGCGGCGTCATGCTTTGGATGATGCCCTCTTTGCGCCTTACGTCTTTTTCCACCCGATCCATATCCATGGCTCCAGCTTTGGCCGCCATATGAGAAGGCAACTTGTCCATCAAGCTGGACAGCCCCCCCATTTGCTTCATTTGCTGAATTTGGGACAAAAAGTCGTTGAAATCAAAACTCTCTCCGCTTTTGACTTTGGCGGCCAGCTGTTGCGCAGAGGCCAAATCCACATGGGCGGTGACTTGCTCCACCAAGGCCAAAATATCGCCCATACCCAAAACGCGCTGGGCGTGACGGTCGGCGTCAAACACCTCCAAGCCGTCAATTTTTTCGCTCACACCCGCAAATTTGATGGGCACGCCGGTGACGGCTCGCACCGACAAAGCTGAGCCACCGCGAGAATCACCATCTGTTTTGGTCAAAATAATGCCGGTCAGCGGCAAGGCGTCTTTAAAGGCTCGAGCGGTGTTGATGGCGTCTTGACCCTGCATGGCGTCCACCACAAACAAGGTTTCCACGGGGTTCAACACCGTGTGCAATTCCTTGATTTCAGCCATCAAGGCTTCGTCTATGGCCAAACGGCCCGCCGTGTCCACCAACAGCACATCTACAAAGTGGCGGCGCGCGTAATCCAAGGCGGCGCGGGCAATGTCGGCGGGTTTTTGGTCCGCAGAGCTGGGAAACCACTCTGCACCAGCTTGGGCGGTGACGGTTTTGAGCTGCTCAATGGCCGCGGGGCGGTACACGTCGCCCGACACCGTGAGCACTTTTTTCTTGCGCTTTTCAATCAGGTGCTTGGCCAACTTGGCCGTGGTGGTGGTTTTACCCGCACCTTGTAAGCCCGCCATCAAAATCACGGCCGGTGGTTGGGCCGCCAAATTCAGGTCGGTGACCCCTTCGCCCATGGTGGCGGCCAACTCTTTGTTGACAATGCCCACCAAAGCTTGGCCTGGGGTGAGGGAGCCCAACACCTCTTGGCCCAAGGCCTTTTCTTTGACCCGCGCCACAAAGTCGCGCACCACGGGCAAGGCCACATCGGCCTCGAGCAACGCCATACGGACTTCGCGCAGCATGTCGGCCACATTGGACTCGGTGATGCGCGCCTGCCCACGCATGCCTTTGACGAGGCGGCTGAGTTTGTCCGAAAGGGCTGAAGCCATAGATAAGTGGGTGCTGAGGAGGGTGTTAAGGGGAGTGCGTTGGTGGGAAAAGGCTGGCGAGAGATTGGGTTGGAGATTTGAGGCGCTAAACTTCTCTTCATGATACTAGCCAGTGCGTCTTGGTCTGCGCTGCCCCTGACCTCCATCGGTCTGGCGGCGTTGGCCTGCGCGTCTTATGCGGGTTCTGCACTGGCCAACCAACGCATCAGCCATGGGGTAGCGCGTTGGCTGATGCTCTTGGCCATTGCTTTGCATGGACTTTTGCTGCTGTGGACCATGGTGGGCCCAGATCCCCGCTTTGGTTTTGCACCGGCGCTTTCATTCACCGCTTGGTTGTTGAGTTGCCTTTACGCGGTGGAGGGGCTCTTTTACCCCCAGCTGCGCCTGGGTTGGGTGCTTTCAGTGGTGGCGGTCACCAGCCTAAGCTTGGGCCTGATCTACCCCGGCCATGAACTGCAGGCCAATGCATCGGCTTGGTTGGGCCTGCATTGGGCCTTGGGCATTGCATCCTATGGCTTGCTGGCTGCGGCGGCTTGGCATGCGTGGCTGATGAACCGAGCAGAACAGCAAATTCGCCAAGCCACGGCTTCAGCTTATGGACTGCCGCTGATGACTTTAGAGCGCTTGACCTTCAGGTTTTTGTGGGCAGGTTTTGTGTTGCTCTCGGCCACATTGCTGGCAGGATGGGTGTTTGGTGAAGCCTCTTACGGGCAAGCATGGCGTTGGGACCACAAAACCTTGTTTTCTTTGCTCTCATGGCTCACCCTGGCCACCTTGCTCACGGGGCGAGCACGCTTTGGCTGGCGGGGCCGTATGGCTGCCCGCATGGTTTACACCGCCGCTTTGCTCCTCTTATTGGCTTACGTAGGTTCTAGGTTTGTATTGGAAGTGTTGCTGGAGCGGCTCACTTGAGAATCATTCTGATCCTGGTGTTGCTGCTGTGGGGCGCCTACCTGTGGCGCAAACATTCCCGCAATCTGTTAGAGAAATTCAAAGCCTTCACCGATCGAGAGGATGACCCTTCTTCCACCCCGGCCCAGCCGTCAGATGCTGCCAACGCTGCCAACGCTGCCAACCCTGCCGCCCCCCAAATTCAAGCCCCTCAAGACATGGTGGCCTGCCTGCACTGCCAGGTGCACTTTCCCAAGTCCGAGTCTTGCTCAGGCCTGAAAGGGCTGTATTGCAGCCCAAGCCACCGCCAACTTTCAGAACCTTGAGCGCTGACTCTCACAACCCCGCCCCGCCTGATGAGCCGTGTTTGCCGCTTTGGTCGGAAGGTTGGTATCGTTTTGCGCGGCGTCTTGACTCCCCCAACTTTGGTCCAAGACCTGAGCCACCACCAACCGCCGAAAAGGCCGGTCATACATCGGGAAGTGCCGCGGTGGATTTGATTGTGGTGCACTCCATCAGCCTGCCGCCAGGCGAATACGGCGGGCATCAGGTGCAACAACTGTTCACCAACCAACTGGATTGGAAACAACACCCCTATTTCCAATCTATTATGGGCCTGCAGGTTTCTGCACATTTCTTTATAGAGCGCACTGGAGCCCTTTGGCAGCTGGTCAGTTGCGACCATCGCGCTTGGCATGCGGGCGCATCCAGACACCAAGGACGTGACAACTGCAATGATTTTTCAGTGGGCATAGAGCTTGAAGGCCTAGAAGGCGATCTGTTTGAAGCCTCCCAGTACGAAACTCTTGCTGTTTTGTGTGCCGCACTCGGGCAAGCGTATGGCATAGAGCACATTGCAGGGCACGAACACATTGCCCCAGGCCGAAAGTCAGACCCTGGCACTGGCTTTGACTGGACAGGCTTTCAGCGCCAACTGGGCTGGCCTGATCGGTGTTTTCCCTAGGGTTTGCGCTTCATCAAAAAACCCTAAAAGAAATTTTCTATCTCGAATCAGGAAACACAACCCGACTGTCTATGCCTTCATGGATCCATGAACAGTTGCCTCAAGCCCCTGCCTATAT
>CAMAXR010000099.1 GCA_945862195.1 Hylemonella gracilis
GATCCAATTCGGTCTGACATTTTGAGCATCTTGGCGCCTTCTATGGTGATCCAAGACAAGGCTTCTCGAGCGGTGATGGTGGAGGTGTCTGGCAGCTTTTGGTGCAGTTGCTTGGATTCGGCATTGTCAAAAGCGCGCTGTGTGGCCATGGCCATACGAGCCACCGTGAACATATCGCCGCTGATGCACGACTCTAAATCTACACCCAACGAGGGCTGATACCCCATTTTGCGCAGTCTGCCGGTGATGGCAAAGCCATGGCCTTGAAACATTTCCGTCTCGGGGGTGAGTGAAAAGCTCACACCTTGATCCAACATAAAGCGCAACTGCGCGTCGTTTAGGTCATTGCCGTGGACGATGTTGTTGTTGTCGCCCAGCAAGCCTTCTTGGGCCAAGCGGTCCCAGCCATCAGGCACACGGGCTGCTCCACCGGCACAGTGCATGCTGGCAATCAAGTCAAATTCGCGCGCCAGTTTGAAGTCGTCCACCGCCACGTCGTAGGTGGAGTAATGCGGCCCCAAAATTGCCAAGCCAAGACCCACCAAGCTTTCAGATGAGGTGAAGCGTGTTTTCAACAAGCGTTCAACTTCGCTGCGGGGGTGTGGCACTTCCCAAAAAGGTTTTTGACCGGGCTTGGGGTCGGGTTTGGGGGATCCATGGAAAAACACCGCACGGATGCCCGACTCCACCAAACCATCAATGCCCGCATCGGTATGCGCTGGTGTGGGGTTGTTGTGGCACCAGTCTGCCAAAGTGGTGGTGCCGCAGTTGATTTGATTGAGCGCACCGACAAGGTTGGCAATGTAAATGTCTGAGGGCTGAAACAAAGTGGCCAGACCCGCGTGCATTTTTTTAAAGTACTCGAGCACCGTCCAATTGGAGGCCAAGCCGCGCAAACCGGTTTGCCATGTATGCATATGGGCGTTGACCAAGCCGGGAATGACCACGGTACCCCGAGCGTCGATCACTTGTGCGTCATCTGCTTGGATGTGGGGGGCAACTGCCACGATGCGGTCGCCGTCTATCAAGACATCGCCGATGGGTAAGTCCCCGATTTTGGGGTCCATGGTGACCACGGTGCCGCCGGTTATCAGAATTTTGGTCATGGTGAACTCCTAACAATGTGATGGGAATGATGTCTGAGAATATCTTCTGAAAGTTGACTCACATCGGACAAGCCACACAACTGCAGCGTGCGGTGCAACTCGTCTCGCAAAATATCTAAAGCACGGTCAACGCCTTCAAAACCGCCGCCCATAGCGCCAAACAAAGTGGCTCGACCGAGCAAAACGCCCTGCGCGCCCATAGCTATGGCTTTGGCCACGTCTGAACCGCGACGGATACCACCATCCAATAAAACCGGTGCTTTACCAGCCGCCCCCGCCAAAACTTCAGACAAGGCGTGCAAAGAGGCACGTACACCATCGAGTTGGCGACCGCCATGGTTGGACACCACCAAGGCGTCGCAACCCATGGCGACCAAGCGCTCGGCATCATCTTGTCGGTGGATGCCTTTGACAATGAGTTTGCGCGGCCAGCGGTCGCGCACTTCTGCCATGCGGCTCCAGTCAAAGCCCGCGTCGTAAGCTTTGCCCACAGAAGATGCCAAAGCTTTTGCAGAGGTAGGGAGCTTGTTCAGGTCTTTAAGGTTGACCAATTCGGGCAAACCGTTGATCAACATGTCCCATGCCCAGCGGGGTCGACTGGCAAAGTCCAGCACATTGCGTGGCGTGTAGCGAAACGGAACCGAAAAATGGTTGCGCATGTCTCGCTCGCGCTTGCCGCCTACAGGCAGGTCCAGTGTGATGACCAAGGCCTCAAAGTCTGCAGCCAAGGCGCGATCTAAAAGACTCCAAAAAAATTCTTGGTTTTTAAAAATATAGGCCTGAAACCAGAGGCGTCCCGGCGCTTTTTGGGCAATGGTTTCAATAGTGGTGGTGGCACTGCTGGACAAGGTGTACGGAATGCCATGCTTGGCGGCTGCTTGGGCTAAAGCCGTATCAGCCTCTCTAAAACCATAGCCCGCACCGCCCGTTGGTGCAATGGCCATAGGCATTGCAGCTGGAGCACCCACAAGCTGAGCTTCAAGCTGAACAGACCTCACATCTTGAAGCACCCTGGGCGCAAACTTAACTTGGGCAAAGGCTGCTCGGTTTTGCTCGAGCGTGAACTCGTCTTCAGCACCCCCGGCATAAAAATCGTAAATACAGCGCGGCAGCTGCAGCCGCGCCAAGGCCTGCAGGTCTTCCACATTGAAGCAATCCCCCACATGCCTTGGGGTGTAAGCGGTCACAACGACCGTCCTATTTTTTTGCAGCAGGTTTTTTAACCGGCGTGACCTTCAAGAGGCGCTGCGCGTTGCCGCCTTGAATGAGGTCTTTGTCTGCGCGGCTGAGCTTTTTAACGGAGCCAATTAAGCCAAGCGGGTCTTCCTCACCCATGTCGTAAGGGTAGTCGGTACCTAGCAACACGTGTTCCGCTCCAAATCGGTTGATGAGGTGGCGCAGCATGTCGGCATCAAAGGTGATGGTGTCGAAATAAAACCGCTCTAAGTAGGAAGAAGGTTTTTTCTTGATGACAGTTTTGAGATCGGGGCGGGCGCGATGCGCATGGTCCATACGCGCCCAATAGTGCGCCAAATAGCCACCACTGTGCGCCAACACCACCTTGAGCTTGGGGTTGCGCTCCATGACGCCATCAAAAATCAAGTGGCTGACCGCAATGGTGGTTTCCAGGGGGTTGCCAATCACGTTGTTCAAGTAGTGGTTGGTCAAACGCTGGGCATCGGTAAAGCCGTTGGGGTGCATGAACAGGGTGACGCCCAACTCCTGCACGCGGGCAAAGAACTTTTCGAGCTTTAAAGAGGGATCGGTTAGGTTTTTGCCATTGACGTGGGTATTGATTTCAATGCCCCGCAAGCCCAAATCTTTAACTGCACGGTTGAGCTCTTTGACGGCCAGGTCTGCGTTTTGCAAAGGCACCGTGCCCAAGCCCATGAAACGATCAGGGTGCTTGGCCACGATGTCGGCAATGCCGTTGTTGACATCGCGCGCCAGCTCGGCTCCAAAGTCTGGCTCAGCAAAATAGTAATACTGGAAGGGCGCAGGAGATACCGCTTGGATGTCAATGCCCATACGGTCCATATCCTTCAACCGAACGTCAATGTTGGACAACTTGGGCGCCCGGTCTTTCATCTGCTTGGCGTTGACATCGCGCGTCAATTGGTTGGCAAATATATGCCCCACCTCGAGCTCCACAGGGTTCAATACTGAGGCTTTTTTGCCCACCTCGGGATTGAAATAGTGGCAATGAATGTCAATGCGAGGTGTTTTACCTGCGCCCTTAGTCGCACCCGTTGGCTTTGCTTTGGCGGTGGCCGGAAGGACGGGCACCGACACACGCGCCTTGCTGCTGGATTTGGTGGCCGCAGCGTGGTGCTTGTGAGTGGGGTCTGTGCAATGAGGGGCGCAAGTAAAAAACATGTTCAATCAGCCTTGATGTTGTTGTCTGCAATGAGTTTGGAATATTTGGCTTTTTCAGAGGCTAAGAAAGCCCTGAACTCTTCCGGGGATGACGCCATGGCTTCTACACCTAAGCCGGCAAAGCGCTCTTTCAGATCAGGGTTCACCATGACCTTGCTCAAAGCTTCGTTGTAGCGGTCCACGATGGCCTTGGGTGTGCCAGCAGGCAAAAACACGCCCCACCAGTTCACCGCCACCAGACCCTGCAAGCCCCCTTCAGCGAAGGTGGGAATATCTGGAAACAAGGGCGATCGTTTTTCGCTGGTGATCGCCAGGGAACGAAGACCACCTGATTTGATGTGCTGCGCTACAGGCAAGGCATCAGAGACGATAAAGTCAATTTGGCCCGCCAACACATCATTCACGGCCAAGCCGCCACCTTTGTAGGCCACGCCGGTCATTTTGACGCCCGCTTGACGCATGATGAGCTCGCCTGCCAAGTGCGACATACTGCCTGTTCCGCTGGTGCCAAAGTTGAGTGAGTTGTTTTTGGTTTTGGCTGCGGTCAACAGATCGCCAAAATTTTTAAAAGGCGATTTGCTGGGTACCACCAATATGTTGGGGCCGGTTGCCGTAAGCGACACCGCAATGAAATCGTTATCCATGCTGTAGGGCACTTTGGTGATCAAAGGGTTCACCGATGCGGGGCCCAGGTTGCCAATGACAAACGTGTAGCCATCAGCCGCCTGACGTGCCGCAAATTCCATACCTATAGAGCCAGCCGCACCCGGCTTGCTTTCAATGATCACAGGTTGGTTCCAATATTCGCTGAGCTTTTGGCCCATGATGCGCGCCATCAGATCAGAGCTGCCGCCTGGCGGGTAAGTGACCACGAGTTTGACGGGTCGGTTAGGAAAGTTTTGAGCTTGAGCAGCACCCACCATGCCGGCAAACACCAAGCATGCAGCCCCCAAAGTGGTCCATAGATTTTTCATCATGTTTGTCTCCTGATTGAAGTTATGTGCCAACATGCCTGAGAGATGAAGTACCCAGTATTGACAACCTCATTCTAAGGATTTAACTCAGCTGATGCAGTGCGCAAGCACCCCCAAACCATCAGTAATTACCCCACTTAAGAGTTTTGAAAACGCGTGAAAAATCTTAGAAATTTATGATCTGTAGTGATTGTTAGCAGCATATGTAAAACCCGAGTTCACACTCAAGACTTAAGGAGCCTTCATGAGCCATCCCATTGGACACAGCGTTCGGGCACGCGCCCCTTACCAATCCATAGTCAACCGCCCAAGCTTGAAGCTTCCAGGAGATGCGCGGGTGGTGCTCTGGAATATTGTCAACGTAGAGGTATGGGAGCCCACCAGCGCCATGCCGCGGGCCTTGCTGCCGCCACCCATGGGCAACCCCATGCTGCCCGATGTGCCCAACTGGTCTTGGCATGAGTACGGTATGCGCGTAGGGTTTTGGCGACTGCTAGAAGCGCTCAGCGACCGAAAGATGAAAGCCACTTTCGCACTCAATGGCACCACATGCCGCATGTACGAAGAAGTGTGCACTGCGGCATTACATGCGGGTTGGGAGTTTATGGGTCATGGATTGGTGCAACGGCCCATGCACAAAGTGGAAGACCAACTGGCATCCATTCGTGAAACGATGGAAGAAATTCGCAAATTTACTGGTAAAGCACCACGGGGATGGGAAAGCCCCGGCCTTACAGAGACAGACGACACCCTAGACCACCTCGCTGAATGTGGCATTGACTACGTGGCCAACTGGGTGTTGGACGATCAACCCGTGTCGCTGAACTCCTCAAAGGGCCCCATAACCGCGTTGCCCTACACCATTGAGTTGAATGACGTGGCCATATCAGCTGTGCAACAGCACTCGTCGGATGAAATACTCAAACGGGGCAAAGCCCAATTTGACCGTCTGTACAAAGACGGTGCCCAAACCCCCAGGGTGATGGCCATATCGGTTCACCCCTACCTGAGCGGAGTGCCTCACCGCATTGGCTACCTTGAAGAGCTTTACGACTATGTCTTGAGCCATGACAAGGTGTTGGTATGGACCGGCGAGGAGATTTTGGACTGGTTTTTAGCGCAGCAGCGCACAATTTGAACGCATCAGAACCTATCTGAACCCATTAGCCAGACATATGGCGCAGGTGGTTTATATTCTTCAAAGGCAATCAACTGGTAACTTCAATCATGCTGCATGCACCTTCTCCCGCGTCGCGCGCGGATCAAACCCTTTCGTTCAATATGAAATTGCTCGCGCACCACGAGCTTTCGGGCTTTGGTGGTTTAGGCGAGGGCATGGCCATGCAACTGACAGGCGATGGGCGCCGCATCCTGTGGCTGGCGCATGAGTCGGCGCCTAAAAACTTTTCGGGCGTGGATGTGACCGACCCGCGCAACCCTAAGCTGATCGTGCAAACTGACCTGCCGCACATGAAGTTGCGCTCCAACTCATTGGACGTGGTGGGCAACATCATGGCGGTGGCTTATCAGGCCAGCTCCGCCGACATCAAGCCTGCGGGGGTTGATTTGTTTGATATCAGCACGCCCGAACAACCCAAACTGATTTCGCACTTCGATTGCTCCGGTCCACATTCGCGTGGTGTCCATGCGCTTTGGTTTGTAGATGGGAAGACCATCCACATGTCTTCAGGCGCGCCAGACTTTACCCCCCGCAACCCATTGGACGATCAGTTTTACAGGGTATTGGATGTGTCCAACCTGTCCAAGCCTGAAGAAATTGGCCGCTGGTGGTACCCCGGTACACGCGAGGGAGATGAAGCTCCTGCTCCCGCCAGATTGCCTAAGCAGTTTGATACAGGCTTTAGAACCCACAACACCAACGTGTTTCCTGATCGGCCAGACCGCGCCTTTATTGGCTACATAGATGGTGGTGCTGTTGTGCTGGATATTTCAGACATGAGCAACATGAAGGTGGTGTCCAAATGGAACCACTCACCGCCCTTTAATGGCTTTACCCACACGGTGCTGCCTTTGTTTGACCGGGGGCTTTGGATCGTGAGCGATGAATGCGTGCAAGATTTAGGTGCAGATTGGCCCAAACTGGTTTGGGTGGTTGATGCCCGTAACGAAGCCAACCCCGTACCCATCAGCACCTTTCCCGC
>CAMAXR010000100.1 GCA_945862195.1 Hylemonella gracilis
CGTGTGGTGGATTTGAGCCTAGGCGGCGTGGGCGTGCTCACCGAACGCAGCTTGCCCATAGGCTCTCGCTGCAACGTGATTTTTAGGCTCACCATGCCCAACGGAAAACTGTTCACCGTGACCGCCGTGGGTAAAACCATGCAAAGCACGTTTTCAGGCAGCCAAAGCGGCTTCAAAACCGGCGTGTCGTTTGTAGAAGTGCCCGAGATGGCACTGGCCGCCATTGGTCAATACATTCAGGATAAGAACAAGCCGAATAGGTAGGGGCTTACTCGTACACCACCTGAGCCTGTCCCTGGTCGGCCTGCGCCATCCAGCTGGCTAAAGCCGCATCGGAAGGGAAGAATTTGGCCTGATCGCCCAGCTGAATTTCGGCCTGCGCCAGTTGGGGGCGATGCACTAAAAACCTTACGCCTAAGCCCCGCAAAAGCTCACCTTGTTCGGTCATTTCTTTGCGTGGCGGGTGGTCTGACAACAATCGTTGCACATCGGGCGCATGACCGTTGACCTTGACGCGCAAAAACTTGCCAAAGCGGCAACGGGCGGCGGGCAAGTCCCACACCTGTTGCACGTTCAACTGCAGCCCACCCGAAAAACGGTCGGGCTGCACCTTGCCCATCACGATGATGAGCTCGTCTTCTTTAAACAGGTGTTTGTGGGCGTTCATCAAAGCTTCGTCCACCCGCGCGTCGATGACGGCCGATTTGTCGTCCAGCTTGAACAAGCCCAACTTGCCGCGCTGGCCGTTGATGACCCTAAAGTCGCCCACCACGCCCACCAGCAGCTGCGGTTCGCGCGTATCAATCAAATCGGCCAGTTGGCGCTTGGCAAAACGGCGCACTTCCAGCTCCACTTCATCAAACAAGTGCCCAGACAGGTAAAACCCCAATGCGGATTTTTCGTGGGTGAGCCGCTCTTTAACCCCCCAAGGCATCACCTCAACCAAATCGGGTTCTTGGGTGCTGGCGCCCTGCGCGTCTTCGCCCATCATGTCAAACAGCCCACCTTGGTTGGTGTTGGCTTGGGTGGCTGCAGCAAAGTCAAACGCACGGTCCACGCTTTGAAGCAAGGCAGCGCGATTGAGCTGCAAGCTGTCCATAGCACCGGCTTTGATAAGGGCTTCTATGGTGCGCTTGTTCAGGCGCGTGCGGTCAACCCGTACGCAAAAGTCAAACAAGCTGGTGAAGGGCCCAGCATGGTCGCCTTGCGGGCCAGTGCCCCTACCCTCGCGCGCGGCCACAATGGCTTCAATGGCTTGCTCGCCTGTGCCTTTGATGGCGCCCAGGCCATAGCGAATCTGGGTGTTGGATACGGGCTCAAAGCGGTACAGCCCCCGATTGATGTTGGGGGGCTCAAAGCTCATGCCCATCTTCAAGGCGTCTTCAAACAAGACCTTGAGCTTGTCGGTGTCGTCCATCTCCACCGTCATGTTGGCGCAGAAAAACTCGGCGGTGTAATGCACCTTGAGCCAAGCCGTGTGATAAGCCAGCAATGAATACGCCGCCGCATGCGACTTGTTAAAGCCGTAGCCCGCAAACTTTTCCATGAGGTCAAACACCTCATCGGCCTTTTGTTCGGTAATGGCGTTTTTGGCTGCTCCTGCACGGAAGATGGCGCGGTGCTCAGCCATTTCCTCAGCCTTCTTTTTACCCATGGCGCGGCGCAACATGTCAGCGCCACCCAGCGAATAGCCACCCAAAATCTGCGCCGTTTGCATCACCTGCTCTTGGTAAACCATGATGCCGTAGGTCTCCGACAGCATGTCGGCCACCATGGGGTGCGGGTATTCGATCTCTTCGCGTCCATGTTTGCGCGCCACAAAGCTCGGAATGAGGTCCATTGGGCCGGGGCGGTACAGGGCGTTTAAGGCAATCAGGTCTTCCAAGCGGGTCGGTTTGGCGTCGCGCAGCATGCCCTGCATGCCCCGACTTTCAAACTGAAACACCGCCTCGGTTTTGCCCTCTTGAAATAAGCGGTAGGTGGCGGCGTCTTGCAAGGGAATATTTTCAAACGCAAAGTGCTCCTGCCCCACATGGCGTTTTTGAATGAATTCGCGGGCAATTTCCAAAATGGTCAGCGTGGCCAAGCCCAAAAAGTCAAACTTCACCAGCCCAATGGCTTCCACATCGTCTTTGTCGTACTGGCTGACCGCCGACTCACTGCCCGGCTGCTGGTAGAGCGGGCAGAAATCGGTCAGCTTGCCCGGTGCTATCAATACGCCGCCTGCGTGCATGCCCACATTGCGCGTCAAGCCTTCAAGCTTTTGGGCCAAATCCAACAGGGTTTTGACTTCTTCTTCCTTAGCCAAACGCTCGGCCAAAATGGGCTCTTCTTTTATAGCGCCCGCAATGGTGATGTGCTGCCCCGGCTTGTTGGGAATAAGCTTGCTGATACCGTCGCAAAAGGTGTAGCTCATGTCCAGCACACGACCCACGTCCCGAATGGCTGCGCGGGCGGCCATGGTGCCAAACGTGGCAATTTGGCTCACCGCCTCTTTGCCGTATTTGTCTTTGACGTAGTCAATCACGCGGTCGCGGTTGGCTTGGCAAAAGTCAATATCAAAGTCGGGCATGGACACCCGCTCGGGGTTCAAAAACCGCTCAAACAGCAGTTTGTATTCCAGCGGATCAAGGTCGGTGATCTTGAGGGCATACGCCACCAGCGAGCCCGCCCCAGAGCCGCGGCCCGGCCCCACGGGGCAACCGTTCTTTTTGGCCCAGTTGATGAAGTCACCCACAATCAAAAAGTAGCCAGGAAACCCCATATTCAAAATGGTGTTGATTTCAAACTCCAAACGCTCCACATAGCGGGGGCGCTGTGCTTCGCGGGTGACGGGGTCGGGGTACAGATGCGCCAGACGCTGCTCCAACCCGTCAAACGACTCTTTGCGGAAAAACGCTTCCAACGTCATGTCGGGCGGAATGGGAAAGTTGGGCAGCTGCGGCTTGCCAAGGGTGAGGTTCAGGTTGCAGCGCTTGGCAATTTCAAGCGCATTGGTCAGGGCGGAGGGGACATCGTCAAACAGCGCTTGCATTTGCGCGGCAGATTTGAAATATTGCTCACGCGTGAACTTGCGAACCCGCCGAGGGTTGCCCAAAATTTCGCCCTCCGAAATGCACACCCTGGCCTCGTGCGCCTCAAAATCTTCAGGCTTGGGAAACTGCACAGGATGGGTGGCCACCACGGGCAACTTCAAGCGGGAAGCCAGCTGCACAGCTGCGGCCACATGAAGCTCGTCGTCGTTACGGCCCGCGCGTTGAAGCTCGACGTACAAACGGTGGGGAAACAAGGCGGCCAACTGCAAAGCAGCGTGGTGCGCGCGGTCTTGGTCGCCCTGCACCAAAGCCTGCCCTACAGCGCCAGACTGTGCACCGGTTAGCGCCAGCAAACCTTCGTTGAGCTCACGCAACCATTCGAGCTTGACCACACCCTGAGCTTTGACCACGTTTTGCGTCCAAGCGCGGGCCAGCAGCTCGCTTAAATTCAAATACCCTTGGTAGTTTTGAACCAGCAACAGCAAACGGCTGATGACTGAGGGGTCTTGCGACAGCCCTTGCAGCAACACGTCCACCCCAATCAAGGGCTTGACGCCCTTGCCTCGGGCCTCTTTGTAAAACTTGACTGCCCCAAACAGGTTGTTGAAGTCGGTCAGCGCCAAGGCCGGTTGCGCGTCTTGCGCAGCGGCTTTGACTAAGTCCTCCACGCGGTTGGTGCCATCCACCACCGAAAACTCACTGTGCACACGCAAGTGGACAAAAGTCGATGCGTTGGGGAAATTTTCGGTATGTGCTTCGATACCGGGCTCTGTGCTAGGGGTCATAAGATCCATTGTAGAAAGATCAGCCCCTCAAAGTTCAGCCTATGATTCCGCATGAGTACGATGAACCCTCAGCTTAACCCGCATTCACCACCAATAACTCCAGCAGCTTTCGGCCCCCTAGCAGGCGTCAAAATTTTGGACCTTACTTCGGTCGTCTTGGGGCCTTTTGCCACGCAAATCTTGGCCCAACTGGGCGCTGAGGTGACCAAGATAGAGACTCATGAAGGCGACAACATGCGACATGTGGGCCCGATGCGTGAGGCGGGCATGGGGCATATTTTTATGCATGCCAGCCAGGGCAAGCGCAGCTTGGTGCTCGACCTTAAAAGCCCCGAGGGCAAACAAGTGGCTTTGGATTTGGCCGCGCGCAGCGACGTATTAATTACCAATGTCCGGGCTCAAGCGCTGGCCCGCTTAGGGCTGGACTACGAATCTTTGAAATCTCAATTCCCCAAGCTGATACACGTGAGTTGCTTGGGGTTTGACACAGAAGGCCCTTATGCCGATAAACCGGCCTATGACGACCTGATTCAAGGCATTGCCGGTGTGCCTTGGCTCATGCAGCAGTATGGTGCGCCCGAGCCTTGCTACGCCCCCGTAACGCTGAGCGACCGCGTCACAGGCCTGCACGCCGTGTACGCCGTGACCGCCGCGCTGTATGCGCGCAGCCAAACCGGCTTTGGGCAAGCGGTGGTGGTGCCCATGTTTGAGGCCGTTACTCAGTTTGTGATGGGCGACCACATGGCCGGCAAAACCTACGAACCCCCGTTAGGGCCTGCCGGTTATGCCCGCCTGCTCACCCCCCACCGCAAACCCTATGCCACCCAAGATGGCTATTTGTGCGTGCTGATTTACAACGACAAACATTGGCGCAACTTTTTTGAAGCACTCGGCGAGCCGCAGCGCATGCAAGACCCGCGTTTTTCCACCCACACCAACCGCGCAGCCCACATTGACGAGGTGTATGCCGAAGTGGGTCGCATCCTGCGCACGCGCACCACTGCCCAATGGCGTGAGCTGCTGACCCAAGCCGATATTCCCAACACGCCCATGAACAGCGTGGACGACATCTTGAGCGATGAACACCTGCGTGCCACTGGTTTTATTTACGAATCCGACCTGCCCGGCGAAGGCCCCATGCTCAAGATGCGCGCGCCCACCCGCTGGTCTGGCACGCCCCTTCAAACGGGCCTGACTGCCGCACCGCATCTGGGCCAGGACTCGGCTGTGGTATTGCAAGAGCTCGGCTACAGCGAAGCCGCCATTGCCGACCTTATGGCGCGCGGGATTTGCAAATCAGCCACCTAAAGACGCCACATGCTGCCCATACTCAACATTGCCAGCTACAAATTTGTGCCGATTGCAGACCCTAACCAGCTGCAAGCAGAACTGCGCACCCAAGCACTGGCTGCAGGCCTGACCGGCACGATTTTGCTGGCAGAAGAAGGGCTGAACCTGTTCTTAGCCGGACCTGAATCGGGCGCACGAGCCTTTGTAGCCGACCTGAAGGCCGATGCCCGCTTTGCGGATTTGGCACCCAAGGAAAGCTGGTCGGCCACACAACCGTTTAAAAAGCTGATTGTGAAGGTCAAGCGCGAGATCATCCGCATGAACCACCCCACCATCCAACCCGATTTTTCTCAGCCCACAGGCAGAGCACCGGCTGCTGACGCACACACTGTTCGCCGCTGGCTAGACCAAGGTCACGACGACGAAGGCCGCCCAGTGGTGACCTTAGACACCCGCAATGCTTTTGAAGTGGATGTGGGCACCTTTAAAGGTGCGATCGACTGGCGTTTGAACAAGTTTTCCGACTTTCCCCAGGCGCTTTTAGAGCACAGGGCCGAATTGCAAAACAAAACCGTGGTGAGCTTTTGCACTGGCGGCATCCGCTGCGAAAAAGCGGCCCTGTTTATGCGTGAAGCCGGCCTGAAGCATGTGGTGCAGCTGGAGGGCGGCATCTTGAAATACTTTGAAGAAACCGGCGGGGCGCATTACCAAGGCGACTGTTTTGTGTTTGATGAGCGCATTGCCGTCAAACCCGACCTGAGCGCCCTGCAAGATGCAAGCCCTGAGCCCGGTGCTCAACGCCCCAAAAGAGACCCACGCGCTGGGCGACTTGGGGCGGTGCTGCAGCCTGAAACCTAAGACCTTTTGGGTCATTAAGCTTTAAGGCGCTGCACCACTTCTTGCACCCGCTTGCCAAATAGACGAGCGGTTTCTAGGTCGCCAGGCAACATTTCGTTGGCGGATGCGTCTGATGGCGTGGTGGCCATGGCACCGCTGGACGAACCGACATAGTTCACGTCATTGCGTTGCGCAGACTTGGCGTTGCTGGGCATCAATCCGGTGCCTACCCACAAGCCGCCGTGCTGCATGGCCAGGGTGAACAGGTAATGCAAGGTGGAATGTTTGTCGCCGTTCATGGTGGCGCTGTTGGTAAAACCCGCAAACAACTTGTCTTTCCACTGCTGGGTAAACCATGCTTTGCTGCTGGCATCGGCAAACTTTTTAAATTGCCAGCTCACCGAACCCATGTAGGTGGGGCTGCCCATGATGATGGCGTCCGCTTCGTTCAAGCT